>NZ_JBFRGZ010000019.1:0-160871 GCF_052115605.1 Arthrobacter sp. 2MCAF15 | reverse complement strand
CTCAAGTGGCCGGTGATCCTGCTGCTCGTGATCTTGGTGATCGCCATCCTCTACTACGCCACCCCGAACGTACAGCAGCCCAGGTTCCGCTGGATGAGCCTGGGATCCACCATCGCCCTGGTGATCTTCCTGCTCGCGTCCCTGGCCTTCGCCTTCTACGTGGCCAACTTCAACAGCTATGAGAAGACCTATGGGGCGATCGGCGGCGTCATCATCTCGCTGCTGTGGCTCTGGATCCTGAACATGTCGCTGCTCTTTGGTGCCGAGTTCGACGCCGAGATGGAGCGTGGACGGCAGCTTCAGGCCGGCATCGCGGCCGAAGAGACCATCCAGCTACCACCACGGGACACGAAACAGAGCGACAAGCTCCAGGCCCGCGAGGAAGAGGACATCCGCCGCGGACGGCAATTGCGGAAACGGCACGGCAGCCCCGACGAGGGCCAGCCGGATCACAGGGACAGGAACGCTCCAACCGGCGGCGCCAGAAGAATGGATCGCAGCTGATATCGAAACCCGGCCGGACGGAGTCAATGGCTATTCTCCGGCGCGCACCAACCCAATCAAGTGACACGGCCGGGATGGGCGGCTCCGATTTCCACGGATGACACTGCGGCGCCGCCTGCTCTGGCCCCTGCGTCCGTGATGGTGTGCGAGAACCCTCAGCCGAACACAACATGCCCATCCGAGCATCAGCATGATGGTTCGTCTTGTCCGAGCGCCTAGTCGTCCCGGTGAGCGATCGTGCAGCGGGCGGTCAGTCCGGGTTAGCTGCAGAATTCGAGGAATGGACGTCCTTGCGGATTGCCCAACGGCCGATGCTCGGTCGTCCCGGGAGCCCCGGCGCCCGGGACCGGCGTGGGAGCCGGACGTCTAGTGAGGCGTCGGCGTCGCTTCCTCGCGCAGTCTGAAGCGGGCACCGGGAACGCCTATCAGCGTGGCGCGCGTCCCGTCGTCTGCCTCCAGATCGAGATGGACCAGCCGGTGTCGGCGGTGTTGGGCCACGACGGCGAAGCTGGCGTCGGCCAGCCGCAGGATCTGTCCTTCCAGGACCTCACGGAGTTTGTGCTCGACGAAGGACTGCGGGAATGCGGGTTCGGTCATGGTGTTCAATTCCCTCCAAGGGGCGCGTTTCGGTGCGGCCGGCATCAGAATTTAATCAGCATGCTTAGCAGTATGCAAGGACCCGGCACCCCTGGCGCGATCGTGTGTGGATGCCCATCAGTCGCCGACTTCGGCGGGCCCGCGGAGGGAAGAGCAGCCACTTGATGGCCTTCGTCCCCACGCGAGTGCCTGTGGGTGCCGCCGTTCGTGGGTTTAGGGCTGGGTGCCGTAGATGAATTCCTTCGCGTGGCTGACGGCTTTTCTGAAGGCATCGTTGCGCAGGGTGATCTGTTCTTCGGTGCCCGTCGGGCTTGACTCGATGTAGGTTGTGTGTCCGGGGTGCAGCACCCAGATGTCCCCGGCGGGCGGTAGGTAGAAGACGCCGAAGGTGCGGTGCCGGGGGTCTTCGGCCCAGATGGGGACCACGGCGACCGCGGCGCCGGTGTCCGGGTTGATCCACTGGGCCCGGGGCCGGGGTTGTTCGTGGACTTCGGGGTCCAGGAACGGGGCCGTTCCCTTGCCCCAGCGTTGTTCAAAGCGTTCGTAAAACGCCGGCATCAGATGGGCATCGTATGGGCGCCAGGCGCTCATGGCGGTTTCCTTTCCCGAATCGGGTGGTCGGCGGACGGGAGCGGTCTCGGGCTTTTTCACAGAGATATCCACCACAGGTCCTGCGGTCCCGGGGCCGGTGGGATGGGGGTTTCCCATCGCAGCGGGCCGATGATCAGGTCAGGCCCGAATGGTCCGGGGTCCCGGTGCGGTGGCGCAGGCTCCGGCGGGGGCGTCTTCGACCGTTGCCGGTCGTATGCGGCCCGCTTGGCAGGGTCCCCGAGAATGGCGTAGGCATCCATAACCTCCTGCAGTTCCTGCCGCTCGTGCGCCGTGGCGTTCGGATCTGCGTGCCCGGCGTCGGCGGGGCGGGTATCGGGATGACGGGTGCGCACCAGGGCCCGGTAGGCGCGGGTGACCTCGGGGGCCGTCGCAGCGCGGCCCAGGTGGAGAACCTCGTATGGATCCGGCCTGTGCTCTCTCATCGTCCGAACTCCCGTCGGCTGTTCTGTTCCGGCCCGCGCGCGGAGCCCCGGAGGGCGGGGGCGCGGGGGTGTGCGGATGGTCCCCGGCCGGTTGGCCGGGGACCATCGGTGCGGGAGGCGCCGTCGGGGGCCGCTTTTTTGTTGCGCGACTGGGGCGGTGGCGTGACTGCTCTGCATCGCCCTCGACTCTCCCGGCGGCCCGTCCGGTGCTCCTGGCCCCGCGGGAATGACCTCCCGGAGGGGTGGATCAGGCGGCGTTGATTGCCTGTTGCTCGTTCTTCTCGGAGGTGATCTCGATGCGGCGCGGTTTTGCCTTCTCGGCCACGGGGATCCGCAGCGTCAGGACGCCTGCGTCGTAGCTGGCCTTCACCGCCTCGGTATCGAGCGCGTCGCCCAGGATGAGCTGGCGGCTGAAGACACCCCGGGGACGTTCGGCGGCGATCAGCTCCGTATTTTCACCCGTCGGTTCCTTGCGCTCCGCCTTGACCGTGAGGACATTGCGTTCGACGTCGATGTCCACCGAATCCACGGCGACTCCGGGCAGGTCGAGCGCGACGACGAATTCGTCCCCCTCCTGCCACGCGTCCATGGGCATGGCCGCTGGCCGGGCCGTGGTGCCAAGGACCTGCTGGGCGAGCCGGTCGAGCTCGCGGAACGGGTCGGTACGCATCAGCATGGTCTTCTCACTCCTTGAAGTCGATTCTGTCATTCCGTCCAGCCGCATATCTGTTGCGGCTGGTATAGATTTTTTATAGCACTGGTGTGAAACTGGGGCAAGGGGTTTTTGGGATTGTTGAGGAGGATCTGATGGAGCGCAACACGGGGAGAAACGTGGCGGTGTATGCCATTTCCGTGGCAGCGGAGCTGGTGGGGACCGGGCAGCAGAACCTTCGGCTGTATGAGCGAAAAGGCCTGCTGGAACCGGGCAGGACGGTCGGCGGAACCCGCCGGTACAGCGAACAGGACCTGGAGACCCTGCGCAGGATCGGCGCCCTGCTCGAGGACGGTCTGAATCTGGCCGGCATCCGTCTCGTCCTTGAACTTGAAGCGGCCAACAGGCGTCTGGAACGGGAACTCGCCGCCGCCCGGATCCGGCCCTGAGCGGCTACGTGCCTTGCCACCCCAGACGGGCGCTGCGGGACGCTGCCGGCAGACCAACCCCCGGATCCACCCATTGTCCGCCGCCGCTGCAGGCACCTTGGCCGGCTGCATATCTACCGAGCAGTACATGTGGGGACTCCGCAAAGTGCTCGACGGCATCATTGCGGGACTCAGTTCAGAGGAAAACACCCTCACGGCATTTGCCGGCTAGCGCCCTGGAGCGTTGAGCTCTGGGCCCGGGCGGCTCACAGCATTCTCTTAGCCCAGCAGGCCCGCAGATTGCGTCGAGTCTCACTGATTGAGCCGCGGGGGAGTTGAGCTTGAGCATGTTATCGCACCGGGAGGACCCGTCGGAGCTGTATGCCTCGCACCGCGCAGGTCTGTCCGATCTGTTTGTCGACAACGACCGTTGCCGCACCAGCGCTCCGCGACGTTCCGCGAGCGGAACGCGGATGGCGGCCCCCGGGGCTCCCTAAAGAGGCCGCGTCGTTCCTTCAGGGGTCCGTGCCGCCTGCCCTCAGCGCCAGCCGGACCGGGGAGCGGAAGGCCAGAGCCGATGCGTCCCGTTAGTCGTCAGAAGATTTTTCCGCTGCCGGGTGCTGTTCGACGGCCGGGTGGCGTGCCTCCTTGAGATGGCGTGCGAGCTTCTCTTCAGCGTCCGCGCGCCRTTGCCCGATGGTGCGCATCTGGTGTGTGGTCAGGTCTAGGCAGCCGGGGCAGATACCGGGCCGCTTTGTTCGGCGGGTTTCCGGGCGATTGGGGTGGTTCCGTCGTCGGCGACTGTCGTTTGGATCTCCTGGGGGAGCGATGCGAGGGGGAGCTCCCGATGGAGGATGTAGTCGCAGGCAGCGGGGCCGGTCATCGCCAGCCCGGTGCACAGGCCGCCGCGGTGGTCTGGCTGGATGTTTACCGCGCGCAGCCCGGCTCTGAAAGTTCTGGCTGGCGCGGGCGGAATTCCCCGGAGGGAGCACCAGCTGAGGTAGAGACCGTACAGCTCTTCCTGGGTGAGCCCGTCGGCGTCCTGACTCCGGGCGATGCATTCATTGACGAATTCGTATAGCGGTGACTTCAACATCTTGGCCTCCTGCGTCCGGCGGCGTTGCCGCTCAACTGGCACGGCTATCAAGGGGTGAAGCAAAACCATCCCGGCTTTGCCGGGCACATAGAAAATTTAAGATGCCCGGCTGCGCCTGTCAACGCACATACGCCTTACCCCTAGCGCGCACCATGGACCGGCCGACCAGTATCTACAGGACCTCGAGGGCGGTTCACCCTGGTGGCATCGAGCAATGCCTGGGCAATATCGTCCGCTGCTTCAAGGCCTTATCTACGCACCTGATCATGGCGCCGTCCGCTTCACCGTTCCCGGCATGTCAGGCTTCATCAGCCGCCCGTTCGAAGAGTAACCAGAGGGACGTCACACCCGCCTAATCTCGATTCAGAGGACCCTCGGAAACGTTCGTTTGCGAGAACGCCATCGTCACGGTCTCGGGACCTACGCCTCTGTCGTTCCTGTTCCGACGATCAAAACTGGAGGTGGGGGACCGAGTCCCTCAAGCTGCCTGAGCAGTTTTCGGGCACGAGTGAGCGTCCTCGGCAGCTCTGAGGACGAAATATGAAGATTTCTATCGTTGCCCCCGCCAAACCGTCGGCGGAGCACCCAGGGACCGGCCCTCGACGCCATAGTGCGGTAACAGCCGCCGATCGCTGGCTCGTCCGCCACAACTTCCGAGGAGAGAGCAATGCCCCGACTCCACCCTCCGCCCCCACTGCGCGAACACCCAGTCGTGACCAGGTTCAGGGAGAAGCGCGCCGAGCACCCGCAACTGAGGATCGCCGATGTAATCACCAGCTTTGCCGGATCGATGCCTTTCGTTTACGTCCATGTGGTCGTCTTCGCCAGCTGGATGCTCTTCGTCGAAAAGAGCCCGTGGCCGACGCTGACCCTCGTCGTTTCGCTGGAGGCAATCTTCCTGTCGACCTTCATCATGATCGGGCAGAACCGCGCATCCGCCTTCCAGCAGGAGAAGGCTGATCACGACTTCATCGAGCAGGAAACCGAACTGAAGACCAACACCGAGCTCACCCGCGAGATCCACAAGCTCACCACGGAGCTGCATCGACGCGTGATCGGCAAGGTATGACCGCCGCCTATGGCCCGGAGGGTGCTGCCCCGAGTGCCCAGAGGCTCCCGGCAGACCGCGGTGTGCCCTGGCCGTGGGTGGGGCGACACGGTGGCATACCTCACGGTTGGGTCGGTGTGTTCGTCGCCGGGACCGTGTTCGCCCTGGTGGGCATCGCCGCCATCCGCGGCATCCGCGTCCTCCGCCGGTCGGAACCTCCGGGCCGCGCCGTTTCGCCGGCGGGCCATCCCGCCTTGATCGTGAACCCCCGCAGCGGCGGCGGTAAGGCCGATCGCCTTGGCTTGGTCAACGAATGCCGGGCACGCGGCATTGAGGTGTTCATCCTGGAACCGGGGCAGGACCTGACCGGGCTGGCCGAGGCCGCCGTGGCCCGCGGCACCGATGTGCTCGGCATGGCTGGCGGGGACGGCTCGCTTGGGCTGGTCGCGGACGTGGCCGCCCGGCACGGTGTGCCCATGGTCGTGGTGCCCGCCGGCACCTTCAACCACCTAGCCATGGACCTCGGCCTCGACCGCGGCAACGTTCTCGGGGCACTCGACGCGTTCGGAGTGGCGGTGGAACGCCGCATCGACCTCGGCCAAGTCAACGGCCGGGTGTTCGTCAACAACGTCTCGCTCGGGCTGTACGCGCAGATCGTCCGTTCCCCCGAGTACCGAAATGCCAAGGTGGACACCACCCTGAGCATGCTGCCGAGCATGCTGGGGCCCGGGAGCCGACCCTTCGACCTCCGCTTCACCGGTCCGGCGGGGGAGCAGTGCACCCGCGCGCACGTCGTCCAGGTCTCGAACAACCCGTATGGCCGCACGCCCGCCACCCTCGCCAACCGGCCCCGGCTCGACGGCGGCCACCTCGGGGTGATCGCCGTCAAGCTCCCGGACGATCCAGCGGAAGCACGGCGCCAGCTGGCCGCGGCCAGCGGGCGCCCGGAGAGGTTTCCCGGCTCCGTCGTATGGGAGCCATCGACGTTTGAGGTGGATTCGGGTGGACCGATCGACGTCGGCATGGACGGGGAAGCGCTCCGCATGGCGGCCCCACTGCGGTTCACCATTCGGCCAGGCGCACTGCGGATCCGCCTTCCCCGAGAGACCCGGCTCTCACCCGCGGCTCGTCCGCTCCGGCCCCGCTCGGCTCTCCGGGACTTGCTGCGCAGCGCGCTCGGCCGGTGATGGAAACTCCGGCCACCGCGGGCGAGCGACCAAGCCGACAATGGGCGCGCTGCGCGAACCGTCGCAGTATGCGGCCGTGTCGAGCGAAGCGACGGGCGGGAACCTATACGAGCCGCACGAAGGCGGATTCAAGGGCTGCCCCGTGAAGTCCGAAATCAAGGCGGTTGCGCTTGACGAGGCCGTCGCCAAGAGGCTCTGGAACGTAGCCGAAGAAGCCACCGGAGTCGTATACCCCGCGTAGCCCCATCTACACCCGGTAGGGCGCTTCGCCTGGAGCGTACCGGCGAATGCGGGAACAACCCCGCATTCGCCGGTACGACCGTCGACGGCACGCAGACGCCTAAGTCCTCGATGTTGTCGAGCAATCCCACTCGCTACTAAGTCCCCGTCCGGCAGGTCACTTGCCCGGCTCAAAAACATACGAAAAGGAAACACACAAATGCAGAAGCGTTTTCGGTCCTGACCAGCGCCGGGTCCGCGGGGGCCTGGACGTTGTAGAGCGCCGCTGCCACCCTCACCTACTAGCGGACTACCTCCCGGCGGAAGACGAACCAGATCCCCGCCAGGAGCAGCATCCTGAGTCCAAGGTCAACACTGATTCCTGCTCCGGATGCATCGATCCCTGCCCCGGGGACCAAAACGACGTAGAGGCCCGGGGCAGCCAGCAGCGCGCATGCTGTGGGACTTAGCTGCCTGCGCCGCCGGGCCGAACGGCTGCGGTTGCGCTGCAAAGGAGCACGACCGGCTATGAACCCCAATGCCATGGCCAGTGCCAGGAGCGAGGCGCCGGACAGGACCATCAGGGCTCGCGCACGGAAATCCTCCCGGATATTCAATGAGGCCGGATCATGGTTGGCGTCCGCTTGAAAACAGCATCGGCGGAACTCCCGGGAGTGCAGTTCCCAAGGGTATTGGAGAGTCAGGTTTTCGGATTGAGTGTTCCGCGGGCGATGCTGTCGGCGGAGTGGGCGGGATTCCCGTTGTACGGCTGGTCGGAGATGTCGACGATGGGGTATTGGGCCAGGTCGATGCCGGCGGGGATGGTGAAGACGCCGGAGTCATTGGCGAGGACGCCCAGACTGACCATCTTGGATAGGTCGGCAGAGCCGACCCACACTCCCCGGAATCCGGAGATGTGGTCGTTGGAGAGCCGGATCGTGAGTTGACGGGTTCCATCGGGGAGTTGCTTGACCTGTGCGTCTCCGCTCCCGGTGTGCGCGGGCAGGGGAGTCAGGGATGTTTGGGCGAGGACGATGGCGGCGGGAACCGACTGGGTGGAGGCGGGGGCAGGGGAGCCGGGGTGTCCGAGGACTCCGGCCGCGGTCCATCCGGCAGCCGTGCCCAGGACGATGCCGGCGGCAGCGGCGGTCATCCAGAGCCCGGGACGGGCATGCCGGTTTTTGGCGCCGGGCCGTAGAGGAGTCGGTGCAGCCTCTGGTTCCTCGCCGTGACGCGGGGGCGTTTCCTCTGCAGCCGGACTGGTGGGCGGCGTCCCCGATGACTCGGGAGGCCAGTCGGTTCGTCGGGTTAGGGGGTCCGTCGCGAGGTTCGGGGAGAGCCCGAGGGTCTGATGGATGGCGGTCCAGTTCTGGCTGCCGGGTTTCTCGAGTTCGATGCCCGTGGGATCGAGGGTGGCTATGTGCACGGCGTGCTGCAGGCCTCGGAGGGTTTCGCTGCACTGGGGGCAGTTGGCGAGGTGGTCTGCGTCGGCGTCTGTGCCAAGGGGCTCGCCGAGGGCCATCAGGCTGAGAAGTTCGGCGTCAAGGTGTTCCATGTTCCACCTCCAGGCGGGTGCGCAAACGGGTGAGGCTGCGCCGGATGTGGCTTTTGACGGTGCCTAGCGGCAGGTTCAGGCGCGAGGAGATCTGGTCGTGGGTCAGGTCTTCGTAGAATGCCAGCCGCATTATTGTCTGTTGTGGATCCCCTAAGTGTTCCAGTTCTGTGTCCAGGGTCAGGCGGTCGGCGACCTCTTCGACATCGCCGGCATCCGGTCCGGAAGCCGGGTCCGCGACAAGATGAATGGCGGCTTGTTCCAGATGAAGCTGTCGGGAGCGCATTGATAGGGCGTCGGAGATGGCATTCCGTGTGATCCCGATCAGCCACGCCGGCAGCCGTGCCGCCTCGGGGCGATAGCTGGTCCGCGATTTCCAGGCCCGAATGAAGACCTCCTGTGTGACGTCGTCGGCAGCGGCACGCTCTCCCAGGGATCGTAGCGCCAGCGTGTAAACCAGCGGACCAAACCGCCGGTAGGCCTCGGCGAGGACGCGTTCGTCGCCGCCGGCAAACGCCTGATCGAGACCGGAGTCCCAATCATGCGCGGCGGCAGCCTCCATGGGGTGCTCCTTTGAGCGGCAATGGACCCTGTTGAACCACATTATGCCGCTCACCCCGGGGCTCCGCCATGGCCGAGCTGGGTCAGCCGTCCGTGTGGTCACGGTGCGCGTGCCGGTGGGGCCGCGGTCAACGCGGCCCCACCGGGGAGAGAACTTGGTGGCGGCAGGAACTGCGGAGGGCTACTTACCGTGGTGTTCGTGTCCGTGCGATGAGGAGTCCACGACCTGCACGGCGACGCCGAGGTTGTTCGCGGCCAGGCTTCCCCAGGCGTAGACGATGGTGTTCTTCCCCTCGGCGATCTTGACGTCGGCGGGGCCGATCAGCGGAGCTGTGGTTCCCGCGGCGGCGACCGAGGCGGAGACGGTTCCGGCTTTGAGGATGAGGGTCTTTTGATGCGGGTTGGTGAGGCCTTCAATGACTGCGGTCCCACCGGCCAGGACATCGACGGCGGGGGCCGCGGCGACGTGGCGGACGGTCAGCTTGCCCTTTCCGTCAGGGCTGGCTGAGGTGTCGTTGGTGAACAGAGTGGCCGTGGGGGTGCCGTCAGCGGCCAGGTGCGCGACGGCCGTGTAGTCCCGGCCGGCTTCGAGGTCCACTGTGACGGGGCCGATCACGGGGTTGTCGGCGCCGGTGGCGTCGGCACGGGTGACGGCAATCTTGTGGTCACCGTCGGGGACGTTCAGCGGCCCGGCCAGTGTGCCCGGCGTGAAGTTGTCCAGGGTGAGTTTGCCGTCGACCCAGACGTCCACGGTCAGGCCCGGGACGCCATGGAGGACGGACAGTTTCGCTGTCCCCTCGTCGCGGTCATGCCAGGTGCCGGCCTGGGCCGGGGCGGCCAGGGCCAGTGCTGCCAGCAGCGTCATCGCTCCGGCGGCTGCAGAAAGTGTTTTATGCATTTCCAACTCCTCATCGAGGCCCACATGGGGGGCTGCGGTTGTGCTTACACCTTTATTACCGGCCGAAGGCCCTGCCCGGATGCACCCGTACGGATGTTTCTTTAGCCTGCCGTGGTCTACTTGTGGATTCGGCTGTCCGGCGCAGGGCTGTGGCTCCGCTGTCAACGGCGCAGCCGGCAGGAACATCAGCGGCGGCACGGCGGAGCCGAAGCCCCCCACTCGGCTGGCCGTCCTTGAACGTCTGGGATTCGGTCTTCACGTCGCCGCTGGCCGCGGCGGTTAGCTGCGGGGAGCCGACTGCAGCCTGGGCGGAGGCGGTGAGGAGATGCTTGGCGACGGCGTCGTACTTGCCGTTTTCAAAGACCCCCTGGTCTGTGCCGTAGACCTTCACCGGCTGCGTGGCAGGCTCGGCGGGGTAGGCGAAGTACGCACCCGTCCTGCCCGTCGTCACGTCCCGCAGGGCCTGTTCCGGGTCGCCCGCCTTCCGCCCGCCCAGCCGCAGGCGAGGGAGGTCCTGTCTTTGAGTAGGATCACCCGGTCGCAGAGCCGTTCGACTTCGTCCATCTGGTGCGTGACCATGATGACGGTCGCGCCGGCGAGTTTTTGTTCCTCGATGATGTCCATCAGCAGTCGCCGGTTGACCGGGTCGAAGCCCTTTTAACCGGTGCCTCCGCCGGAGTTAGTCCCACTGCGGAATGTGTACGCAAGATTTCGTCGGTGCAATACTGCGTTGATGAACATCTTCGAGTGGTGGCCTCTGGTCGATGCGGAAACACGCGACTGGCTCATTGAGCACAACGGCGAGCCGCTGCCGCCGAATGTAATCGCCGACATCATGGCGGTTACGGACGGCACAACCGATTCTGACTGGTGGGTTGGCGAATCAGCAGTCGGTCCCCAGCTTTCCGACGAGGCTGTGGATTGGATCGAGGCTGTCGCCAACGACGAGGAGCCGACTGCCGGCTGAAATCTTCTGCCGCGTCCCGCTCAGGGTTCCGTAAACGGAACGGCAAAGCCGCCATTCAGGCTGCGATTTAACCGCTTGCCCGGGTCAATAGTCATGATCCGTGCACCGTACCGAAAGTTGCACCTGTGACTGGTGATTGTGGCGGGGATTTTGGGACAACGTACGGGACGGCCAGGTTACGCGGCGGGCTGCTTTTCGTGTGTCAGTTTCAGAAGTCGTCTGCACTGAATTTCAGAAGTCGTCTGCACCCGGAGCCGGCTACTGGGCTGTACAGATCAACGCCGGCCCAACACCTCTGACCGGTCCCATCCGACCCAGGTAGTCCCGAGGCGACGGCATCATTGAGGCGCACGCAGGCCAGACCGTCTATACACCGCCCGGTGAAGAACACTGGCACGGGGYCACCCCGAACGACTACATGGAACAACTCGCCATCCTCGAGGTCGCCGAGAACCCATCACCCGAATTCGGCTGGGGTGAGCACGTAACCGACGACGAATACCACCAGCCRTCGGTCGTCCGCCGAGGCAACCGAGCGTATCCCTGAACAGCCCAACGAAAGTGGCACCATGGAAATCCTGCCCAAGCCACCGACCGGGGTCGGCCCCGACCAACGATTCACCGGGATCTGGAACTTCGACGTCATCCGGTGGGATGACCGCATCCGTATGCTAACCCTCCGTTTCGAACCCGGGGTCCGGACAACATGGCACTCCCACGCTCTCGGGCAGACGATCCTGGTCACGGACGGCGTCGGCATGGTGCAGTCCCGCGGCCAGATGCCCGTCAAGGTCTATCCAGGGCAAATTATCTACACGCCACCGGGTGAAGTACATTGGCACGGGGCAGCTCCCGACCACTGGGCCAGCACGGTTGAGATGTGGGAAACCCCCTACGGGCCTGACCTGCCGGAAACCACATGGGGCGAGCACGTCAGCGACGAGGACGCTAATGGGCGCCTCGAAACACGGTCCCCGTAACCCAGGGGCTGCAGCGGGGAGGTGATGCGTTCTTCCCCTCCCCGCCGGGCAACCAACGCACCCCCAGCCGAGGAGAAGAAACCCAATGAACACCTGGGATGCACCCACCACTGCGGCGATCGCCAGCAGCGACGACCTGCACATCTCACCGCTGCGTGCCGACGGAACCACCTACGGGACGCATACCTGGATCTGGTCGGTAGTGCTTGAGGGCCGCCTGTTTGTCCGGGCCTACAACGGGAAGAACTCCCGTTGGTACCAGTCCGCGATGATGCAACGGGCCGGACGGATCACTGCGGCGGGGACAACACACGACGTCGCGTTCACACCCGCAGACCCGGCGCTGACTGAACGAATCGACGAAGCCCACCGGCGCAAATGCTCGGCAAGCCCTTACCTGCCCCCAATGATTTCCTCCCGCACACAGGACGCGACTGTTGAAATCAGCCCGGACGCAGGTGCATAGCCAGACCATCAGCATCCCCATTGAAGGAGGACGGCCCGGGGCATGCTCCGGATTGGACACGGGAGAAGGTACGTTCCCTGTAGGTAGTGATGATTTTCCCTAGGAGCAAGGAGCCACGATGGGTCAGAACCCAGAGCCCGAGACGCAGCACCGCCGCGAGGGGACGCAGCCCAAGCCACAGGCGGCAGCTCCTGCTACGCAGCCTTTTGGTGCAGAGTCGTTCCAGCCTTCCGATCAGACAATCCTTCGATGGCTGGGTATGGCCGGGTTCATGATCAATGTCCGGGGAACAGTTCTCATGGTCGATCCCGTCCTGGGCGGTTTTGACATGCCGCTGCTGATCGATTTGCCCATCTCACCGACGACCGTCCCGCGCTTGGACGCCGTGCTGGTCACCCACAGCGACAACGACCACTACAGTGTCCCGACCTGTCTCGACATCCTCCCGGTCACCACGGAGTACCACTCGACTCCATATGTGGCCTCGCTGATGGAGTCCGAGAAGATGCCCGCCCACGGGCACGCCATCGGCGACACATTCCAGGTCGGGTCCGCCCACGTCACGGTCACCCCGGCTGACCATGCCTGGCAAAACGCGGACCCGCAGCCGGGACAGCGCGTATTCCGGGATGAGGATGCGTGCGGTTTTTGGATCGAGACACCGGACGGGACGATCTGGGCCCCTGGAGACTCCCGTCTCATCCCGGAACACCACCTCACCATGCCGGCGCCGGACGCACTGCTCTTCGATTTCTCTGACAGCGAGTGGCATTTCGGTCTGCGCGGCGCTGTTGACATGGCCAACGCCTACCCGACCGCTGACCTGCTGCTCCATCACTGGGGATCGGTCGACGCGCCCGGCTTCCCACCCTTCAACGGGAACCCTGCAGACCTGTACCCGGTCGTTGTGAATTCCGAGCGGATCCGCGTGCTTGCCCCCGGAGAGCCCTTCCGGCTCCGATCGCACTGACCACACGAACACAACTTTTACAGGCTTTGCCCCGCCAGGGAAGGGCGAATCTGGGGTGTGTACAAAGTACACACTTTGGGCTGCGGATCGGCTCGTACTGGTACCGGACTGGCCCGTATTTCGCATGTTTCCGGGGGAGCCCAGTGTTTGCCAGGCTTGGAATGCAGTTCGAGTCCCACCTCGGGCACGTGTTTTCCCTGTTCAGGGGCTTGTGGGCCT
This sequence comes from Arthrobacter sp. 2MCAF15, assembly GCF_052115605.1. Taxonomy (NCBI): domain Bacteria; kingdom Bacillati; phylum Actinomycetota; class Actinomycetes; order Micrococcales; family Micrococcaceae; genus Arthrobacter; species Arthrobacter sp. 2MCAF15. Next base: position 147,493 of record NZ_JBFRGZ010000019.1, on the reverse strand, counting down.
CTGAATGTGTACAAGTCTCTTTTATGGGCCCCTGCGGGGGCCCATTTTTTGTTGGTGGCGGCTGGTCTGGCGGCTCCTTCTCCTGGCGTGGACAGCGGTGTTGCTGCGTACTCCTTCATGGCCGGGAGCGCCTGGAACTGCATGACTTGCTGAGACTTGGGATCAAGCCCTCATGATCATCCCTGTCGGCAGCCGGAACTCCTGGGAAAAATCTCGTTATGTCCCAGGTGATGTGCTCGAGCTTCGGGTAGGGGCCGAGCAAACCGTGAGGTTGGTGACGACCAGATTGTCGCCGGCCCGGACAGCCGCCAGAGCTTCGGGATTCTCTTGCAGCCAGTGCGGGCGGACGTTCGCATGGGTGGGGGACCGGCTTGTGGGCGCAGCCGTCAGAGGGGCGAGGCCGCCGTGCGCCCGGAAATGGGGGGCCGCATGCACGAATTCATAGCCTGTGCTGACCCGGGAAGGCGAACCCGCGCGGTTTGGCGTCCGGGGAGCCAGGACGGCGCGAATAGTTGAAGCTGCAAGTAATAAGTGTATCGTTGAACCAAGTGAGCTGCACGCGGCCGTGCTTGTGGCCGGTGATGGCCGTTCGTTCCATGCCGTCGTCCGATCGCCGCGGTTCACGAGCCGCACCCCGGATCCCGGATTCCCTTGACCCAAGGAGCTGACCCTTCGAATGAACACCACACTGCGCGACGTGCGCTCGCAAAGCTGGACCGCCGACGCGGTTCCCGATGCGGTCGCACTCTTACTGCATGGCTTCGGCTCGAACGAGCACGACTTGGGCTCACTGGGCTCCGCGCTTGGGTTGAACCTGCCTTGGGCATCCCTGCGGGCACCGATTGAGCTCGACAACGGCGGCGCGGCATGGTTCTCGATCACCACGCCCGGAAACCCGGCGGCCGGGGCTGTGGAGAAAGCAACCGACGCCATCTGGGCCTGGGTCGAGGCCAACGTCCACCCCGGCACCCGCATCGTTCCCATCGGATTCTCGCAGGGAGGGCTCATGGCTAGCCAGCTGCTGCGGTCGCGACCCGAACGGGTGCTGGCCCCCGTAGTGCTGGGTGGATTCGTGCTGGGCGCACCACAGCGTGGCGACGAGGCACTGCGTGGCAGCCGACCAACGCTGTTCTGGGGCCGAGGCTCAGACGACCGGGTCATCGCCCCCGCGGCGGTTATCCGCAGCAGCGAGTACTTCCCGGAGCACACCTCGCTGATTGAGCGGGTGTATCCAGGACTGGCACACGGCATCAACACACCCATGCTCGACGACGTCCGCGACTTCCTCGCCATTGAGGTCGGTTCTCCAGCGGTGGCACGCGCATGAGTGACACGGTCCCCTTCGAGATCGGCATATTCACCTTCGGCGAGCTCACGCGCAACGCTGAGGGGAAGCCGATGGATGCAGGTGCGCGCACCCGCGACATCCTTGAATGGGCGAGGGTGGCCGACGAGGCGGGGCTGGACGTCTTTGGCGTCGGCGAGCACCACCGGGAGGACTTCGCGGTGTCCTCGCCCCCGGTCCTGCTGGCCGCAGCGGCCGCGCAGACCAAGAGATCCGCCTGACCAGCACCGTCACGGTCCTCTCGAGTGCCGATCCGGTCCGGGTCTTCGAGGACTTCGCAACGCTGGATCTCATCAGTGCCGGACGCGCCGAAATCACCGCCGGACGCGGCGCTTACCTGGAGTCCTTCCCGCTCTTCGGCCAGCCGCTGGAGCGCTACGACGAGTATTTCGAGGACCGGCTTGAGCTGCTGCTGCGGATCCGCGACGAAAACCCCGTGACTTGGAACGGAACCACCCGCCCCCCGCTGACGGATGCGGGAATCTGGCCGCGCCCGGCCCAGCCCGTCCTGCCGATATGGGCTGCGGTCGGCGGGACGCCGGCCTCGGCGGCGCGTGCCGGAAGGCTTGGATTGCCCCTATACCTCGCGATCCTCGGGCGCCCGGAGGGGTTCGGACCCCTGGCCGAACTATATCGACGCTCGGCGGCACAGGCCGGCCAGATGCCGGGGCGGATCGGCGTGACGTCGCATTTTTACGTCGAGGAGACCTCGCAGGGAGCGAAGGACACGTTCTTCCCGCACTATTCCTCATACATCCACCAGAACATGCCGCGCACCGGGCGGCTCGATCGCGCAGACTTCGAGGCATGGGCTGCCCCGCGCGGTGCGCTCTTCGCTGGCAGCCCGGCCGAAATCGTCGACAAGATCCTTTGGGAGCACGAGATCCTAGGCCATACCCGCTTCCTCGCCCAGGTCGGTCTGGGCGGCTTGTCGCAGGCGGCGACCCTGCGCTCCATCGAGATGCTGGCGACCGAGGTGCTGCCCGCCGTCCGGGCGGCGCTGAAGCAATAGGGACACCTCCGCGACATCCGAACAACGACAAAGTGGGGCTTCACCTGCTCCGCTCCTTGTTACCTGTGCGGGAGGCGTGGGTCCCCGCGGGCGGAGGATCCGGACCGCCACGTGACGGGACAGAGGCCCGCGCAGGAGGCGAGGTGGCTTGCGGTAGGGAATTTCTTACCGACGACGTCGGTGACGACCCGTTCGGTTGTCCTGACGCCCACCGCCGGCATGGATGTCAGAACTGTGTGAAGCCGGGCATCCGGCGGTAGCTCACGTCCCACGGGCGGACGCGCGGCCCTCCCGACCTGTCGGTCTCGCCGCTGTGACGCTGGCCAGGCATCCTTGTAGCCCTCAGAATCGCGGACCTCACCGCGGGGTCTTTGCGTCCGGCCGACTGATACCGGCGGGTCACGCAAGCGTGGTGGCGGGCAGGTGCAGAAGATCGTCTCAACTGCCGCTGCCCTGACCACGTCCGAGTTCAACCGGCTCCGGCCGCGAGTGAACAGCGGTTGCGACTCCCAACTTCGACACTACGGAGCCCCTGGACTGAAACGGCCGGCCTTGCCCTGCAATACCAGGCTTCAGGTGCTATTCCCGGGAGTGTAGTAGTTGTGAACGTCGTGGAAGGTGAGCTTGGGAGGCCCCGCGAAACCGGCCTTCACGCTCAGGGGCATGATCTTTTCCTGAGCGAAGGCATCGAACTGCTCGCGGCTCTCCCAGACATCGGTCACTTGCAGACCCTTGTCCGTCATCGTGGCCCAATGGGAAATGGAACCGACAGGGCCCGGTCCGCCGGGAGCGAGCCCCATCAGCCTGTTGATCTCGTCGTACTGCTCGAGAGTCGTTCCGTCGAACTCCAAGATGACTGCAACCGCCATGACAAGCTCCCTGCGGGCGTGCAGGCCCGCAATGGCGGCCTGCGAACGGATGAATACGCCCCTGTCTACGCCTGGCTTGTCAGATCCGTCAACAGGTCGAACTTACGCAGCGCCGCTGACCAGCGGTCCTCCCTGTCGTGCTGTCTATTCACGGTGCGTTACATTCAAGGGTTGCTTGGCTACGGATGAATAGTTGCCTTAGGCCGCAGCTCGTGGGGACAGAATCGTTGGCATGAGTTTCCCCATGGTCGCGGCCTGAAATTTCCGCTATGGGCTCGAAGGCGTGAGTCACAGACTTCTCAGTCCTATGCCCGTCGGTCAGCTTGAAGGCTGATCGGCGACCAAGACAGGTTCGGCGACGAGGCCACCGGAGAGCTACCGCTCACCGTGGTTTCAGAGGCAGTCATCCGACACGAAGCGGGGATCTTGGTCACACGCGAACAGGTACTGGACGCTACCTTGTTCGAGCCCACCCTGCCGTTCCCTTCGGGGCAAGAGCACCCTGGAAGATCCTTTCGAGGTGCAGCGAATCTTTCAATAAGTCATCCGGCTTGTAGCTAATACGACGGTTTACGCACAGCTGAAATGCATCGAGGGCGAGACGACGCAAGCCGCTCCCCGGGTGAGCGGTTTTCGACTGTAGGGAGGATCTACGCCCAGATGTATTCTTCGGCGATCGCTCCGTCGCGCCACTTCGCGACTGTCACCATGCGGCTCCCGTCTGCGAACTCGCCGATGACGCAAGTCCATTCACCGGATCCGAAGGCGATCGGGTGGGAGGTGATCTGGGGCGGTGTGCCCCCAACGGAATCGACGAAAGCTTTCATTGCGTCAATGTGCTGTTCCACCCCACGTGTGGGTTCCTGGCCCTTCCAGTCCACGAGAACGTCATCAGTGTGGTGATGAGCGAAGACGCCGTTCCAGTCGGCCTTGTTCCAACCGTCGAAGTCCAGATCATCCATTCCCTTAAGGTTCTGGTCAACGTGTTCGTCCTGCATGGTTTTCTCCGTTCTCCAAACGCGCCGGCCGGGTGCCTGGCAGCGCTGCCATACCAACTTTGAGCTTGACCCGACCAGCGTCGAGAAGCTTGAACGACGTACAATGCTCCCTTCAACGACGGTCCAATGGAGTGTCGCCGGCCCTCACTCCGGGCGGCCGACGACGACCTGCGCGGGACTGTGGGTGATGTAGCCGGTCAGCCAGGAAAACAGCGCGCGGACCTTCTGCTGGAATCCCGACAGGAGGGCCAGATGCACCAGGAGCCAGGACACGAAAGCCAGGGGCCCTTGCAGCTGGATGCGCTTGCGGCCGATCTCGGCGACCGCGGCGCCCCGGCCGATCATCGCCATGTACCCCTTGTCGAAGTATTCGAAGGGCCTCCGGGTGCCGCCGGTGAGGTCGGCGTGGATGTTGCGGGCCGCCCACTTCCCGGCCTGCTGCGCTACGGAGCCCAGTTGCGGCAGTTTGGCCCCGGTTGAATCGGTCATGTTGGCCGCGTCGCCAAGGACATATACGCCCTCGACATTCGGGGCGGTCAGGTCGGGGCGGACATCGATGCGGCCGCCCCGGCCCTGTGTCAGGCCGGAGCCGGCGATGATCCCGCCGGCCTTCAAGCCTCCGGCCCACACCACGATTCGGCCGGGTATGGCGGTCCCGTCGGCGAGGCTCACGCCGTCGGCGCTGACTTCCGTGACGCCGACTCCCAAATGGAGCTGGACGCCGATCTTTGTCAGGCGTTGCCTGGTGTAGTCCTGCGACTTTTCCGAAAAGGCATTCAGGACGGTCGGAATCATGTCCACCAGATGGACGCGGCACCGGGCCGCGAGTTCCGGCGAAAAGTACTTCGGCACCACGAACTTGACGTTTTCCGCCAGGGCGCCGGCGGTCTCCACCCCCGTGGGACCGCTACCGACAACGACGACGTCCACGGAGCCGCCGGTCTCCCGGTCGGCTTGGTCCAGCAGATGGGTCAGCCGTGTACCCAGCCGGGTGGCGTCAGTGACCGAATACAGCGGCAATGCATGTCCTTCCGCACCTGGTGTATTGAAGAAGTTGGGTACGGCGCCTGCTGCAATGACCAGGATCCGGGCCTTGTACGTGTCGCCCTCGACGGTGGTGACGGCGTGGTTGGCGGCGTCGACTGCCGCCACTTCCACGGTGAGCACACGCACCAGCTTGAAGCGGCGGAAGATGGACCGAAGCGGCCGCGCGATAGCCGACACCCCGATCTGTGATGTCGCGACCTGGTACAGGAGCGGCTGGAACTGGTGATAGTTGTTGGAGTCGATCAGCAGCACCTTCACACCCTTGCGGCCAAGTTCCTTGGCGGCCGTCATGCCGGCGAACCCTGCCCCGACCACGATGACTTGATATGTGTCCTCCATCCGAGCAACCTACTCCGCCTGAATCCGGTGCAACAGTGCCGACGGGAATACCGCCCGCCAGGGAAGCCCAACGATGCTGCTTATTCAGCTGAATGGCGCCGGTTTTGATAGGAGTGTTGATTGCTCCGCTGGCAGGACTTCTGTGTCTGTGGTGCTGTTCAGTCTTCGAGGAAGGCCGGGGTGAACAACAGGGTCAGGCCCTCGGCCATGGTCGGGTGGGTGATGATGGCGTCGCGCACGGCGGTGTAGTCCAGCCCTGCCAGTATGGCCATCTGCACCACGGCAATCACTTCGCTGCCTTCGGTGCCCAGCAGGGCCGCGCCCACGATCCGGTTGGTCTCGCGGTCGATGACCGCCTTCCAGAAACCCTCCAGGTGTCCCACGGTCCGGGCACGGGGAATGGCCGTCACCGGCATTTTCGCGATGCGGACGTTGTAGCCGGCGTCCCGGGCCTGCCGCTCGCTCAGGCCTACCCGGCCGAGCTCCGGGGTGGTGAACACGCTGTAGGGAATCAACCGGCCGGCGGTGCTGCGCGGCCGGCCGGCGCCATTCCTCGCCGCCAGGTTGGTCTTCAGCACGCGGTAGTCATCATATGAGGCATGGGTGAACTGGGGTGTACCGGCGGCGTCACCGGCCGCCCACACGCCGTCGGTAGTTGTGCGCAGCTGATCATCGACCTTGATGAAGCCGCGCTCATCGAGCTCCACGCCGATGCCTTCGAGGTTGACCCCGCCGGTCATTGGCCTACGTCCGACCGCCACCAGGATGTCATCTGCGGTCAGGGTCTCCCCGGAGGAGAGCGTGAGCGTGACGGTGCCCTCTGCGGCGCGGGCGATCCTCTGCGCCCTGGCACCCAGCCGTACAGTGATGCCGGCGTCAGTGAAGTTTTGTTCGATGGCGGCAGCAACGTCCGCGTCCTCCCGGGCGAGCAGTTGCCCGCCACCTTGGACGAGGGTGACTTGGACCCCGATGGTGTAGAGGAGGTCCGCGAATTCGCAGCCGACGTATCCGCCGCCGAGAATAATAATGCTCTCCGGGAGGGATTCCAGCTCCAGCAGGGTGTTGCTGGTTTGCACATTCGACTCCGCCAGGCCTTCTATGGGCGGCAGGAGCGGTTCGGTGCCCAGGTTCAGCACGACGTCGGTGCCGCGCAGGGTGCGAAGGCCGCCGTCGTTCAGGTTCACCTCCACCGTCCGGGGGCCGACAAACCTCGCCTCGCCCAGGACGAAATCCATGCCCGATCCGGTGAAGGAGGCCAACTGGCCCCCGACCATGGTGTCCACGACGTCTTCCTTGCGGCGGCGCAGGAGTTTGAGGTCCATGCCCGGATCCTCGACTCCGGAAATACCGAATTCTGCGGCCCGGCGGACGGCATTCAGGACTCGTCCGCTGTTGATGAGGGTCTTGGTGGGGATGCACGCGACATTGATGCAGGTGCCCCCGATCATCGACCGTTCGATCATGGCGACCTTCCTGCCGGCCCGGGCCAGGTCCATCGCCAAGGTTTTCCCGGCCTTGCCTCCGCCGACGACCAGCAGGTCCACGTCCTCGATGTCCATGTCGTTTCGTCCCTTGCTTTCGCCTGACCGGACTGTACCCGGCGAATACCGGTGTCCCGGCCAGCCTACGTCCCGGTTCAGGTCGATATCGAGCACTTGCCTCTGGCTATGCTTCAGGGAATCCCGGACCTTGCACCGCAATCGGGGAGTACGGGCGAATACCGGGCTCGTTGCATCCAAAACCCCGGCGCCGGTCACAGTTGCGTCTTGACGAGGCCGCCGCGAACCTTCTGCTCTCGCAGTCGTCACCGCGCAGGGCCTCCCACATCCATTGTGGGCGCTGAGCCCGCTGGCCGCCGCCATCTACGTCGTCGTCGTCGTGCGATGAGCCACATGATCGAACGCCGCAACCACCCCTCAGCATTAACCCGGACATCAAGGAGGAGGCTGCCGAGGATCCGTAGATCGCCCTGCTCACGGATATCCGTGACGCCATTTTGATGTGCGGGTGTGGAAGTTTTTGTTGAGGGCTCTGCGATGGTGCATCCGGCCGTCCGTCATGATGTTCGGCGCAGTAATGCTCGCATTGATCTTCATCACCACCCTGACCCTGGCCCGCACCTACGGCCGCGGCAACTCCCTGGCCGGCCCCACGTCCGTATCCTTGAAATAGCCGATTCAAAGGAGAATGCATCATGGCTGGCTGGCAGGACACCCTCCCTCTTTGGGCCGCCGCCTGGGCAGCGGTCCGCGGACGAACCTCAGCCCCGGAGGGCTCCGGCGTCGTCACCGCACCGGCCGGGGAATACGCCCCTCGAGAGTACATCTTCGCCTGGCCCGGATCAGACGCGGACCGCGCAGCAGAGATTCTACGTCAGCGTCCGGGGGCGGTTCTGACCCTGGTGACCGTCGAACAATGGGACTCATCGAGCTACGCCGCCGCCCATGACCTGGCTCCCGTGGGGCATGCGGTGCTGCTCACTGTCCCCACGGAAGAGCTGAACGCCGCGCCGGATATGCCCGAGAACGCCGAACTTGCCCAGGCACCCCTGGAGCTGTACGACGTCGTGCAAATATCCGTTTTTGACCACCCGGTCGCCAGCGGCAGGATCAGAGTCGAGGACGGCCTGGCCGTCATCGGCAGCCTGCAGACCGACTCGCCGGAGTCCGGGAAGGGCTTCGAGCCGGCGGTTCTGGCAGCGCTGGCGGACGAGGCCTACGTGCATGGCGCGGACACCATCTACACGGTCCTCGACCCGCATGATGTGGAACCCTTCACCGCGTCGGGATGGACAGTGGCGGCCCATATCGTCAGCCTCGGCGCATCCGGATGAGGCCTGCGGCCCGCTGAACCCCCATCACACGCGCTTATCCTCAGACGCGAACCCGCCAGTTTAGTAGCGTGCCTAAATTTCCCCGGCGGTTCATCTTGTCAGCCTCGCCAACAAGGCCGGCAAGCGACACCTAATCCTCTGAGATGGCTGCCTTGGCGTGTGTACATTGTCCACACTTCGGGCTCCGGACTCGGTCGTACTGGTGCCGGATCGGGCCGGATTCCGCAAGTTTCCGGGGGAGCCCAGCGTTTGCGGGGAGGGAAATGAGTTCGAGTCCCACCTCGGGCACGTGTTTTCCTGTTCAGGGGCTTATGAGCCGCTGAGTGTGTACAAATCTCCTTTTATGGGCCCTGCGGGGCCAATTTTTGTTCGTGGCCGTTGCGGTCTGGCGGCTCCTTCTCGTGACGTGGACAGCGGTGTTGCGGCTTACTCCTCCATGGCCGGGAGCGCTTGGAACTGCATGACTTGCTGAGTCTTGGGAATCAAATCTTCGTGGTTATCCGCCGTGCGGGGAAGAGGAACGATGATGTAGGCCCACGGCGTTGTGGCTGGGCGGTAGCCGCGCGGTGGAACTGGCGCAGTTCCTCTGCCGAACATTCGAACCTGACCACGGTGCCGCTTCGTGATCAGAGCGCACAAAGGTTGTGCAAGTGGCGTCATATGGGCTGCCTGTCAATGCTCCATTTAGAAATGTCGTCCTGCGCGGTGCAACTATGGAAAGGCTTGTTTGTTGCGCCCAGTGACGGGCGCTGAGGTTTAGGGGAGTTGGAATGGACGCACGGCTTGAAGCCATCCGGGACACAGTTCTGGCACGGAATCCCGGCGAAGGGGAGTTTCACCAGGCAGTCACTGAGGTCTTTGAAAGCCTCGGACCGGTACACGACCGCCATCCGGAGTTCCTTGAAGGTGCAGTCCTCGAGCGGCTCTGCGAGCCCGAACGGCAGATCATCTTCCGCGTGCCGTGGACGGACGACGCCGGCAGCTTCCAGATCAACCGCGGCTTCCGGGTGGAGTTCAATTCAGCACTGGGACCCTACAAGGGTGGCCTGCGATTCCACCCCTCGGTAAACCTTGGAATCATTAAGTTCCTCGGCTTCGAGCAGATTTTCAAGAATGCCCTGACCGGCATGCCGATCGGCGGCGGCAAGGGCGGCTCCGACTTCGACCCGCGGGGACGCTCGGACGCCGAAATCATGCGCTTCTGCCAGTCCTTCATGACAGAGCTGTACCGTCACATCGGCGAGTACACGGACGTCCCTGCCGGGGACATCGGGGTCGGCGGCCGCGAAATCGGCTACCTCTTCGGACAGTACAAGCGGATCACCAACCGCTACGAGTCCGGCGTCCTCACCGGCAAAGGCATCTCCTGGGGCGGTTCGCTGGTGAGGCCGGAGGCCACGGGCTTCGGCACCGTGATCTTTGCCGAAGAAATGCTCAAGACCCGCGGCCAGTCCTTCGACGGCCAGCGCGTGGTGGTCTCCGGCTCCGGCAATGTCGCCATCAACGCGATCGCCAAGGCCCAAGCGCTCGGCGCCACCGTTGTGGCCTGCTCCGATTCCTCCGGCTACATCGTCGACGAGGCCGGGATCGACGTCGCGCTGCTGCGCCAGATCAAGGAGGTCGAGCGCGGACGGCTCAAGGACTACGAAGCCCGGCGCCCCGCCGTCTCCTACGTGGCGGGCGGCTCTGTCTGGGACGTTGACGCGACGGTCGCGCTGCCGTGCGCCACGCAGAACGAGCTCGACGGCGACGCCGCTGCCCGGCTGGTCCGCAACGGCCTGCTGGCGGTGGGGGAGGGCGCCAACATGCCCTCGACGCGAGACGCCGTCGCGGTCTTCCAGGAAGCCGGCATCCTGTTCGGCCCGGGCAAGGCCGCCAACGCGGGAGGCGTGACGACGTCCGCGCTGGAAATGCAACAGAACGCCAGCCGCGACTCCTGGTCATTCGCGCATACGGAGGAACGCCTCACGGAGATCATGGTCGGGATCCACGACCGCTGCGCGGCCACCGCGGACGAGTACGGGGACCCGGGGAACTACGTACTGGGCGCGAACATCGGCGGCTTCGTGAAGGTAGCCGACGCGATGCTCGCCCAGGGCCTCATCTAGTTTGCAGGGCAGAATATTGCGGTCTACCGATGTCATCTGATTCCAAACGCCGATAATGGACCTTCTGTCCGCCGCGGCAGAGGGCGCCCGATGCTGCAGCTGACCGGAATTCTGTTCCGAAAGGCTCCTCGCGCGGAATACAGAACAGCCGCACCCCGGTGTGGGTGCGTCTCGTGGGTGCAATGCCCTTGAACTGGCCAATTTGGCGTGTGTACATTGTGCACATTTTGGGCTGCGGATCGGGTCGTACTGGTGCCGAACTGGCCCGGATTCCGCATGTTTCCGCGGGAGTCCAGTGTTTGCGGGAATGGCGCGAGATCCACACTCCACCTGCGCTGACGTCGGGCGTCGTGTAGCGAGACGGTAGCCCCTGCCAATTGCAAAAGTCCGAAGTCGATCACTGTCCGATCTTTTCACCCGGTAAAGCTGCGACTCGCAATTTGACTGCCGGCGAAGACCCACGAGCACCTTAACCGAGATCGCTACGAAAACCGGCCCTACCGCATGTCGATCAGGGTGTTCCGCTCGATGCGGACACTGTGTTCGGCCCCTGTGCATCGGAGTCCCAGTACCGGACCGTGCTGGAGTACGTGGAGTCATGCCTGGCCGAAGGCGCGCGGATCACCACCGGTGGGCATGCGGCGTCGTTAGGCGGTGGCCTTGAAGGCGGCTACTTCGTGGAGCCCGCAGTCTTCGCCGTCGTCACTCCGGAGATGCGGATCTCCCGCGAGGAGATCTTCGGCCCGATCCTGTGCATCCTAAGATACGACGACCTCGACGAGACCCTCTCGCTGGCGAACAACACCGAGTTCGGGCTCGGCGGGCTGGTGGTCGGGCAGGACGCGGCCGCTGCTCTGAACGTGGCCGACCGAATGGGGCTCCGTGGGCATCAACTTCTTCAGGACTTTGGCCACGGCACTGGCGGCCCTGGTATGGTGCGCGGCATGGTCCTGGCCCGGCGCCCCGGTGACGCATCACATCCGCGGAAGCTTGCCTACCTGCAACTGGACGACGTGGCCACAATTTAACCCGCCGCAAGCTCGAACCCAACCGCGAACATGCCCTCGATGTACTGGCGCGCAGCTGGTTCCATCTGCTGTGCGACCCCGACTGAACCGACGAGGCTGAGCAGTCATGCCACACACATTGGCATGACAATTATGGCAACCGATTGCCAATCGTGATGAAAAGCAGATAAATTGATCACTCAACCGATTATTTCTTGCCGAATCTTGTCGTGCAACCAATTGCCATAGGAGGCATGCCTTGCGACCAAAAGCGCCCGCCGGACCGGATACCCAGCTTGGCGGTGCCGGAGCATGAGGGCGCCCATCGGGACGGCGATTATCGGCACCGGCGCCATTGCGGAGACACACGCCGCAGCGATTGAAGGCACTGAAGGCCTTGAACTCGTTGCCATCGGCTCACGATCAGTAGCCAGCGCCGAAGGCTTCATCGACAAGCATCGAAACGCTTGGAATGCTCCTGACGTCAAGGCCCGCACCCTCGATGAGGTCCTGCGCGACGAACGGGTCGAGCTCGTCTCCGTCGTTACCCCTACGGGAACGCACATTGACATCGGCAGCCGCGTACTCGACGCCGGCCGTCACCTCCTTCTCGAAAAGCCGCTCGATGTAGACCTCGCGCGCACGCTGGAGTTCGCACAGGTCGCCGCAAGAGCGGAAGAGCGGGGCCTTGTCTCGGCGTCCGTAAGCCAGCATCGGTTCAGTCCCGCGGCAACGACGGTGCGGAACGCATTTGACGCTGGTCGCCTTGGGCAACTCACGTCGGGAGTTGCTTCGGTGGGCTGGTGGCGCAGCCAGGCGTACTACGACCGCGCTGATTGGCGCGGAACATGGGCCCAAGACGGCGGCGGGGCGCTGATGAACCAAGGAATCCACACCCTGGATATGCTCCTCTGGTTTCTCGGCGAGCCAGTTCGCGTGAACGCCAGCAGCCGCCGCCTCGCCCACGAGCGGATCGAGGTCGAAGACACCATGGCAGCCGTCATCGAATTTGCCTCCGGCGCCCTGGCTACCATCCACGCCACCACCGCGGCGTACCCAGGTCTCGCAACCCGGCTCCAGATCATGGGCACGCGCGGTAGCGCCATCATCGAGCACGAAGGCCTCAGCTACCTTCACCTGGCCAACGGCACCCACGTTGGCGACATGGGACTGCACGGAGCCGGCAATCAAGTGATCGCTCCCAACCACGCCTGCCACCGAGACGCGACGTCGAGCGCCTCCGGCCATGCGCGGCAGTTTGCCGACCTCGTGAGCGCTATTCGCACCGGAGAGCGCCCGCTGACCACCATCGCGGATGCCGTGAGCACGCTGACCACTATTCATGCGATCTACCGCGCCGCCACGACCGGGGTTGCCGTTGAGCTGGCAGAGGTCATCGCTTCCCCCACATCAGACCCTTATCGCGTCGGGACCGCTGCGCCCCGCGTTCAACGCTGAGCAATCGAAAAGGAGCACGTCATGATCCACGAACTGAACCACATAGGGATCGTCGTCTCTGACCTGGACAGGTCGGTGGACTTCTACACGAAGCTACTCGGAGCCAAAAAGGTCTGGGGAACCAAGATCGAGGCGTCCGGGATGGAAATCGCGTACTTCCAGCTTGCCCAGGGCCTCGTGGAGCTGTTGTCCTTCGCCGATAACGCTTTGCCGATCGGCACGAATCATCTCGGTTTCTACAGTGACAATCTGGACGAAGACTTTGCGCGGATCGTGGAGCATGGTGCCGAGCCGGTGGTGGAACCCCGGCTGGCAGGTTCCGGTGCCGGACGCCAAGCAATTGTGCGCGACCCGGATGGCGTCTCGATCGAGTTGCTCCAACGGGACCTCCCGGTCCGCAGTGGCACGGTGCCGCACCCTCACATTCAAGCCATCGATCACTTCGCGCTTCAATCGTCAGACCACGATCGTACGTTCGCCTTTTACACCGGCGAACTAGGGATGGCGGTGGCGAAACAAATCCCCATCTCCGCCTTGGACACGATGCTCACCTATCTTCACCACGGCGAGGATGTGGTGGAGATCCTTCCTGATGTTCATGGCGGACCACGCCTGCATCACATCGCCCTGGCCGTTGACGACGTCGAGGCTACTCTTGCGTATTTGGTCTCGATCGGAGGCACACCAGACGGCCCGGCAAAGCCAGCCGCTGGCGGCGTGGGCAGCATCGGTTCGGTGACCGACCCGGACGGTATCGTCATCGAATTCATCGATCGGCCTCGGGTCCTCGAGGCGTGACACAGGAGAAGGTGGGCAGGACAGCGTCCGGCCCTCCTTCTCCTGCTGATCTGTTCTAGGGCCCCGTTGACCACGATTTTGGCCACGGCCGTGACTGTTAGCCGAGAATGGCGGTTAAATGTCAGTTCATAGTGGCGGTTTGCTTGGGAGTTAAAGCAGTCAAGAGACGGCCGGTCACCCCAATGGTGTCCGGCCGTCTCTGCACTGTTGCAACCCTGCTTGAACGATGATCCTGCTTGTGTTGACCAAGGGGTGGCCGCGTAGCGCGGCCACCCCTTGGTCGTCAGGAGCTTAGGGCGCGGTGTTCACCACGGCCGTCCGTACGGAGGTCCAGGTCGTGACAGTTCCGGCGGGGAAGCCCGGATAGTCCTTCAGCATGACGTTCCGTTCTCCGATCATCAGTCCGGTGGTCGGATCGATGATGGTTTCTTGCCGGGATCCTCCGTCCGGGGACGGGATGCCGATGGCGATGTCTGTCCTTCCGTCGATTGTTGCCTGCTTATCCACGACGGTGACGCCGGGGATAAGCGCGACCGCCTTGTAGAAGCGGCGCGCAGGTCGGCGGGGATAACTCCGGTGCGCGGGGCAGCCGTGATGTACCCAGGGCCTTTCTTTCCGGGGACTTTCCGGCGCCTTTTGTCCGCTCATGGATGACGTCCAGGGGAGCCTGCGGATCCCGGGGCAAGTTCGCTGCTTCGTCCAGGGGCATGACCGCGTTTCAGCCGGGGCAGCAGGATCGAAATGCCGGGTCTCCATCCGGTGAGCTCGAGGGTCCGGTCGCCCCGGGGCCGTGCCGGGAGCGAATGGCACCAGAACGGCGAGCCAGTAGAAGGCTTCGCTGGGCTTGGTGCCGATCCCGGCGGGGTGATTCCGCCCGGATCCGAGGGTCTCTGACGGTGAGGGTTTGCGGTTTCAGTCGTAGTCGGTGTCCGTGTCATCGTCCGTGATGCGGCGGAAGTCCCGGGAGAGGTACAGGGCCATCGCAGCTGGGTTGTTCTCGTGAACGGTGACCGTCACCGTGGTGCGGCCGAGGGTGTGCAGGAGGTGCATGCAGTGTCGGAGGAGCTCTTCGGCCAGGCCCTGGCGGCGGTGGTCCGGGTGGGTGAAAAGTTCATCGATGACTGCTTCACCGTCGCGGTCCGTGATGATGATGGCGGCCGTGATTTGACCCTCCGGTCCGGAAGCTACCAGGGACGCCGCCTCGGGGGTCCGGCCGCGGCCCCCGTTCATGGATGGAACGATCCAAGCGGGGACTCCGGCATGCAGACCGGGATGGTCGGCGTAGGCGCGCCGGTGCAGGCTGGCGAGCTCGGGAAGATCATCGGGTTCCAGGGGCCGGACGGGGATGCGGGCCGGGGTAGTGTTCTGGTGTCCGGTCGCGGCAACCAAGGTGATCAAAGCGTTCATGACGACAATGCCTTCCCCGGTGCGAGGTCGACACCGTTGAACATAGTGTCCGGTATTGATCCCGGCCGCGGAAGACACAGGACCGCAACAATCTCCGGCGGAACTGGCGAGGCTGAACCGCGATGCCCGGGCCGCCCCGATGACCGTACCGAACGCCACGCTGCTCGCTGAACCTATCCTCCGGCGCACGGCTTCGGCCCGATTTCACTGTGCTGTGCGGGGACTGTGACACCTGTCGGGAGTCGCCAAGAGAAGTCCCTCCGGGGCCCCGGCCACGATGAGCCCGGCGCCCCGGCACCGGGAGCGAAGCGGTTCTCCGGCCTTTTGCTGCGAGAGATAGCTCTCAGCCTTTTCTCTGCGCGAGGCGGGACATTGGTAGAAGGTCCCGAAAAGCCGACCCCGCCTCGGCCGTCGATCCGCAGGCTCCGGCMGCACGCTCCCTCAACAGGCGTGCGGCCGGACATCTCGTGTCCCTCGTGCAATCCCGCCGGCGGCGGGGGCGGGGGCGGGCTGAGGAGGCCGGCCCGGATGCATGGTCATGGATTCCAACCTTCTACTTGAGGCGCCGCCGCGGGTAGGGGCCCACACCTCCGACGCTGGTATTACCGGCGTGTTTGAGGGCGCGGCCCGGTCCGCAAGGTCCATAACGGACGGTTTCTGAGCGCCCCATTGGACAGCTCGTGGCTTCTTAGCCGAAGGATGGTGTTGCCGGGACCTCCGGCCGTTTGACGGGCCGCTCGTCTGGCACCGTGACCATGATGGCGATGATGGCGACAACCACCATGAACAGGTTGAACAGGACTCCGACGGCGCCGCCGAACCGCAGGGCCACGTTCTCCTGGTTCCCGGCGAACAGGCCCCAGGACCGGATGATGTTCGGGTCCATGGACTGCGCGGCCACGTACACGGCGGCCGAGATGGCGACGCCGATCGCGTTGCCGAGCGATGAGGCCATCTTGTAGATGCCGGCGGCTGCCCCGGCCTCATCGTCCGGCACGTTTGACAGTGCGGCATCCGTGGACGGCGTTGCATAGAAGCCGAGTCCGATGCCGAACAAGGTGAAGCCGATCACGGCGAGGACGATGTATTGCCCGATCAGGGTGAACGTCATCGATGTCAAGAGGATGCCGACGCCGGCGATCGCGCTGCCCCAGATCATGGGCCGCTTCGGCCCGAAGCGCTGGAGCAGTTTCTCCCCGACACGGATGGTGGAAAGGATGGCAATAAGGTATCCGAGGGTCAGCAGACCAGACTGCAGCGAGGACATGCCCGCGGCGACCTGGACCAGGCCCAAGGCAACGATCAGCGTCCCGGCTGCGCCGTTGAGCAGGAAATTCGACAGCGTGGCACCGGCAAAAGTTGAGTTGCGGAACAGCGTGACGTTCAGGACCGGGTTGTGACGGGTCGTCTCGATCCAGAAGAACACCAGCGCCGCGATCACGGTGGCGGCGATGAGTCCGATGCCGGTCCAGCTGAGCCAGCCGATCAGCGGGCCTTGGGAGATGTACACATTCAGTGCCAGGAGCGCAACGATGAGGCTCACGAGGCCGCCCCAGTCGAAGGTGCCCCCGGCTTTCGCTGCCGCCCTGGACTCAGGAGTGCCTCGCAGTAGGAACAGGGCAAGGAGCGAGAGCACAATCGAGATCCAGAAGATCGACCGCCAGCCGAGGGCCGACGTCGCCATCAGGCCGCCGAAGAGGGCGCAGAAGCCCGATCCGCCCCACGAGCCGATCGACCAGAACGACAGCGCCCGCTGGCGGTCCTTCCCCTCGTAGTAGGTCTTCACCAGGGCCATCGTGGAGGGCATGATGCATGCCGCGGAGAGCCCCTGGACGACGCGGCCGCCGAGCAGGGCGGCGGCCGTCAGTGCGCCGGCGTTCTCGGGG
Source organism: Arthrobacter sp. 2MCAF15 (assembly GCF_052115605.1). NCBI lineage: Bacteria > Bacillati > Actinomycetota > Actinomycetes > Micrococcales > Micrococcaceae > Arthrobacter > Arthrobacter sp. 2MCAF15. The sequence goes on along the minus strand of NZ_JBFRGZ010000019.1, from coordinate 130,386 downwards.
GTCAGGGCGATCAGGAGGGATCCGAGGATGCTCAGGTAGATGCCGATGTTCATGATCCTGACGCGGCCCAGCCGGTCCGCTAAACCTCCGGCGACGACGATGAAGATCCCGGAGAACAGCGAGGTGATGGACACCGCGAGATTCCCGAGTGTCCGTTCGATCCCGAGTGATCCCTGGATACCCGGGATGACGTTGAGGAGGGTCTGCGCGAACAGCCAGAAGTTGATGACGGCCAGGACGATGCCGATCAGCCAGGCATCGTTCGGTTTCCACTGGGTTTCGGTCGTGGCCGTGGACTGGGCGGTGCTCATAGTCTTAGTCCTTATGGGCGAGGTAGGACAGTGCGGCAACGACGTGGGTCTGGACGCCCATGGACAGGGTCGGGTCGATCACGGGGGCGAAGAACGGGGAGTGGTTCCCCGGGATGTCCCGGGAAACGGTCCCGTTGGCGACGGCGGTCTGGTAGGTTTCCGGGTCCACCCCGCCCAGGAGCCAGAACGTGTAGGGCACGCCGAAGGCGTCCGGTATGCGGCTGAAGTCTTCCGACGCGGTTTGCGGCGTGGCACGGCTTACGGCGTCGGGCCCAAAATGGGCGGAGAACCCGGTCCGGACCTGCTTAGTCACGGCTGCGTCGTTGCTGGTGAGCGGGAACTGGTCGTAATACTCGAAGTCGGGTTCCCGGGGCGCTCCTGCGGCAGCGCACTCGCCTCTGACGATTCGCTCAATCGCGGCGAGCACAGCGGTCCGGACCTGGTTGTCGTAAGTGCGGATGTTCAACAGTAGGGTGGCGCGGTCTGGGATGATGTTCGATTTTGTCCCGGTGTTGAGCGCCCCGACGGTGACGACGGCGAAGTCCCCTGGCTTCGTTTCCCGCGAGATGATGGTCTGCAGCCTGAGCACGATCGAGGAGGCCAGCACCACGGGGTCAACGGACATGTGCGGCATCGAGCCGTGCGCGCCCTTCCCGTACACGGTGATCTTGAGCGAATCTCCGGCGGAAAGGACTGGCCCGTCCGTGGTGGCGACCGTCCCTGCCGGCATCGGCATCACGTGCTGGGCGAGCGCGACGTCGGGCCGTGGCACTTTGGTGACCAGTCCGTCGTCGACCATTGCCTTGGACCCTGCCCCGATTTCTTCGGCCGGCTGGAACACTGCGATGTAGGTGCCGGACCACGCTCCGCGGCTGTCCGCCAGGAGTTTGGCGGCTCCGAGCAGCGCACTGACATGCAGGTCATGCCCGCATGCGTGCATGACCCCATCCACTGCCGACGCATAGGACAGCCCCGTGGCCTCGGTGACGGGTAAGGCGTCCATGTCGGCGCGCGCCAGCACGGCTGGGCCCTCCCCGTTCTGGAGGATGCCGACGACGCCGGTGCCGCCGATGCGCGTCACCGAATAGCCGAAGTCAGTGAGTTTTTCCTCTACAAGCTTCGAAGTTTCATGCTCCTCGAGGCTCAGTTCGGGATGCCGGTGCAGTTCGGTGTAGGTTTCCCGGAGCCAGCCGAGCTCGGAGTCAAGGCCTGCCAGGACGGCGTCGGAACTGTCCATGCGTGTCACGCTCTCGGAGCCCGGGCGCCCGAGTGAGCCGGGCGCAACTAACGGAAACCTCAGCTTAGTCCCGGCAAGATGACCCGGGCCGTCAGGGTGCGAAAGCCCGGGACCCCTGCAAGGGGTCCAAGCCTCGGTTCGTGCAGCGTGGAATGTTTCCGCGCCCGACCCGGTTGCCGCGAGGGAGCGGCTCAATTAGTGCTCACCACGGAAATCTGCGGGACCGATCCCGCGTAAGAGGAGGAATCATGGGTAGCTTCGAAGGCAAGACCGCGCTCGTCACCGGCGGAGGCTCCGGGCTCGGGGAAGCGATCAGCAAAGACCTGGCAAGGAACGGTGTCAACATCGTTGTCGTTGACCTTAACCTCGAGGGTGCCACGCGCGTCGCCAGCGAGATCACGGCCGCAGGCGGCACCGCGGTTCCATTCCAGGCCAACACGGCGGTGGCCGGGGACAGCAAGAAGGCCGTCGAATTTGCGGTCGCGACTTATGGTGCCCTCAACTATGCCGTCAACAACGCGGGGATCGGCGGCGCCAACGCTCCTGTCGGGGACGTCGACATTGACGACTGGGACCGGGTCATCTCCATCAACTTGAGCGGAGTCCTCTACGGGATGCGCTACCAGGTCCCGGCCATCCTCGCCGCCGGCGCCGCGAACGGTGCCATCGTGAACATGGCGTCGATCCACGGCACCGTCGCCGCTCCCGGCAACGCCGCATACACCGCGGCCAAGCACGGCGTCGTGGGCCTGACCAAGAACGCTGCGGCTGAATATGGGGCCCAGGGGCTGCGCGTCAACGCGATCGGTCCCGGCTATATCGACACGCCGCTGCTGGCCGCTGCACCGAAGGAAATTGTCGATGGGCTTGAGGCAAAGCATCCGCTCGGCCGCCTGGGACAACCCGATGAGATCGCGAACGTCACCACGTTCCTCCTTTCCGACAAGGCCAGTTTCATGACCGGCTCCTACGTCCTCGTCGACGGCGGCTACACGGCCGTCTGAGCCTCGCCGCTGCGAGCGGGCAGCTTGAGCAGAACGGCTGACTCTACAGAGACCGGGGGCGCTGGTCGGTGTGACGATTACAATCGCCGAAGCTACCATTCCGTCTTTTCTTGCGTCATTCCATACGGTACGTCCGGGCTCAAACTGGCGACGAAGGTCGTCGGCGAGACACGTGTGACAAGGACACCGTGCCGACGGACAATTGCACTTTCGGAAAGGGTACGAACAGCCTCGTCGAGCGTGCTTTCCATCTGGGCTCGTCGTTCGATGTTCAATGTCAGTGATTCACATGCGATGAACGTCAATTTTTGTTCCTTCTTCCTTGAAACAGTCGGGCGGCGTTGTCCGGAGGCTTGGCCATCCCGTGCGTCATCAGTGATGCCGGTCGATCTTGCTGGAGCGGCAGCAGCCGCCCATGTGGCCGGCGACGTGGGCCTGAGGTCGGTCCACGAGCGAATCGCGTCGATCGACAGAGCGGTGCCTGAATCGCTATAGGTGTCTGGGGCGGTAGTCGTTTGATGGCTCCGAGGGTTTGAGCCGTCGTGGCCCGGAGGTCGGTCCTTCTTCCTGGAAGCGTCGGCCTTTGGGTGTCTTCGCGGCAGGAATTTGAAGCAGGGATCAATCAGAGCCGTGGGTTGCATGGTGCCCTTGGCGCCAAGGGCGCAAAGGGCACCATGGAACGAAACTGGCCTGGGTATCATCACGACAGGAAACGGAATACCCCCCAACTTGAGGTGGTCACCACGCACCCTGGACAGTGGATGGCGCCGAACGCGGGTCGACGGCCGGCGGAGGAAACGCGAAAGAACGCGGGGGAGTCGCACCCGATGCATCTCAAAGAGGTTCGCAGCTCGCGCAGCCTGTTCGGTTCCTGACGTTCGAACTCCGCGGCCTCCCACTCCTGGCCGTCAAGGTCACTTATTGCCCATCTCATCGGGGTTCCTTAGTCCAACTGCGGGCCATGCGATGTTTCGAGCCATTGCATCCTTGGAAGTACGGGTGAAGAGGGTGAGCCAGGCCCACCGAGCATTCGGTGGCCCTGGCCCAGCACGGCTTGCTACCCAGCGGCAGGAGCTGCGATACCGATGTATTGGGTTGTGAGGTATTCCTCTATGCCCTCAGCTCCGCCTTCGCGTCCAAGGCCGGACTGTTTCACGCCGCCGAATGGAGCTGCCGCGTTGGAGATGACTCCTGCATTCAGGCCCAGCATCCCGGTTTCAAGCTTCTCGCCCATCCGCAGCCCGCGGTTCAGGTCCTGGGTAAAGACGTAGGCGGCCAGCCCGAACTCGGTATTGTTTGCCAATCGGATTGCTTCCTTCTCCGTGGAGAAAGTGACGATGGGTGCCACGGGACCGAAGATTTCTTCGGAGAGGATGGGCGATCCCTCGGTGACACCGGTGAGGATTGTGGGTTCGTAGAAGTAACCCGGCCCATCAATCAGGGCCCCGCCGGTAACGACTGTGGCGCCAGCGGACACCGCGTCCTTGACCAATGAGTGAACCTTGTCCCGACTCTTGGCGTCAATCATTGGCCCGACTTTCGATTCAGGTGCCGTGCCGCGGGCTGTGGTCATTGTGGTCATTCGTGCAGCGAACTTTGTAGTGAATTCGTCAGCCACTGATTCCTGAACGATAAAGCGATTCGCGGCGGTGCACGCTTCGCCCATGTTGCGCAGCTTTGCCAGCATGGCGCCGTCCACAGCCGCATCGAGGTCCGCGTCGTCAAAAACAACGAACGGTGCGTTCCCGCCCAGCTCCATGGACGTGCGAAGCACCGTTTCCGAGGCGTCGGCGAGCAGGCGCCGACCGACCTCCGTGGAGCCGGTGAACGACAGCTTGCGCAGCCGAGAGTCCCTGATCAGTGGTCCTGTGGTGGCGCCCGCGCTTGTAGAAGGGATGACGTTGAGAACTCCGGCGGGAAGTCCGGCCTCCTGCATGACTGCCGCGAATAGCTGGGATGTCAGTGGTGTCAGTCTTGCGGGTTTGAGGACCATGGTGCAGCCGGCGGCGACTGCGGGGGCGACTTTCCGTGTGGCCATTGCCAGCGGGAAGTTCCACGGAGTAATCAGAAGGCACGGACCAACCGGCTTCTTCTGAACCAATAGCCGGGACTTCCCGTCGGGCGAGACCGAATAGCGGCCGGAAATGCGCACGGCTTCCTCGGAGAACCAACGCAGGAATTCGGCGCCGTACGATACCTCGCCCCTGGCCTCGGCCAGAGGCTTTCCCATCTCAAGGGTCATGAGCAGGGCAAAGTCTTCGGCACGGGCAGTGACCAGCGCGAAGGCGCGCCGCAGGATCTCACCACGCTCCCGGGCTGGCACCGCTGCCCAGGACTCCTGGGCGGCGGCGGCCGCGTCGAGTGCTGCTGTGCCGTCCTCCGGAGCAGCATCTGCGATGCTCAGCAAGACTTTGCCCGTGGCGGGATCCTCGACGTCGAATGTCGCGCCGGATCCGGCCGCCCGCCACTGGCCACCAATCAGCAGCCCTGTCGGTATTGAGGAAAGCAGTTCGCTCTCGCGCCTTGCAGATGTCATCTCGTTCTCCTTGCTGGTGCTGTGTGCCGGGTTTACGGGAATCCGCATTCCTTCCGATCCGCACGGCGGATGGCACGTTTTGAAGCCGCGGTCCGGTGGCACTGGATGACGGTGGCCGGCGTCGGCGGCGTATTATGTGATGCTACCGCCTTGTGGACATTTTGTCTGCCTCATGAAAATATCTGCCTTCTTGCTTGCGTGGCGTCCTCCGCGTATCGTCGTTGTGCAAGGGTTGTCCGTGGGGTGAGAGAAGCAACATGACTGAGAGCGCCGAAGCTTCTGCCAGCGGCATGGGCCTGATAACAAAGTCGGCATCCGTTCTTCAGGTGCTTGCGGCGTCCGGTGAGCTCACGGTTGGGCAATTGTCTACGGCGACAGGCGAGCCTGTGAGTTCGCTTTACCGGCTGCTCTCCTCGCTGGATGCCATCGGCTGGGTCGAGCAGGGCAGCAGGCGCGGCAAGTTCCGCCTCGGTCTGGACTTCCTCCGGCTGGGGGCCCGCCTGGAAGCCCAGTTAGACCTGCGCCGGGTTGCCCTCCCGGAACTGACCCGCCTCCACGAGATTACCGGTGAGACGGTGTTCCTCTGCATACGTCGCGGGATGTCGGCCGTGTGCATCGAGAGAATCGACGGACGCGACGTCCAGATTCACAGCCTTCGGCTGGGGGAGTCACTGCCCTTGGGAGAGGGAGTTGCGCCGAGGGCCATCCTCGCCTTTGAGAATCCGGAGTTTATAGCCCGATACCTTCGGGAGGCAGCTTCGCTCGCTCCCGTCAGTGCGATCGCACCGAGCCGGGAGCAACTGGTGCAGCTGCTGGATGAAACGGCCGCAAGGGGCGTTGCCGTGGCAGAGGCCGATTGGGTTGACGGGATAGGTGGCGTTGGTGCCCCTATCTTCGACCACTGGGGCAATGTCGTGGCGGCCCTATCAATCAGCGGGCTGTCCGGTCGCCTCTTTTCCGGAGCGTTTGACGCCGTAGTCATGGTGACGCAGGCTGCGCAGGCCGTGAGCCAAAAGCTCGGTTCAGACCTATCAGGAGGAAAGGCGGACCGTGGCCAAGCCAATTCAGCTGCTAGCCAAGAGTAGTAAGCTGCTTCACTCCCTCGCCGACAGGGGGCCCCTGCCCATCGGTGAATTGGCCGAAGAGTTGGATATGCCGCGGCCCAGCGTCTACCGCCTGACGGACGCGCTGGCGGTGGTGGGGCTCGTCTCTGTCACGGAGGACGGGCGCAGCCAACTTGGCCTCGAAGTGCTCCATCTTGCCCGCGCGGTCCTCGACGCGCTCCCGGAGGTGCAAGCGGCACGGGATGAACTCAGGCGACTCAATCGAGTCACCGGCCAAACTGTGTATCTCTGTGCGCCTAGGGAAAGCGGCGCGGCCTGCCTTGACTGGGTCAGGGGAACGCGCGTCTCACTTCTGGCACTCAGCCCTGGCGGCGTCCTCCCGGTCAATGCCGGCGCGACCAGCAGGGCCATCCTTGCGTACTCTCCCGGCCTGCTTGAACGGCTTTCCGGAATGCGTCTCGAAGAGCTGACGCCCAAAACCCTGACCTCACAGGAGGATCTCCAGCGTGACGGCAGCGAGATCCGCAGGCGGGGATACAGCGTGTCGAATGAGGATGTCACCCTAGGTGTTTCCGCTCTGGGAGTTCCGGTATTCAGCCCATCCAATGAGGTTAGTTGCGCCATTTCGCTCGCCGGATTAAGCGCTGACATTTTGGGCAATGAAGCGGCGTACGCAGCCGAGCTTCTGACGTCAGCCAGCAGGATCCAGGAAAAACTCAGGGCCACTCAATAACGCCCCGGGTGCGGCGCGCGTGCACAAGGGGCGCCGGACCTGCCCGCCACCCGGCGACGCCGCTTCGCCGGCAATGGCCCTGCCTTTCCGCGCCCACGACGACGCCAATTCGGCCGCACGACGCCGCCCTCCTCCCCCTCAACGGCTGAGCCTAGCCGGCCCTCGGAAGGACAGGGACTTCTTCACATCCAAGTTTTCTTCTCACTCCATAGACAAGGTGTCCGCTTAGCGGTAAATTTGTTCTTACTTCGTTGAGAGAGGATTCCCATGAACACGAACACTGAGCCCCTCACCGACTCGGATTTAAGCAGCATCATCCAAGAGGCCCGATGGCGGGTCATTGACACTGTTGCTTCCAGCCGGGCCGGACACATAGGCGGGCCCCTGTCTGCCATGGACGTGCTGGTCTCGCTTTACTTCAAGCATTTGCGCATAGATCCCAGCAACCCGAACGATCCTGACCGCGACCGCTTCATCCTGTCGAAGGGCCACTGCGCAATCGGCCTCTACACCGTGCTCGCCCTGCGCGGATACTTTCCCACAGAAGAGCTGGCCACGTTCGACCACGGCAACTCACGCCTTCAGGGCCATCCGGATATGCTCCTGACGCCGGGCGTGGATGCCTCCACGGGTTCACTCGGGCAAGGGCTCTCCAGCGGTGCCGGCATGGCGCTCGGTGCAAAGAAGCTGGGTAAGGATTTCCATACCTGGGTCATGCTGGGCGACGGTGAGATCGAAGAAGGCATGGTGTGGGAAACGGTACTTTCCGCACCGAGGTTTGGTCTGGACAACCTGACGGCAATCGTGGACGTCAACGGGCTCCAGCAGTATGGATGGCCGGCCGGACCGGGGGACCGGTTCGACCGCAGCGAACCAGTGGGCCACGTGGATCTGGAAGCGGTGTTCACCGGCTTTGGCTGGAACACCATCAGCATCAACGGGCACGATCTCAGAGAGATTTCGGACGCCCTTACCTTTGCGCAGGCGTTCCGGGGACTGTCGGGCAAGCCGACTGCCATCATTTCGAACACCACCAAGGGGTTTGGAGTCTCATTCACCCAAGGAACCTACAAGTGGCACAACGGCATCGCCACGGAGGAACAACTGCGGACCGCCAGTGAAGAACTCGGCCAGAACATGGAGGCAATCAAGTGAGCACCACAGCACAGCGCCAGGTTTGGGGAGAGACGCTCTCTGAACTCGCCGACGCGGACGAGCGGATCCTGGTTCTGGACGGGGACCTGGCAACGTCAACCAGGGCGGACATCCTCGCCGAGTCCCACCCCGACAGGTTCATTCAGGTGGGCATCGCCGAGCAAAACATTGTTGGGATGGCCTTCGGCCTCAGCACCCTCGGCTACCGGCCGTGGCTGTCCTCTTTTGGCGTCTTCTTTACCAACCGCGCCCTGGATCAGGTACGGATGCTGGTTTCCCAGACCAAGGCGCCGGTTCGCATCGCTGCAGCCTACTCCGGCTTGTTGAACGGTTCGAGTGGCAAAACTCACCAGGACCTCGAAGACTTCGCCATCATGCGGGCCCTGCCGAACATGACGGTCATCGCACCCGCCGACGCTGTCGAGGCCCGGGCGGCGATCAAATGGGTGGCCGAGCACGATGGCCCCGTTTACATTCGCTTCGCGCGGGATGCCGTTCAGGATGTCTTTGACCAGGACTATGTCTTCACCCCGGAGAAGCCTGTGATCCTGCGGGATGGCCCCGATCTCACCGTCGTTTCAACCGGTGTGCAGACCTCCAGGGTGGTGCAGGCACTGGACTCCCTCGAAGCGGAAGGCATTCGGGCGAAGCACGTTCACCTCCCAATGCTTAAGCCCCTCGACGAACAGGAACTGCTGCATGAACTCCGTGCCACACCACTGATTGTCACGGTGGAAGAGCACAGCGTCCTAGGCGGACTTGGCGGCCTCGTTTGCGAGCTTACCTCCGGCTCCGACGAGCCTGCGCGTGTGGCCCGGATCGGACTCGCCGACCGTTGGTCCGAATCTGCGCCAAACGATTTCCTTTTGGATAAGTACGGGTTGTCTCCGGCCAAGGTCGCCCAGCAGATCAAGGCCAGCCTGAAGTCGCGGAAGTGAATGAAGTCCACCATGTCCAAGCCACTGCAGACATTGAGCCCGCTGGCCACCGATAATCGATCCGTGTCCTCCGCGCTCTCGCGCATCGTCACCCTCACTCCCGCCCCGGCGATTGACAGGGTCTACTTCCTTGATCGAATGGTGGAGGGCCACGTCAACAGGGCCACCAAGGTGGAAACGTATCTAGCCGGCAAGGGCATCAATGTTGCACGTGCCCTGTGCCTGGCTGGACACCTCGCAACCGCGGTGGTGCCCATTAACGCCGAGGACCTGGAACTGGCCGAAGGCAGCGAGAGCGTGCGCAACAAGATCTTCAAGACCGTGGATGTCATCGCGCCTACCCGTGTCAACGCCATCATCGTGGACACGGAGGGCGCTACAACCAACTTCAACGAGAGTGCCACCCCGCTGTCGGGGGAAAAGTGGCATGAACTGTGCGTGTCCACACTCCATGAAGTCCAGAGGGTCCAAGCCGATTGGCTGGTTCTGGGCGGCTCACTTCCCGAAGACTTAAGCACAGGCAGGGGAGTCGATCCCGGCGATCTTTTCAGGGCGGTACACCGGGCAGGCGTTTCAACCTGCCTGGACACTTCAGGCGAGGCCCTCAGGGCCTGGGCGTCCGCGGCAACTCCAGTGGACCTGGTGAAGCCAAATAGGGAAGAACTCGCGGACATCACCGGTACTCAGTTGCGGACCATGCGAGATGTGGTGTTTGCCGCGAACATGCTCCAGAACAGGGGAGTCAGGACCGTTCTGGCCAGCCTGGGCAGTGACGGACTCGTGGAAGTGAACCAACACGAGGTTTTGTGGGCGCGGGGTCCGTCCGCCAAAGTCCTGAACACCACAGGCGCAGGAGACGCTGCCTTGGCCGGCTATCTCAGCGCCCTGCCTCACGGATCGGCTGCCCCGTACACCCGAGATGTGGTTTCTGAGGCGCTCGCCCGTGCTGTGGCCTGGGGAGCCCTTGCGGTCCAGGAGCCCACCACCATCCTCCCTCGGGTCGTCTTTTCTCCCGCGGGCGTATCGGTGTCCGCGCCGGACCCTGATTACGTACTTTCGCGATGATCCCGACGGCTGGTGGCGCTGCCGTCAACCCGGGAGCCTGTCTGCGGCAGCGCTTTCTGCGGTCCACAGTCTGCCAGGGCCCGCATCTCGCAACTGCGGGCCCTGGCTCTCCGCGCCAGAGCCTGATCCTTAGGGGATGTAGCGGTTACTGCGAAGGTAGCGCAGATGCGCCAAGAGGCTCTCATGGGAATCCACGCAGTCATGGAACCCTGCCTGCCGGATCTTCACTGTGCTTTGCACCATGTCCCAATCGGCCGCCATCCATCCGTCTACAAAGGGCCACGAAGCAATGGTGTCCCAGGGTGTTGGACGCAGCCCATTCTTAGCCACCATGCCGTGCCAGAGATCTTCCTTATCGCCCATTTGCTCGACGAGTGACATTGGTTGAGGTTCCGCTGTAGGCATGTTGAAAAACCCTGCTAGGACTTCCCAGAGCTGGTTCCAACGGAAGTTGTCTCCGTTGGTGATGTTGAACGCTTCTGCGTGCGCTGTTTCTGCAGTCAATGCCCACGAAATCGCTCGGGCAAGAAGCGCTGAATCGGTGGCCTGGTGCAAGGCCTTCCACGTCCCGGGGAGGCCGGGGAAACGCAGCGGCACCCCCTGCTCCTTGCTGACAGCGGCAAAAACTGCCAATCCGTTGACGATATTCATGGGGGACCCGGCGCTGAAGCCGAAGACACCGTCGGGACGCAATACGGTCCATGAAAAGTCACGCTCCTGGGCGCGCTGCTTTAGTGCGTCCTCCTGGTCGTTGTAGAAGATCGGCCCGAGGAAGCGAGGATCCGATTCCTTCGCCGGGGTCTTGTAGGAGCCGAGGTGTTCCCCATAGGACTTTCCGCCGCCAACCATGACCACTCTCACCAGGTTGGCCCCGGCGGTCGACAGGCTATCGAGCATGTTGACGAGCATGGCGGTGTTGGGTGCCACCGCGGCTTTCATGGTGGGCATCTCAACGTAGGCGGCGTAGACCACATGGGTAATGTCGGCCAACGCCGAGAAGGCATCATTTACTGACCCCGGATCAAGGAGGTCCGCGCTCACATGCCGAACGTTTTTCCGGCCGCTCAAGGCATCGACTGGCCCCCGCCGGGCGACCGTCACCACATCCCATCCCGTGTCGGCGAGCTGAACCGCTGCGGCGCGTCCGATTACTCCGTGGGCGCCAACAACCAGGACCTTCCCTTTGCCCGCACTCTGAACTACTTCCATCACAATTCCATCCCGGCTTTTCGTTTATTGTCCGAACGGGTATGGGCCGGGCCTTCTGGCCCGGCCCATACCGCAATTGCACGCGGTTGCGCGCCTTTTGTCACGCCCGACGGCGGTCCCGCCGTCTAGTGGGGGTCGGCGGCCTGGAGCTGATCGTCGCTGTGAACGGCCTGGACGTGGTCGTGCGGATCTCCCTTGTATGCCCAGATCCTCTTGTAGGAGCCCGATCCAAGATCGTCCAGCAGGTCAGGCCCGGCGGGGTTCCATCCCAGCTCGGCACGCGCTTTCGCAGAGTCAACGCGGCTGTTGCTCGAAATAGCGACGTCCACCCAGCGCTGGCCAAGAGCCGCGTAGGCGACTTCCGGAGCGCATGACTCAGCAGCCTTCAACCCGACCAACCGGGCAATCGCCTGAGCGATGTCACCCATGCGCGCTTCTCCGGCAGCCAGGTTGTAGACGCTTCCCGCCGGAGCCTTGTCCAAGGCCAAGAGGTAGGCTTCGGCCAAGTCGGCGATGTATACGTTTGCCCATCGGTTCTCACCGCGGCCAACGTACAGGCTCCGGCCAGAGGTGATCGCCTGGCGGATGAGCAGCGGCAGCTGTTCACTGGCGCCGTCGCCAAAAATCATGGAGGGGCGCAGGACCACGGTGTGGATGCCGCTGTTGGCAGCGTCGATGACGGCCAGGTCAGTGGCGTACCGCGTGGCCACGATCTCCGCGGGGATGTGGTTGATGCTCTCGGTGAAGACGGTCGGGTTCAGTTCACCCTGGGCCAGGTCGGTGTACACACCGGTTCCGCTGGTACGAATGTACTTCTTCCCGGTTCCTGCCAAAACTGACAGGAAAACCTGGGTGGATTCAGCGTGATCCGCCGTTGCCGTATCAACCACCGCGTCTGCAGCAAGTGCGGCTGTCTGGAGGACTTCCATGTCATCAAGCCCTCCCCGTATGGGAGCGATGCCCCGTGAAAGCAGTGCCTTTGCACCGCTCTCGCTCCGGACGAGGCCGCTGACCGAGTGGCCTGCCTGAAGCAGCCGCTGCGATACGGCCTGTCCGATGTATCCGGTGGCACCAGTTACGAAGATATGCATTGTTTTCCTTTTTCTTTTCGTGGCTGCTCAGGCCGAGTGGCTAGGCTGTTCGTCCTGCTGCCTTGGGGCAAGGACACTGGGACGGTCGTCGTCCAGGAGCAGGCGGCGAATCTGTGAACAGACCCGCTCTGCCAAGGTTCCGATAGGGCCGTGCTCCGGGTGATCTAAGTAGCTCTGGTAGTCCGCTTCAGAGCCGAAGACCGACACATACCCCGTGACGTTGGCGTCGTCAGAAGCGCGAATAACGCGGGCGTCTTCCAAATTCGGAATCTTTCCGGGAAGGCTCCGGAGTGCATCTTCGAAGGCACTCCTGGTTTCATGCGGGATGTCATCGGGAAAGGTGAAGCTGACAAGTTGGTAGAACATCGTGGTTGTGCCTATCTGCTTTGATGTTTCATTTGTTCGGCGTTGGTCTTGTGTTCAACGGTTACGAAGATGAGTTGTGACTGCCCGGTATTTTCAAGGTCGTGGAGCAGGTATTCTCCGGAAGCGAAACGGAAATGCCGCGTATCACCTACCGCGTATTCGACTTCCCGCGTGGTCCCATCGTCTTCATGCTGCCGGCCGCGTCCGGCGCTGACGGCCGTCCAAAAGTAGTCCAATACATGCCGGTGGGCGTTGAGCCGGTGTCCGGGGTCAAGCCGGATTTCCCACACCCTTACTTGGTCCGTTTCGGACACTATGCGTTGCCCGACGTTGAAGTTGTAGGCATTCTCGTGAAAGTCCCGGAGGACGTCCTCGGGCCATCCCTTGAAGTTCCGGGCTACAACGGTTCCCGCTCGTTGAACGCTGCGCGCGCCTGACGCTTGGTCTTTCTGGATTGTCACGATGCTGTCCTCTTGATAGCAGGCGGGAAGGCATCAAACGAACGTTGTGACGCCTCCGTTGACTGTGTATTCAGCCCCGGTGATGAAGCTCGCCGCCGGTGAGGCGAGGAACAGGATCACCGGGGCGACGTCGTCGGCCGTTCCTAGCCTCCCCACCGGGAGTCCTGAATGGTCCACAAAAGCCTGGACCGCTTCTTCCCGCGGTACATCGAACTTGATGGCCTGTGAGTCGAGGAATCCGCCGGGCCGGTCCCACATGGGTGTGTAGACGTGGGCTGGGGCAACAACGTTGGAGCGTATCCCCTTCGGTCCGAATTCCCGCGACAGCATCTTGGACAGCGAGAGAATGGCGGCCTTGGATACGCTGTAGTCCGGTGCGTCCACAAGGGGAGTTCTACCGGCTTCCGATCCCAGATGAATTATGGATCCTGAACCGGCTTCCACCATGTGCGGAAGCACCTCCCGGCACATCCTGACGTAACTCATGAAATTGAGTTCCATGGTGGATTGCCACATCTCATCGGTGACATCAAGAAAGCCGTCGCGGACGGCTACCGCCCCGGCGTTATTGACCAGGACGTCGATCCGACGGAAGTGTTGCATAGCCCCTTGCACGACGATCCTTGGAGACTCGGGGAGTGCGAGGTCCGCCGCAATGTGCAGGTAGCGGTTGGCGCTGTTTGCGCCGGCCAATTCCGATGACTGGCGGCTGACTCCAACAACGTTGGCTCCTTCCTGGAGGAAATGTTCCGCGGCCGCGAGTCCTATTCCCTGGCTCGCACCAGTTACGAGGACAGTTTTGCCGCTGAAGATTTGATTCATGGTCCGTGCGCCTTCCTCTGTTCATGCGAATCAAGTGTTCGCAGAGGACACTGAGCCTAGACGCCGAGTGGCGCCGGGGTCTCGAACTTCGAGGGGCAGGAGAAGGGAGAAAAATTCACTGTGTTGGCTGGCTAAATGCCCTGGCTCCCTCGACGGTGGCTGCTATCAATGCTTCCATGAAGGCAGGTGGGGAGTCCAAGACCAAAATGCAATGCGGAGCCAAAGTCCTGCTTATGGCTCTTCCGCAATGATGACCCGAAGGTCAGGACCACATGTGCGCGTACGATCCCTCGCGAAGTTCATCCTGGAGGTCGGGTCCCTTGGGTTTCCATCCCAGTTCGATTCTTGCTTTGGTGGCATCCACCCGGCAGTTGCTGGCGAGCACGCCGTCGACAAACTGCACGCCGTAGGCAGCGTAGGCGGCGTCCATGGTGCATGATTGGGCGCCCTGATATCCGAGCATTCCCGCGATATCCTGGGCGATCTCCAGAAGGGACGATTCCCCGGCAGCGATGTTGTACAAGCTCCCGGAAGGCGCCTTCTCCAACGCCAGGGCAAACGCCTCCGCGACGTCTGCCAGATAGACGTGTGATTGCCTGTTGGCACCTGTCCCAACGTACAGGCTTCGTCCTGCGGTTATGGCGCGCTTGATCAGGCCTCCGATTACCGGTCCGCCGGCCTCGCCGTAAGGGATTGAAGGCCGCAGGACGGTGGTGTGGATGTTTCTCTCGGCGGCTTGTTGCACCTGCACATCCGTCTCGAGGATTTCCGCGAGGCCGCGAACCGGGGAGACTGCCCTCCCTTCTTTGTGGACGATTCGATTCAGTGAGCCGGCGGATGCATCCACATAGACGCGTGAGGTGCTGTTTCGGATGTATCGTTTGCCGGTTCCCTCCAGGGTGGCAAGGAATAGTTTCGCGGCCGGAAGGTGCCCTGAGACGTCCACGACGGCGTCCACCAGTTGTGTGACATTCCGGATGGTTTCGCCATCGTCCAAGGTGGCCAGGATCGGAGTAATCCCCCTGGCCTCCAGGACTTTTGTTCCCGTCACGGTGTCCGTCAGCCCGAATGTCTCGTGGCCGGCCGATTGGAGCCGCAAAGCAACCGCGAGTCCGAGGTAGCCGGTGGAACCGGTTACGAGTACAGACATTCCTACTCCCTTCGCCTGAAGGTCCTCAAACACTGTAGAGACCGGGACTGATCAAGCAGCTCTGGCGCTCCGCTGTGGGAGCAGGCCCTCAATTGTGTACATCGTTTCATGCAAGGCGCAGGGCCTCTAATAGAACTCCGTTTCGGCATCCATGAGCAGCTGTTATGGCTGGGGCGGGATTTCCTTGAGTCCAGGCGTTTCCGGCGGCTCCAGAACGGCCGGAAGTTTCTGTAGCAGTTCGACGTATCTCTTGGCCGTGGGAGAAAGTTTCGTGCGGCTATATACAGCCAAATCCCGGGTCAGCGGAGGAAAGGGTTCTACCGCGACTCCAGGCCCGTCCATCGGGAGGGCATTGGCGGGGAGCAGGGCAACCCCGGCCCCTGCACCAGCAAGTTTGACGGCGCTGTCGATCTGTCCCGTATGGAAAACAAAATCGGGAGTGACGTTGGTGGACTGCATGTATTCACGAATGAATTCCCCCAATCCATGGTTGCCCTCGAAAGTTATCCAGGAATGCGAATGCAGGGCAGCCACGGGAAGGACGCCCCGTGACTGTGGCGCGCCTTTTGGCGGTTTACCCTCATACGGCTGGACGTCTTGAAGAATGGGGTCGTTTGGAGCCAGGTACAAAACAAAGATTTCGTGGCCGAGATCAATTACAGGTCCGCTCCACTGTTTTGGCGTCGGTCCGACGGCGAGATCGCCGGCGCCGGAAGCCACCGACTCTTCCAAAGTCCTCCTGTGGGCGAATTCCAGCAGAGTCACCGGGATTTTCGGGTTGTCGTGATGCCACCGGAGGAGCGAAGGGGGGAGAATTCCGGCGGCAATGGATAGAACAGTGGCGATCACCAGTTCGCCCGCTTCACCATTCAGAACCTCACGCGCGGCCTTTCTTGCGTCATCAGCCGCTTTCAATGCAATCCGGGCATGTTCGGCGTAAGCCCTACCGGCGGGGGTCAGGCGCACCGTCCCGGAGGTCCGCTCGATGAGTTCTCCGCCTGCCGAGCGCTCGAGGGCACGGATCTGCTGGCTGAGTCCGGGCTGGGAGACCCGGAGGAGTTCGGCGGCCCGTGTGAAGGACCCTTCCTCGGCCACGACCAGTAGATACTCCATCTGTCTTAAAGTCACTCTATAAGCATAGGTTATGCGGCGGACTGGAAATAGCTCTTGGACTTTCCTGTGTCCGGCGCCACAAGCTGGATGGGTCAAGTCATGCGAGCGGTTGGCGTCCGCAGCACAAACGCCCCGGAACGAGGCTTCGCAGCCGCTGAAGTCCCGCACCAATTCTTGGAGGAAACACTATGAAAAACGGTATGTTCGTCTTTGACTGCGTGGTTCATACGCAGGACTTTACGGACCGGCAGGTGCGGCCCGGCGGGGATGGCCGCCAGGTGCGGGCGCACCGCACCAACCAGGGGCAGTTCAACAAGCTCATGGCAACCAAAGGCCCGGCTGACAAGCCTGACTTCTACGATCCCGTGGACGTGGAATGGGCGAACAAAACGCTGTTCGAACATTCCGACACCGACATTGCGATGGTCTGCACGGTGCCCCTGTTCGGCCAGTGGCAGAACTCTCTGGGACCGGCAGAGCTCAACTATGAACTGGCCGCGTCCAACCCGTCCCGGTTCTACTTCACCGGGGGAGTTGACCCCGTGTGGCAGGGCTTGGACTTCGCACTGGAAGAGATGGAACGGCAGGTCAAAGAATGGGGAGCGGTCAGCTTCAAGTTTTACCAATACCATGACGAGAACCACCACTGGCGTGCTGATGACAAGGAAATTGCCTACCCCCTGTGGGAGAAGGCCATAGAGCTGGGCATCAAGATGGTCCAGTTCCACAAGGGGTACCCCCTGGGGATGCAGCCCGTGGAAGCCTTCCGGCCGAACGATATTCAAATGGCCGCCTATGATTTCCCCGAATTGAACTTCGGCATCCATCACCTCGGCGATCCGTACGTTGATGAGCTGATCAGCATCGCATCGCGGTTCCCGAACATCTACTTGATGCTTCCGCTCTGGCACAACCAGTACTACCTCCAGCCCTATCCGATGCTGCACCGCCTCGGGCAGACCTTGCTCTTCGTTGGAGCAGACAAGCTCTGCTATGGCTCGGAAGGCTTCTTGTGGCCTCACATGCAGACGTACATCGACACCTGGGCCGAACTTGAGATGCCTGAAGAACTCCAGGACAAGTACGGATACCCCGAGCTGACTCCCGAAATCAAGGAGCAGGTCTTCGGCCTCAACTTCGCCCGGGGACTTGGCATTGACCTTGAGGTCAAGAAGAAGGAACTGGGGTTGCTGTGACCACGGCATCCGCTTCCGGGCCCACAGAAGAGGACCTCCAAGAGGCTCTGGCCTACATCCGTCCCTTGCTCAAAGGCCACTCCGGCGACCTGACCATAGCGTCGGTTGAGGACGGTGTTGTCACGGTCGATTTCCACAATGCCTGCCATTCCTGCCCCGCTATTTCAGTGACTTTCGCGGGTCTGGTCAGGTCCCGTCTGCTGCAGGTGGACGGCGTCAAGGATGTTAGATCAGGGCAGGTTCATGCCTCGCGGCGGGCTTTGGATCGAATTGCAGCAACCTTGGGCAGCTCCAGCCGATACCGTCCATCTCTTCCGCTCCGGGCCGAGCAGACGCCGGACTGCCAGCCTTTGGCGACTTCAGACACCGGAAGGCGTTGAAATGCATCACAGCAGACTCTCATTCAGGCTGGACGAGGGCGTCGCTATGGTTACCGGTGGCGCCTCCGGCATCGGGAGCGCCATAGCCGTGGCCCTGGCCCAGATGGGCAGCAATGTGGCCTTGGTAGACCTGCCTTCAAGCGATCCAACAGCCACCCTAGAGGCGATCGAAGCCGAGGGAAAACGTGGCGAATTTGTCCCCGCTGACGTGACCCGGTCCGAGCAGCTCGAGGCCGCGGTGGATCAGGTGGAGCGCTCACTGGGGCCGTTGACTGCGGCCGTGAACTCAGCTGGAGTCGCCGAGGCCGTTCCCGCTGACGAGATGACAACAGAGCAGTTCGAGCGTCTCTTCCGGGTCAATGTCACGGGCGTATTTCTCAGCTGCCAGGCACAAGCCAGGGCCATGAGACGGAACGGAGCGGGAGCGATCGTCAACTTGGCTTCCATCTCCGGAATCGTGTCCCACCGGGAAATGCTCCAAGCGCATTACAACAGTTCAAAGGCAGCGGTTGCGCATCTCACAAAGTCCTTGGCCACCGAATGGGCGCCGTACGGCATCCGCGTCAATTCCATCTCTCCCGGCTTCACGAGGACGCCGATGAATGAGCGGTCTGAAGTGGCAAGCATCCTGGATGTGGCCGTCACTCAGAACACGCCGCTGGGGCGTCCCGCCGATCCTTCTGAGATGGCCGGGCCAGCGTTGTTCCTACTGTCACCGGCAGCCAGCTTCTGCACCGGGGCGGACCTTGTGGTGGACGGCGGCTTTACGGCCTGGTGAGTCCGTGGCCGCTCCGGGTCGATAACCCTTGGTTATCGACCCGGAAGAATCTTTGACTTGGACTTATCGTGACGGTCCTCACAGACTGGAAACAGCTTCGCAGGTGACCGGCATAGGGCCGGCAAGACGGTGAATAGCCCAGGGCCCACCCGTTACGCGAAGACCTTCATCCCCAACCATCATCACCGTCGAGATTTTCTTACAGAGAGGTAAGGCCCATCGTGATGAACGTATCGAGCCGCAAAACGCACCAGGAAGAAGTCCAAACCGGACGCCGCGGGAACCTGCGTTCGCAGCGTTCCCTTGGAATTGCTTTGGCCTTGGTCGCTTCCGCGGCATTGGCGCTGTCAGGTTGCAGCGCGGACGGCGCAGCGAACGCCGGTGGACCCGGCAAGAAAACCATCGGGGTATCCATGCCCGAATTTCAGTCGTTGTTTTACGTTGCAGCCGTTGACGGCATGAAGAAAGCGGCGGCGGACGAGGGCTATGAGCTTGTAGTCCTAAACGCCAACGGCAACTCCTCCCAGCAAGTCAACCAGGTGCAGAACCTCGTGACGCAACAGGTGGGGGCCGTCATCTTCGCCATGCAGGACGCCACCGCCGGTGCCGCCGGCGTGGCAGAGGCGAAAGGCGCGAACATTCCAGTGATCGCCATAGACCAGCGCCCACAGGGAGATGTCGCCACCTTCATTGGCAGTGACAGCATCAAGGCTTCCACGGAGCTTTGCGATTTCCTGGCCAAGCAGATGGCTGGCAAGGGCAACCTTGCCATCATCAAGGGTGTGCTGGGTTCCTCGACTGAAATCGAGCGTTCCAAGGGCTGCGGCAGTGTTCTGGAAAAGAATCCCGGCATCAAGGTGGTCTCAACAACCAACGCCGACTGGGATGAGAACAAGGCGTATAACGTCGCCCAGGATGTCCTGACGGCAAATCCTGACCTGCAGGCAATCTTTGCGCAGAACGATGGCATGGCGCTCGGAGCGGCGAAGGCAGCGGCACAGGCAGGCCGGACCAACCTCAAAATCGTCAGCGTGGACGGCTTCCCGCAGGTTTACGACGCTATCCAGTCAGGTCAGGTCCTGGCCACCATGTCGCAGGAGCCCTACCAAATGGGTGAGTTGGCCGTCCGCAATGCCATCAAGGCCATAAATGGCGAGGGTGGGTCCGTTGAGAAGGAACAGCTGCAGCCGACCGTCCTGGTAACCAAGGAAAACCTCGATGAGGCACGCTCCGCCGGATACTACGGCCCCGCGAAATAAGACTGTGCCGGCCTGCCCGAAAGGGCAGGCCGGCATGTCCCAGACTAAGAAGGAAATCCATGTCAATCCTGAGCACGGGGCCGGACTCTCTCAACAGGGGGCCACTGACCGAGGACATCAAGGCGCTCAAGGGAATCGGCCTTACCAAACAATACGGCGGCAATACGGTACTCCACGGAGTGGACATCACCCTGAAGGCGGGGACCGTCCTCGGCTTCATCGGGGAAAACGGGGCAGGCAAATCCACCCTCAGCTCGATCCTGGCCGGAATCAAGACGCCGGATGCCGGCGAAATGTGGCTGGACGGAGCGCCCTATGCCCCCAGCGGCCCGGCTTCCGCTCTGAACAGTGGCGTGGCCATCATCCACCAGGAAATCAAAATGGTTCCGCGGCTGAGCGTCGCCGAGAACATGTTCCTTGGCCGGTGGCCGAAACGGCGCGGCCGGGTGGATACGGCGTCCATGGCTGAACAGGCCGAGGCCGCCCTGGCGGTGCTCGGGGCGAAGATCGACCCCCGCCGGGCTGTTGCCGGGCTTTCCATGGCGGCCCAGCAGGAAATCGAGATCGCAAAGGCCATCTTGCGGGATCCGTCCTACGTGATCTTCGACGAGCCGTCAGCGTCCCTGGGGCAGGAGGAGACGGAGAAGGTTCTGGACCAGATCCGGATCCTCCGGGACAGGGGTGCAGGGGTCATTTACATCAGCCACCGCCTGGATGAGATCTCGGCAATTGCCGACGAGATACTTTGCCTGCGTGACGGCCGCCGGGCGATGGCCTGGGACACGGGCAGTGTCGGCAAGGACGAGATGATCCGGGCCATGGTGGGACGTGAGTTCGTCTACGCACACCAGGCGCCCCAGCCTGCCGAGGAAGATGTGGTCCTGGAAGTCGAGAACCTGACGCGCCACGGCGTTTTCAGGGATATCTCCTTCTCCGTCCGGAGGGGCGAGATTCTCGGGATGTCCGGTCTGGTTGGTGCGGGACGAACGGAAGTCGTCAGAACCCTTGCCGGCGCTGACCGGGCCGACGCCGGAACGGTCACCGTTGAGGGAAACGCCGTCGAAATCCGCAACGTCTCAAGCGCCATCCGGGAAGGCATCTTCATGGTCCCCGAGGACCGCAAGGGCCAAGGCCTGAACCTGGGCAGGAGCGGCGGGGAAAACATGGTGCTGCCTTGGGAAAAGACGCTGACGGCCAGTGGCTTTGTCAGCAACAGGACCGTGAAACGCGTCGAACGCGAGCAGGCCGTCGAACTGGACATTCGAGGGAATCTGAATATCCCCGTCCTGTTTCTCTCTGGCGGAAACCAGCAGAAGGTCCTCCTGGCAAAGTGGCTGGTCCGCAAACCAAAGGTGCTCATCCTTGATGAACCAACCCGTGGAGTTGATGTCGGCGCCAAGGCCGCCATCTACGAAATCGTCCGGAAGCTGGCCGCGGCCGGGGTAGCGATCATCGTCGTCTCTTCGGAGCTTGAAGAGGTGCTCGGTCTCTCGCATCGCGTCCTGGTCATGGCCGGGGGACGGCAACGCGGCATCCTGACCCGGGACGAAGCCGTTCCGGACCGGGTCATGGAGCTTTCAGTGCCATAGCGCACTCCCAACCACTCAAGAAAGAAAGTAGAGACTGTGCCTACTACAAACACCATCGGCCCCAAGGCTGAGCCGGGCGCCCGGGAGAATCCCTTCTCCGGCAGCGGGCAGGAGCCCTTGCAAACCAGGATCAAGCAGCTAGCCAAAAGCATTCCAGGCCCGGTGATAGGGCTCATCGTCATCTGCATCGCAATGTCGCTGCTGTCGCCGTACTTCCTGACGCCGAACAACCTCATCAACGTGCTGAGCCAGGTGTCCTACATTGGCATGATGGCTGTCGGGGCAGCCCTGGTCATCATCCTCGGAGGCATCGACCTGTCCGTCGGCTCCACCATGGCCCTGTCCTTCATGGCAACGGCTTTCCTCTACAAAGAGGTTGGCCTGCCGTTCCTGCTGGCCATGATTTGCGGGCTGCTCCTGGGAGCCTTTATTGGACTGGTCAACGGATTGCTTGTGACTTTCGGGCACGTCCAGCCATTTATCGCCACGCTTGCAACCATGTTCGCCGGCGCCGGACTCGCCCTGTATATCACGAACGGCAACCCGGTTATCGGTTTCCCTGGGTGGTTCCTCGGACTGTCCAGGTTCCGGCTGATGGGAATACCCCTGCAGGTCTACCTCATGTTGCTGGTCTTCATCCTGGCGGCCCTCTGGCTGCGGTACCGGCCCTCCGGACGCCAGCTTTATGCCATTGGCGGCAACGAAGAGGTTGCACGCCTCTCAGGGATCGGCGTCCGGCTGGCCCAGACACGCGTGTATGTCATAGCAGGGTTCCTGGCTGCCTTGGCCGGACTCGCAGCCGGCGCACGGCTTGATTCTGCACAGCCGACCGCAGGAAGTGCTTCCGACCTTTTGAGTGTGATCGCGGCGGTAGTCATCGGTGGGGCCAGCCTCTCGGGTGGTGTGGGGTCGATGTTCAGTACGTTCATAGGCCTGCTCATCATTGGTGTCCTCAACAATGGGTTGACCTTGTTGAATGTCTCGCCGAATCTCCAGCCGGTGGTCATTGGCGTAGTCATCGTACTGGCCGTCATCAGCGACCGCGGAAGCCTTCCGCTTAAACGAACCTGATTGGGTTTCGCTAGGCGGAGAAGCTCCCTGCACGATTCGTGCAGGGAGCTTCTCCGTGTCCAGTTGGGGTGTGTGCCTGTGGCGCCCGCTCGATGCGGGCGCCGGCGGCGCCTTATAGGTCGCTGGGGTTGGGTTGCCCGTTCCAGGCAGTGACACCACCATCAGCGGTCAGGATCAGGCCGTTGACATAGGAAGCGTCGGACGAGGCGAGGAAAGTGAACGCCGGGGCGATCTCGTCGGGGCTGGCGATCCGGCCCAGGGGAATGGACCGGCCGAAGGCTTCCTTCAGTCCCGCGGTGGTGTCGATGTTCTTTTGCAGCAAGGGGGTGAGGACCGGTCCGGGGGCGACGGYGTTGCACCGCACGCCACGCTGGGCGTAGTCGACCGCGACGCTGCGGGTGAAGTTGATGACTGCTCCCTTCGAGGCATCGTAGGCCGCGTAGTGGTAGTCCGCTCTGACGCCTGAGACGCTGGCCGTGTTGACGATGTTGCCCTGGGACCGGATCAGGTGGGGAAGGGCGGCGCGCGTAGCGTAGAAGAGACCATCAACGTTCACGTTCATGACGCTGCGCCAGAGCTCGTTCGACGTAGTTGCCGCGGGCCCAGTGGGAGCGATTCCTGCGTTGTTGACCAGGACATCCAGTGTGCCGAGCTCGTCCACGCTTTGGTTGATCACGGCTTCGATAGCTTCCGGGTCGCTGACATCGGCCACCTTCAACGTCATCTGGGTCGATAGGACGGAGTTCTTCTCCCGGAAGCGTTCCATCGAGTCGGCACTGAGGTCCACGCCGACGACATTCGCTCCCTCAAGGAGAAACCTCTTGAAGACTGCAGCTCCCAGTCCCGAACCCGCCCCAGTAACCATGACCGTTTTTCCCAGGAATCGATTCTGATCCATTTCTGCTCCACTTCTATCGGGCTGAGCGCAGGAACACCTAGGCAGGGGAAACCAACCGCTCAACCATTTATATCTCGCCAAACAGACATTTTGTCCGTAGCATAGAAATCAGAGTACTTCACTGGTCGTTCGATTCGAAGGGTTCCCTACAGCATGAAGATTGATCTCACTGGAAAGACAGCATTGGTTACTGGATCGTCCCAAGGGATCGGACTGTCCATCGCTACAGAACTGTCCAAGGCGGGGGCAACAGTCGTGCTGAGCGGACGGAGTCAGGAGTCCCTCGACGCCGCGGCCATTGAAATCGCTGACGCTGCTGGTGCCGATCTGCCCAAGACCGTGGCGGCAGATCTCGGAACAAAGGGCGGGATCGCCGAGCTGGTAGTTGCGACGGCCGACGTCGACATTCTGGTGAACAACCTGGGGATCTACGAGTCCAAGGATGCCCTGGACATCACCGACGACGACTGGCAGGAGTACCTTGACGTCAACCTGTTGTCCGCCGTCCGCCTGACACGGGCCCTCCTTCCTGCGATGATGCGTCGGAAGTGGGGGAGGATCCTCTATTTAGCGAGCGACGCCGCCATTGCCGTACCTGAAGACATGCTGCACTATGGCGTCTCAAAGACTGCTTTGGTTGCTGCGGCCCGGGGATATGCCAAGGTGGCTGCTGGTTCCGGTGTGACGGTGAACTCCGTTATTGCTGGGCCCACCAAGACGGACGGAGCGGTGCGCTTCCTAAGTGAGAAGTTCGGCACGGATACTCCGTGGGAAGAAGCGCAGGCCAGATTCATGGCGACCGAACGTTCCGCTTCGCTGATCAAGCGGCTCATCGATCCCACCGAAATCGCAAACATGATTGTCTATCTCAGCTCACCTCAGGCGTCTGCTACGACCGGTGGCGCCCTGCGCGTCGACGGTGGATATGTCGATTCGATCTTTCCCTGACCGCTGTGATGGACGAAGCGATTTCAGCGAAAGGACTCTCCATGGGCATCAAAGGCTACTCCACAGAAATGCACGCCCAAGGGTGGCGCACCTTGGCGGCCCTCTATGGACTCATTGAGGGAGAGCTCGAAAAGGCGCTTCAAGCTACAGCGGGTTTGTCGGTGGTCGAGTACACCGTCCTGGATGCTGTGGGCCGTCAGGACGGCGGGCAGATGAGGATGCAACCGTTGGCGAGGGCCACCACGCTCTCGGCTAGTGCAGCCACCCGTCTCGTGAGCCGGCTGGAGCGGAGGGAACTGCTTCAGCGAGTACTGTGCGCAGACGACAGGCGAGGCATTTACACGGAGCTCACCCTTCAAGGGGGCGAGCTGCTCGCGTCGGCTCGCCCCGCGCACGACCGGGCGCTCCAGAAGGCGTGGGCAGGGGCTGAGGCCATAGCTGAGCTTGCCCCGTTGGTGCGCGCCCTCCCTCGGCTTTCGGCGCTGGTCTGACTGCAGCGATGCGGAAATACGTTGGGGGAGTTGCGTTCTTCTAAGCGCGCGTGGCCGTAAAAACTTCGTCCAGCTGGAGGGCGGTCGAGATATGCGTCATCGCGGCCACGTTCGTCAGTTCGCAGCCGAGTATTTCCTCGATGAGCCGTCGCTGTTCGAGGACGGTGCCCGTGTCCGCGGATAACTGGTCCGCAGTCATCTGGGCATCGAGGTTGTTCAACACCAGCACAGACAGGGTTCGAACAAGTTCGGTGCCCCGCGAAGAGTCGTGTCGACGCAGTGGACCCAAGATTTCCTCGCAATAAGAGTGGAGCCTGACCGTGTCCGGAACCTGCAGGAAGAGTCCCGCCATTCCGAGGTCGTTCACGAGCAGAGTCTGACCGGACAGTCCTCTGAGCCTGGCCAGTTCGACTGCTCCGCGGGCAATGGAGAATGCTTCCGGATATATGGCTGGATCACCCACGGGTCCTGTTAATACAGAGAGCGGGCTGTCCACACTTGGCTCGCCGTCGGTCAGAGTTCGGCGGATCTCTTCGGCAATGTGACGAGCCGATTCCAACGCTTCGCGACCCAGTGGCCACAACGCCACCACGTGGTCTTGGTACATACCGACGAGCGGTTGCGGACGGGACTCGCCGAGCAGGCGCGCCACGGTGTCCGCGAGCCGGTTCTGGAATTCGTTGGTGCGTTTCCAATTGTGCTGGGCGACGATCATGGCGTGGGGTTGCGACAAGTCATGCCCAAGACTTTCTGCTTGAGCCAAGAGCGAGGATGACAAAGGGCCCTGGTTGTTCAAGAGCTCTGCGAGGATTTCTCCGGCTCGATGCCAGGCAGTGTCGGCGGCGCTGCGGGCGCTCAGTAGTTCCAGTGCCATGACGGTTGCCGCATGTTCAATGGCTCGCTGGTCCAAAGGGGTTAGGTCAGCCACACTACCTGTCGTCCAAATCCAGGCCACGACCTCCTCCCTAACCACAACGGGAGCCCGTACGGCAGGGGTCGACGACCCATCGCGCTGAGGTAGCTGGACGTCTGAGAGGGGCGTATCAGCGTATCCATGACCGGAAAAGCGCTGGTTCTGGTACGTTGTTTTCTCCGCTAGCGCTTCCAGTAAGTCACTTGTGTCAACGGTCGAGCCGCAAACGGCTGTGCCGTGCCCACTTTGAACCACCACGGACCGGTCGAGCAGTTCAGCGAGCGCAGCCCCGACGTCCGCAGTGTCGCCTCCCCGAAGGGCCAAGGAGGTGAGCCGATGATGGACCTCGCCAACTTTACGCTGCAGATCGTATTGATCCTCCAGGTTTTCGTTCAGAGACTTCAATTCGGCGATGATGCGTGCTTGTTCCGCCCGAACGCGAGCTGTGTTCATGGCGAGTGCAACCTGATCCGCCAGGACTGTAAGTAATGAAATTTCATCACTTTCGAAATGATGAGTAAGACGTGTGAAGCAATTGAGTGTCCCAAGCGTTCCACTGGGCGCGTTTAGCGGGATGGCTATCATCGAGGTGAAGCCTTGATCGTGTGCTGCCGTTGCCCACGGACCAAACGACGGATTCGATCCGGTGTTTTCGATTTGGATGGGGATGCCCAGCGTGAATGCTTGACTGGACGGAGAGGGCAGTGACGTACCTTGCAAGCGGATGGGGTGCGTTGCGTTGACATTGCGGATGTAGTCATCAGAGAGCCCGTGCGAACCCTCGATCAGTAATACCGCGGATGCCGCGTCCGGGACAGTCACCGAGCAGAAGTCGTAGCCCATCAATTCGCAGGCAGTCTTGGCAACCATGTTCAGGAGGTCATTCTTGGAAATGCCTCGATTTACAGCCGAGCCGACACTGGCCAGTGCTTTCAACCAACCGCGCAGGAGCTCAGCCGTGCGATCCGACCGCTCTTTCACACTTTCAGTATTCCTACTCGAGACTGCTGAGCATAGAGCAGAGAATTGCTGGCAGACTCAGAGCCTGTCTGGGGCGTTCCTTTAACGAGAACGACGGCGACGCTCCCCGCGTGGGAAGCGTCGCCGTCGTCGTGGTTCCTTGAGCGGAAAGCCGGCCGCTTACTCGGCCAACGCGGCGATCACTGCAGCAGCTACGGCTTCACTGGACTGCGGGTTCTGGCCGCTGATGAGGTTGCTGTCAATGACGACGTAGCTGCTCCAGGCCGGCCCGGCTTTCACAATGGCGCCACGCTCGGCGAGCGTCGAAGCAACGAGCCATGGCGTGTTCTCGCCGGTTCCGCCCGTCAGCTCTTCCTCGTCCGTGAACACGGTGAGCTGGCGGCCGGCGAAGGCGAAGCTGCCGTCCTTCGCGGTGGCGCTTAGGAGCGCTGCCGGTCCGTGGCAGAAGGGGGCGATGATTGTGCCGGCGTCGTTTGCCTCGATAAGCAGGGCGCCCAGATCAGAGTCCGTAGCGAGGTCGGCCATGGGGCCGTGGCCGCCAGGCAGGACAACGGCGTCGAAGCCGGCCACGTCGACTGCGGAAAGGGCTTCCGGCGTTTCGAGCTCTGCGGCGATCTCTGCCAGGTACCGTTCAAATTCCCGGACCTTTTCTTCATCACCCACGACCTCCGGATTCAGAGAGCCAGGATCCACGGTGGGCTTCTTTCCGCCCGGGGTGGCAATAGTGATAAGTCCGCCTGACGCCTTGAGAGCTTGGTGGGCGACCACAAGCTCTTCGGCCCAGAAGCCCGTGGCGTGCTGGGTACCGTCTGCGAGTTCAAGGGAATCGGCTGCTGAAACGACCATGAGGATGTGGGACATCGGGTTCCTTTAGGGAGTTGGTTGCTGCGGTGTGATTCGATGATGCTCCTCCGACGGGACCTCTTGGCATTGAAAAAGCATTAGCCCCTATTCGATTTCCTTGGGCCGTGCCCGTGCGAGGATTGCACCGATGGCCACTCATAACCTGGAACATTTGCGGACCTTCCTCACTGTCTACCGTGCGGGGTCACTGACCGAGGCCGCAAGGCTGCTCGGCATCTCGCAGCCCACTGCTTCCACCCATATACATTCCCTGGAACAGAATCTCGGCTTGCGTCTTTTTGAACGCACCACGTCCGGAGTGAAGCCGACCACCAAGGCCGATGGATTGGCCAGGGACGTTGGAACGCACATCGACGCCCTCGACGATCTCGCCTACATCCCGACATTGCCGGGAGCCAACAAGTCCATCGATCTGGGTGGACCGGCTGAGTTCCTGACCGCTAAGTTGCTGCCGCACACGCCGGAACTCACTGCGGCCGTCGGGGCCCGGTTGCGGATCAGTTTCGGCCTGGTTGATGGCTTGCTCGAAGACCTCCGAGCCGGCGACCTGGACCTTGTCATCAGCTCGGTCCAGCCACGCGTTCAGGGCGTCACTGGCATGCCCCTGTACGACGAGGAATTCGTGCTGGTAGCGGCGCCGTCCTGGCAGTCGAGGCTGCCGGGAGATGCCGCCGACGAAGCGGAACTGGCGGTCATCCCTGTGGTTGCCTACGCCGAAAACATGCCTATCGTAAGAAGGTACTGGCGCAGCGTGTTTGAACGGCGCCCGGACAATCTCCGGACCAGCGTCATCATCCCCGACCTTCGCGGCGTACGCGCAGCCATTGTGGCAGGTGCAGGCATGTCTGTCTTGCCGCACTATCTCGTGGAGGAGGATCTCGCCTCCGGAGCACTTACTGCTCTGCACGCCCCGGAAGTGGCTCCGCTGAACACCGTGTACTTGGCAACACGCACCGGGGAACTGGAGCGCAACCATCAGTTACGCTCCCTGACTTCCGCCATCCAACGATTGACCCGCGCCTGAAGGGCCAGTCCGTGATCCGTCTGTTGCCTCATGTCATAAGGTCCGGGAAAGGGGTAGATCTCGCGACGCCGCTGGGGTAGGTTGAGCGCAACTATCAGCGTCGCCGGGGAGTCAACCGTGACCAGCAGCAGGCACAATCACAATTGGCATGTCCCCTCCCGCCTCCTCATCGCGCTCGGCATCGCAACCGCGACTGCGTTGGCGATCTCCGGGTGTACCTCCGCGCCCACGCAGGCCCCCGCGTCGTCCACAGCGCCGCCGTCGGCGGCCGCTTCAACTACCGGCACGACGGAGGGAGGAACGACAGGATCCGCGACTCTGGGAGTGCTGGACAAAGCCAAGGTCCAGGACACTTTCCGGACTCTCGCCAAGGAGCTGCTCGTACCGGGAGCGGCCATGATGCTCCGCACCACTCAAGGCGACGTCAGCCTCACCTACGGCGTGACGAGCGCCGGCGGGTCAACATCTGTCTCGCTCGACGACCACATCCGCATCGGCTCCGTCACAAAGACGTGGACTGGGACCGTCATCCTGCAGCTCGTGCAGGAAGGCAAACTCAAGCTTGAGGATCCCGTTTCGAAGTACCGCTCTGACGTACCGAACGGCGAGAACATCACCATTGAGCAACTCCTGACCATGCGGAGCGGAATCTACAACTACTCGGAGTCGTACGAGCTCAGCAAGGCTCTTGATACCACGCCGCAACGGGTTTGGACGCCTGAACAACTGGTGGCCATCGCCTTGCCGCTGCCCGCTTATTTCGGCCCCGGCGAAGGCTTTCACTATTCGAACACCAACACGGTTCTGCTGGGGCTCATAGCCGAGAAGCTGGATGGTAAGGACTTCGGGCAGATCGTGCGCGATCGGATCCTGGGACCACTCGGCCTGCAACAAACATCGTTTCCGGCGTCGGACTCTTCGGTCCTTCCCGAGCCTTTCTCCCGCGGTTACATGTACATGGACAACCTCCTCACCCTGTCCACGGCCAGACTTCCGGCTGACTTGATAGCCAAGGCACAGGACGGCTCATTGAAGCCGAATGACTATACAAACGCCAACCCTTCTTGGACGTGGGCTGCCGGGCAGGGCGTCTCCACGGCGGGCGACCTCATGACCTTGGCGGAGGGCCTCACCGACGGCAAGCTGCTCAACCCGGACCTTCAAAAGAAGCGCATGGACAGCCTTGCGCCGATCGATCCGGACAACCCAGGCGCGGCGCGGTATGGCATGGCATTGGCCCAGTTCGGCCCGCTCTACGGACACACCGGCGAACTCCCCGGCTACAACACCTTCATGGGCAGAGATCCGCAGAACAATGTGACCTTGGTGGTGTGGACCAACCTTGCCCCGTCACCGGATGGACGGGACCCGGCGTCGACTATCGCCAAGGCCATCATCGGGGACCTCTACGGCGCACCGCCTTCAGGTCCAGCCACGCGGTGAACCTGACAAAGCCATCGCCCCCTACCAAGCGAGAGGCCCTGGACCGCCGCGTGGCAATGGGCGGACTCACCGCCCGGCACGTGTCCCCTACCTGGGATCGATGCTGAACCTGACCCTTGTGGTCAGTCAGCTCGACGAACCATTGACGCCCGCGCAGCTGGCTGCTGCAAGCCCAACCCCATTCGATCCGCGCTCCGTTCGCGCCCTTGATGTCGCCCGCGAGGGGTGGACGATCCGCGACATCCTCGCCCATGGCGTCATCGACTACCACCCCACCCCGGTCGGCCCCGCCTCGGTCACCGCGGACCACCTGCAGAAAAGTCTGCCGCGGGTTTTGCCGGTGTTGCTAGAGGCGGGAGGGGAATGCGGTGCGGCGTCCGTAGATGGTCAGCATGAGTGCGGCCAGGCCGGCGACGATCATCACGACCGTAAGGACCAGGCCGCTGAAATTCGTCAGCAGCGCCGCGCCGAGGATGCCGGCGGTGAAGATAGCGAGGTTGAACGCCACCGGCAGGAACGAGTTCGCCACGTCGGAGTCCGCGCCGCCGGTGGTGGTGAGGGCGGCTTGGAGCTGGGCGGCCGCCCCGCCGAACGTGATCCCCCACAGGACGGTCGCGGCGATGATCGCCGGGGCCGATGTGTGGCCGACCAGCAGCACCACCGCGGCCGCGATGAACAAGGTGACGCTTCCGTGCAGCAACGGGCGGGGGTGGCGGTCCAGGAGCGCGCCGGTGATGATGATGCTGGCGATCGAGGCGACACCGAAGATGAAGAGTTCGACGTCGGCGGTGAGGCTGCTGCCGGTAGTCCTCAGGTACGGGGCGATGTAGGTGTAGATGGTGTTGTGGGCCAGCATCCACGTGAAGATGACGGCCAGGATCACGGCGATGCCGGGGATGCGGAAGACCCGGACCAGGGGAAGCCGGGAGGTTCCGGGCTGCCCCTCGGCGTCGGGCGCGATACCAGCGATGAAGACACCGGCGATCACGGCGACCGCGGTGAGTCCGGCGAAGGCCCAGCGCCAGTCGAAGGTCGTTCCGAGCCAGGCCCCCAGTGGTGTGCCGAGAGCGAATCCGACGGGTGCCCCGACGGAGACGATCGCCAGCGACAGGCCTGCACGGGAGGGCGGGCTGATCTTCCGGCCGTAGGCGGCCAGCATCCCCCAGATGATTCCCGAGAACGCGCCGGCGACGAAACGCGATACCAGCGACAGGGTTACGGCGCTGGAGAGGGCGGTGGTGGTGTTGGCCAGGATGAGTCCGAGGATCGCGCCGAGGAGCAATGGCTTGCGGCGCATGCCCCGGGTAAAGGTGATAGCGGGGATCGTGATGAGCACCGTACCCAGGGCGTAGGCGCTGACGAACAGTCCGACGGTGCCTTCGCTGGTCCCCATGCCGGTGGCGATAACGGGCAGCAGGCCGGCCGGCATGGTCTCCATCGCGACGAGGACGAAGCCGATGACGGCAAGCGCCGACAGAGTGGCGAGCGGCAGCCGTTTCGGCTTCTCAGTCGATTCCGGGGCCGGCGCCGGAGCGGTGGTAATGGTGGTCATTTTTCTCCTTGCCCGCGACGGGGTTGCGCGGTTACTGGCTGGTCGGGAACGGTTCGGCGTAATCGCGGAACGTGTCGCGGCGGGTGTGGTGCTCCCACAGCCGCTGCGCGAGGGCGCCGGGATCGTTCGGCGGGTGTCCGGGGTCGATGGCGCCGGGGATGATCAACTGTCCGACGTGAATGTTCTCGGCGCCGAGGGTGTCGTGGAGCATCGTCGCCAGCGCGGTTTCACCGGCGAAGGCGATGGACGTCCCGGCAACCGACGGGTTCGGCCGGACGGCTGAACCGCCGTTGACGAACAGGACGGTTCCGCGTCCCAACGTGCGCATGCCGCTGAGGACCTGGTGCACGGCCGTGACGGGTCCGTAAATGGAGAACTCCACCGCTGCGGCCAGATCCTTCACCGTGGTTTCCAAAACGGGGCGCAGGAATTCCTTCTGCGGCAGCGGACTGTATTCCAGGACCTCGATCGTGCCGAGCTCTTGTGCGGCCTGCTCCAGCGCCGCGGTGAGGGCTTCCGGGTCCCGGACACTGGCAGCGTAGCCGCGGGCGGTGAAGCCTTCCGCGGCCAGTTCTTCTGCGAGCAGGTCGAGCTTGTTCTGGTTGCGGGAGATCAGGGCGATGGCGAAGCCTTCGGTTCCGAAGCGGCGTGCGATGGCTGCGCCGAGCCCTGTGCCGGCGCCGACGATGGCAATAGTGGTCATTGCGTCCTTAGGGAGTGAGACGGTGATCAGCGGGGGAGGATGAGGTTGAAAACCTTGCCCGGGTGGTACCGCTGGTAAGTCCTTATCCAGTCAATACGCGAACCGTCCAGCGCGGGAGTCTCTGTCAAGGGGTGTACCAGCAGGGGACCCCAACGAAGTTCGCAGGGACGTATTCTCGTGGCATGGATAATAGAGCCGAGGTACGCGAGTTCCTGATGTCGCGCCGCGCAAAGATCACCCCCGAACAGGCCGGACTTCCCGCCGGGCCGAACAGACGAGTTGCCGGGCTTCGCCGAACAGAAGTTGCGACACTCGCCGACGTCAGCGTCGAGTACTACGCCAAGCTCGAACGTGGTGCTATCGGCGGAGCCTCCTCGTCCGTGCTTGACGCCATCGCCCGCGCCCTTCTCCTCGATGACACGGAACGAACCCACCTCTTCGACCTTGCCCGCGCAGCCGACGGTATTCCGCTATCCGGGCGTCCCCGCCG
The DNA here is from genome assembly GCF_052115605.1 of Arthrobacter sp. 2MCAF15. Lineage (NCBI taxonomy): Bacteria > Bacillati > Actinomycetota > Actinomycetes > Micrococcales > Micrococcaceae > Arthrobacter > Arthrobacter sp. 2MCAF15. The sequence continues at coordinate 97,551 of NZ_JBFRGZ010000019.1, read as the reverse complement.
ACGATCCACAAAAAACGCCGTCAGTCGGCCCAGTCTGCACTGGGTACTCAACACAATTACCGACGGCGTTGCGTTCGTTCGCGACCAGCACCAGGACCTCCTTGCTACTAATGAGCTCGGCAGGGACTTCTACGCGCCCCTCATCGGCGACGGCGGTCGCACCCCGAACCTGGCCCGGTTCCAGTTCCTCGACCCTGCATCCCGGGACTTTTATCCTGACTGGGAGCTCTTCGCTGAGATGTGCGTGGCGATTATGCGGGCCGAAGCCGGCCGTGACCCCAATGACAAAGGGCTCCAGGACCTCGTTGGTGAGCTCTCCACGCGCAGCGACGTATTCCGGCGCCTGTGGGGCGCGCATGACGTTAGGACCCACGGGTCCGGCACAAAACGATTCAACCACCCCGTCGCCGGCGAACTGACCCTCGCCTACGAAGAACTCATTATCACTGCCGACCCGGGCTGCGTCCTTATGATCTACACCGCCGAGCCCGGCTCGCCCAGCGCTGAGCGACTGCGGCTACTCGCCAGCTGGGCAGCTACGGGATCAGGAACCGGGGCGGGTGCGGGAGCTGTTGGCCCAGCTGACCGGCAAGCCAGTTGACGAATCCGTGACGGTTTTCCCGCCTTTCTACACCCGGCCCCTATCGTCGTTGGCCGCCATGTGTGGATCGGATCCAACGCCACAATTCTGCCGAGCGTGACGATTGGTGATAATGCCGTCGTGGCGGCTGCGTCCGTAGTGACAGAGGACGTACCGGAAAACTCCGTTGTTGTGGGCTCGCCTGCCCAGGTGGTGCGCTCACTTCCCAACTGAACCACCCTAGTTTCAACTTAGGTGTCCTCGTGCTCCTTCGCACCCCGCATGCCAAGAGCCGCGGTTCGTGTCAGGGCCGCACTGGCATCAGTCTGAGTCCACAACGAGGATGTCCAGTTCAGTATGTTCGCGCCGTCCGCCCGGGCCGGCGTCGGAACGCCGCTCCGCCCAGGGCGCTTACGCCAGCAAGCGCCCGAAAAAGTTCTTGCCGACGGCGTCAGCGAGACAGAAGCACGCCCACCTGAGTCCGGATGTCCTGCACAATCTCGTCGATGCTCAAGGCGGCGTTCACGCTCGCCGCCATGCTGAGGAACATGACGGCGGTGACGACGTGTGCCGTCGTTGCGGCATCACCAGCGCTGACCAGCGCGTGCCTGCCCAGGACGGTAGCGATGGCCTCCTCGGTCTGCGCGACGATGGAGAGGGCTTCAGCGTGTCGGGGCTCCGTGGGGTCGCCGAAGACCATCTCCCGCAGGTAGGTGCGACCATTGTCAACCTGGACGCGGTTGCATTCCACGATCGGCCGTACGATTGCCAGCACCGCATCGAGGACATCCGGGGTGGTTTCTGCATCAGCCCGACCTAGCTGAAGTGCTTCGGCGTAGTGGGCGTTCTGCACGAGGAGGAGGAGTTCGCCTTTGGTCTTCGCGTAAAGGAACAGGGTCCCGGTGCCGATGTCCGCCTTGTCGGCGATCTGCTGGGTCGTGACGTCCTCGATGCCGTGATCGGCCAGTAGTTCGCTGGCCGCGGCCTTGATGCGGTCCAGCTTCTGCTGCTTGTTCCGCTCGCGCCGTCCGACCGGCTGGGAGGCGAGAGACATGATGATGGATCCTCCGGAATAGATTCTGACTGCAGTCAGTTATGAGTGTAGTCACTACTTTGTGGGTTCAAATGTTCCTTCGTTCATTCTCCCACGCAAGGGCAGAACCCCCAGTGTTCCGCCCTGCACAGTGGTGGCGCTAATACCCACGACGCAAAGGACCGCACGCATGACTTCCTCCCTCTGGCAGACATTCACCCTCGGCAATGTGGAGCTGCCGCACCGGCTCGCGCTGGCACCGCTGACTCGGAGCCGTGCAAACCAGGACGGTACCCCAGGGGAACTGGCCGCGAAGTACTACGGCCAACGCGCCTCGCTCGGGCTGATCATCACCGAGGGCACACAGCCGTCCGACGACGGACAGGGCTACCTGAACACCCCAGGCATCTACACTCCTGAACACATCGAGGGATGGCGAAAGATCGCCGACGCGGTGCACGCAGGCGGCGGAGCCCTGTTCATCCAACTGATGCACGTCGGCCGGATGTCGCACCCGGATAACACCCCGCACCACCGTCAGCCCGTTGGCCCGTCGGCGATCTCGGCCGAGCAGGACATGTTCACTCCAACGGGCCCGCAGAAGACCCCGGTGCCGCGTGAGCTGACTGCCGAAGACATCCAGGCCACCATCGCCGGGTTCCGCCACGCCGCAGCCTCCGCTGTCGCAGCGGGAGCGGACGGCGTGGAGATCCACAGCGCGAACGGGTACCTGCTCCACCAGTTCCTCTCGCCGAACTCGAACCACCGCAAGGACGAATACGGCGGATCGGTGGAGAACCGGTCCCGGTTCGTCGTCGCGGTCGCCCGCGCGGTGGCCGAGGAGATCGGGGCGCACCGGACCGGCATCCGCATTTCACCGGCGTTCCCGCTGGGCGGAATCAACGAAGGGGACCCCGCGGACGTCCGGACACAGTACCGCCACCTGGTCGGCGAACTCGCCACCCTGAACCTTGCGTACCTGCACGTGCACCACCTCGGTGACGACGAACTGCTTCGGTCCTTCCGCGACACGTGGCCTGCTGCCCTCCTCGTCGTCCGGTATGGGCGCGAACGCGAGCAGATCGCCGATGACATCGACGCCGGGCTCGCGGACATCGCGCCGCTGGGCCGTTTCGCCCTGGCGAACCCCGACATTGTTCAGCGCCTGCGCACCGGCGCACCGCTGAACGAGCTGGACCCGGGCACCCTGTACGGCGGCGGCGCGGCCGGGTACACCGACTACCCCGCCCTGGCAGACGCCTAATCGTCTGCCGCGGGCCGTCCGCCACCGACCTCACCCAACCCACACCCCTCAGAAAGAAGAAAACAGCCATGCCATCACTCAACGGAGCAGTAGTCCTCATCACCGGAGCCAACGGCGGAATCGGAACCCAGTTCGTGCACGAAGCCCTCGCCCGGGGAGCTGCAAAGGTTTATGCCTCCGCCCGCACCCCCCGCACTTGGAACGACGAACGCATCGTTCCGCTCGCCCTGGACGTCACCGACTCGGCCTCCATCCAGGCAGCGGTCGAGGCGGCACCGGACGTGACCGTGTTGATCAACAACGCCGGCGCGTCTGTTCCCAGTGCCGGGATCCTCACCCACACGGACGAGGAGATCCGCCGGAACGTCGAGACGAACTTCCTCGGCCCTCTCTTCGTCGCCCGCGCGTTCGCTCCGGTCCTGTCGGCGAAGGACGAAGCGACGATCATCGACATCCACTCGGCCCTGAGCTGGTACGCCGTCGCAGGCATCTACAGCGCCACCAAAGCCGCCCTTTGGTCCGCGACCAACTCCCTCCGCCTCGAACTCGCCCCCGCCGGCGTGCACGTCGTCGGCGTCCACGTCGCATACGTCGACACCGCGATGGCCGCGCACGCCACCGACCCGAAGCTTGACCCGGCCGTGCTGGTGCGCACCGTGTTCGACGCCACCGAGGCAGGGGAGTACGAAGTCCTCGCCGACGACACGTCAGTCCAGCTCAAGGCCGGACTCAGCGCCCCCCTCGAAGCGGTGTACCCGCAGTAGGTGGACGCGAACGCATAGGCGAACAACCGGCGCCACCGCGTTCACCAAAAGTGAGCGCGGTGGCACCAAACCTGCCAAAGGACGCCGCGGCCCACGATGCCCCAATAAGGGCCGAAGGAACTGGCGGGTCAAGCAGATCGAGCACGGCTCCAACACGCTCCGCCGGGCAACACTTCGCTCTCACCCGAATCGATCGCCTGGTGCCTGGCCTTCACGCCACATGCCGGGATAGTCATGCCAAAGGCTCTGCCCGCCCGTAATCACGGGCGGGCAGCGCCACAGTGCCTTTCTGCTCTGTTGGCGGGATCGTGTCAGGTAGGTGCTGGTCAGTGGGCGAGGAATTCTACGGCGACGGGGGAGAATCGGTCGTGGAACTGGAAGATACTGCCGTGGCCCGAGCCGGGGTAGATGATCAGCTCGGATCCCTTGATGCGCCGGTGCAGGTCCTCGGACAGGATCGACGGCACCATGCGGTCGTGGTCGCCGTTGGCGATGAGGGTGGGGTGAGTGAGCTTCGACAGGTCCGACGGCGCGGAGCGGCCGAACTTCTGGATTGCCTTCAGCTGCGCCTGGAAGGCTTTGGTGCTGATCGGCTTGTCGCGGTCGACCGTGCGCTCCTGCAGGCGCTTGATAAACGCCTTCGCGGCCGGCTTGCCAGTGGCGTTGCGGTTAAAGAACAGGAACTCCTTCGGGTCCGTGCGCGTCAGGGTCGCGCGGAGGATGTCCCAGTAAGTGGTGCCGACGACCTTGTCCATGTCCTTGCCGCCGCGCGGCCCGGTGCCGGTCAGAACGAGCTTCCGGACGAGGTCGGGATGTTTGAGGAGCAGGTCCTGGGCGATCATGCCGCCCATTGAGAAGGAGAAGACGTCGATCGTGTCGAACCCGAGGGCCTTGATGAAGGCATAGGCGTCATCGGCCATTGCCTCGATGCTGTCAGGAACCTGCCCGGTGGAGGCGCCGACACCGCGCTGGTCGAAGGTGATGACGTGGCGGTTCTTCGCGATGGGCTCGATGATGCGGGGGTCCCAGTTGTCCAGGGTCGCGGCGAGGTGCACGAAGAATACGACGGGGATGCCGCCCTTGGGCCCCAGCTCGCGGTAAGCGTAAGTAACGCCACCGGCGTTGAGGGTGCGTGTGGCCGCCTTCGCGTACGAGGTGACGACAGAGCCGTTCGCGGTGTCAAAGCTGCTCATGCTGGTTGTCCTCCTGAGTGGTCTGTGAGGTGAGTGGCTGCCGGCGGCTCAGGAGGGAAGGGTGACGACGGCTTTGCCGCGGAGGCCGCCCTTGGCCAGCGACTCGAGCGCCTGTGGGGTCTGGGCGAAGTCGAAGACCTGCCCCACGACCGGGCGCAGCACGCCGTCGTCAATCAGGGCGGTGATCTGGCGCAACTGGTCGCCGCTGGCACGCATGAAGAGGAACTTGTAGCTGACGCCGAGCTTCTTCGCCTGCCGCCGGATCCCGCTGCTGAGCCCCGCGATGGCCAGGCGCAGAACAGGGTTCAGGCCGGCTTTGCGCGCGAACGCCGAGTCCGGCGGGCCGGCGATTCCGATCGCTTTCCCACCGGGCTTCAGGATGCGCAGAGACTTCACGAGGTTCTCCCCGCCGAGGCTGTCGAGCACCAGATCGTACCCGGCGAGGAGCTGCTCGAAGTCCTGCGTACGGTAGTCGATCACCGTGTCCGCGCCGAGGTCGCGCACGAAGTCGGCGTTAGAGGCACTTGCGGTGGTCGCGACCGTGGCGCCGAGGTGCTTGGCGAGTTGGATCGCGATCGACCCGACCCCGCCGGCCTCGGCGTGAATGAGAACTTTCTGCCCCGGCAGTACGTTGCCTTGCTCAACGAGGGCCCGCCACGCCGTAAGTGCAACCAGCGGTAGCGAGCCGGCCTCCTCCATGCTGATCGATGCGGGTTTCAGTGCCAGATCGGCCTCGGTGATGGCGATGCGCTCGGCGAACGTGCCGATGCGGTCTTTGTCGGGGCGGGCGTAGACCTCGTCACCGGGCTTGAATCCGCGCACCTTCGCCCCGACACGGATGACTGTGCCGGCGACATCGTTGCCGAGGACCAGCTGGAGCTTGTACGGGAGGATCTGCTTGAACTCACCCAGGCGGATCTTTTCGTCCAATTGGTTGAGGCCAGCTGCTTGGACCTGGACCAGCACATCGCGGTCGCCGACGGTCGGCTCAGGGACGTCTGCTGCGCGCAGCGGGTCCTTGTACTTGGTGACGACGAATGCCCTCATGGCGTGCTCCTCTAAGACGTGCGTAGGCTAAAAATGAGTTCAATCAATTTTGAGTGTACTCATAAATCTTGTCAAGTAGGACAGTTAGGTTTTAAAGACACGGCCGAGCCAATTGATGCATCCCGGTTAGTTCCGCAATTCCGTGATCCCACGGGACGGTTCGTTATGGCGGAACAAGGCGGCGGCGAGTTGAACTGCCGCCCGCCTGGCACGATCTGGTCCTCCGTCGCCTACCGGTTCATGCCGTCTGGGTATGCCGTTCTTCGGAGTTTGGTCTTAGACGGCATCCGCCGTGGATCCGAGAATGGATGAATACTCATGGCTGAAAGGAATCCCATGTCCGTATCAGTGGAATCTTCCGCAGGCGCTGCCCACACTCCCGCAGCCACCGGCACTAATGTCCAGTTCTCCCCACAGGCCCTCGCGCAGCGCACCCTTGCCGCCCGCCCCTCAGAGGTCCGCAAAGTGTTCAGGGCAGCCCAGCGGCCTGGCATGATCTCCTTTGCCAACGGTGCGCCTTACCTCGGCGCGCTCCCGTTCGAGCGGATTGCGCTGGATGCCCAGCGGATTTTGCTTGAGAACGGTGAGCGCTCGTTCCAGTACGGGTCCAGCGACGGCATTCCCGAGCTGCGCGCGCACATCGTCGAACTCATGAGATTCGAGGGCATCACGGCCGGACGGGACCAGGTCATTGTGACCTCGGGAAGCCAGCAGGCGCTAGATGTCGCCGCGCGCGTGCTGGTCAACCCCGGTGACGTCATCTTTGCCGAGGCACCCTCGTACGCCGGCGGCATGGCCGTCTTCACCAGCTACGAGGCCGAAATCGTGCACGTGCCGATGGATGCCGACGGTTTGATCCCGGAGGAGCTTGAGCGGCTCATTAGTGAGGTCCGGGCCGCGGGCAAGACGGCCAAGGGACTGTACACAATCCCCAACTTCCAGAATCCCGGGGGCGTGAACCTCTCGGCGGAACGCCGCCACCGGGTTGGCGAACTTTGCCGCAGTAACGATCTCCTGATCTTCGAGGACAACCCATACGGACTGCTTGGTTTCGACGGCGAAACCATGCGCGCCATACAGCCTGAATTCGAAGACATCACCTTGTATTTCGGCTCTTTCTCCAAGATGATCGCTCCGGGCCTGCGCGTGGGCTGGGTCCTGCCGCCCGCAACGCTATATGGACACCTGGTCAACGCCAGCGAGACCTCCCAGCTCAATCCCTCGGTGTTCTCCCAGCAGCTCATCAGCGCCTACCTCGACGATCCGACCTGGCAGGACAAGCTCGCCGAATACCGCGGGATCTACCGTGAGAAGTTCACGGCTCTGGTGGAAACGCTGGAACAGGTCATGCCGGCTGGCACCACCTGGAACCGGCCTACCGGCGGCTTCTACTTGTGGGTGAGCCTCCCCGCGGGTATCGACACCGAAGCACTGGTCTACGAATGCATCGAACGCGGCGTCGTGTACGTTCCGGGCACCGCGTTCTACACGGATGGAAGAGGCCACAGCGAACTCCGGATGTCCTTCTGTCTGCCGACGCTGGACGATATCCGCAAGGGCGCCGCCATCCTCGGCGACGTGTTCCGCGACGCAGCCGCCAAGGTGTCCGCTAAGCCTGACACCGCCGGTTCCCGAACGGACTAGGGCCAATCGCCTAAAGTCCTGCCGAAGCCGCCACGTCGCCCGTATGGCGGCAGGCGGGCAACGTGCGGGGCGGCACCACTAGCCTGGTAACGGACTTCATCGCCCCTGAGATGGCGAAGCAGTTCGTTGCCGGGCTTGTGGCCCGGAAATCGTTCCRGGGTGTTGCAACGGCCGCTGTATGCGAAACGGGCCGAGCCGGTAGGCCGGGAGCCTTGCCTACTTTCCGGTGCGGATCAGTTTGCGGTTGACGAACTCGTCCATGCCGTACTTGCCCAGCTCGCGTCCGACGCCGGAGCGCTTGATGCCGCCGAAGGGCAGTTCGGCGGCAGTGCCGGGGGCCTCGTTGATGTAGACCATACCGGTGTCCAGGCGGTCTGCGATCTCCTGGGCCTTGGCAGGATCAGTGGACTGGATGACGGCGCCGAGGCCGTAAATGGAGTTGTTGGCCAGTTCCACAGCTTCGTCCTCGGACGAAACGCGGTACAGGACAGCAACCGGTCCGAAGAGTTCCTCGGAGAAGGCGCGCATGTCCTTGGTCACTCCGGCGAGGACCGTCGGCTCGAACCAGGCACCGGGCTGGTCCATCCGGCTGCCGCCGGTGAGCACGGTGGCGCCCTTGGCGACGGCGTCGTCCACCTGCGCGGCCAGACCGTCGAGGGCGGCGGCGGAGGACAGCGGCCCCATGAACGTGTCTGCCTCCGTGGGGTCGCCCACCTTCGCAGCGGAGACGGCGCGGACGAACTTCTCGACGAACTCGTCGTAGACGGCGTCGGCGACGATGATGCGTTTGGCGGCGTTGCAGGCCTGGCCGGTGTTGCCCAAGCGGCCGAACAGCGCGTGGGTAGCCGCCTGTTCCAGGTTGGCGGAGTCGAGCACCAGGAATGGGTCCGAGCCGCCGAGTTCCAGCACCACCTTCTTGAGGTTGCGGCCGGCGATTTCGGCGACGGCGGATCCCGCGCGTTCGGATCCCGTGAGGGAGACACCCTGGACGCGGGGATCCGCGATGATGCCGGCGACTTGCTCGTTGGTGGCGAAGATGTTGACGTAGGCACCTTCGGGTGCGCCGGCATCGAGGAAGATCTGTTCCATGGCCAGGGCGGACTCCGGGCACTGCGGGGCGTGCTTGAGCAGGATGGTGTTGCCGTTCATCAGGTTGGGGGCGGCGAACCTGGCCACCTGGTAGTACGGGAAGTTCCACGGCATGATGCCCAAGAGCACGCCCAGGCCGTCCTTGCGGACGATCGCCTTTCCACCGGCGGCAACCTCGAGCTCTTCATCTTCGAGGAACGACGGGCCGTTCTGGGCGTAGTAGCGGTAGATTGACGCGACGATGTCCACTTCGATCCGCGCCTGGAAAACGGGTTTTCCCATTTCCCGCGTGACGATCGCGGCGAGTTCGTCTCGGCGCTCGGTGTAGAGCTCGGCCACGCGGCCTAGGAGTTTCACCCGGTCCGCCAGCGCTGTCTTGTTCCATGCCCTGAAGGCGGCGTCGGCGGTGGCTACTGCGGTGTGGATCTGCGCGTCGGTGGCGGTGGGGTAGGCCTTGACGGGTTCCCCGGTGGCCGGGTTGGTGACGGCATAGAGGCTCATGCTGTGCTCCTTCAATTGGTTCGGATCGCTCAGGGGAGGGCGATCTGCGGGTCGGTCATGACGTGGATGATGGCYGGGATCCGTTGGTCCTGCACGGCCTTGAGGGAACGTTCGACGGCGATCGCGGCGTGGTCGTCGCTGGTCACCGTTTCGCCGTGGCCTCCGAAGGCGCGGGCAAATGCGGCAAAATCAGGGTTCGTCAGCTGTGTGCCGCTGACGCGGCCCGGGAAGTGGTGCTCCTGGTGGTCGCGGATGGTGCCGTACTGGCCGTTGTCCATCACGATGATGAGCATGGCGGCGCCGTGCTGCACTGCCGTTGCGAACTCCTGGCCGTTCATCAGGAATTCCCCGTCGCCGGCGATCGCTACCGCCAGGCGATCCGGGCTCTGCAGGGATGCTGCCACCGCTGCCGGCACGCTGTATCCCATGGAACCGTTGCGCATGCTCAGCTGCGACGGGAACACATTCGTGGGCAGGTACCGCTGGGCCCAGGCGCAGTGGTTGCCTGCGCCGAAGCTGTAGACGGCGTCCTGCGGCAGGCGTGTCACCAGTTCGGAAATCACGGCACTCATGTGGCCGGTTCCTTCCCGGGTGGCAGGGAGGGCGGTCAGGTCTGGGAGTGCGCTGAACGCGCGTTGCGCGGCGCGGCCGGCGGCGCGCCAGGCGTCCCACTGTGCGGCCTTTCCCAGCCGGATGCCCTTGACTGCGTTGGCGAACGCGACCGGGCTGGCGAGGATGTGGGCGGTGACGGCGCCGGAACGTCCGCGGAGGGAGCTGTCGATGTTGACGAGGATATTCGTGGCCTGAGGCGACTGCCGCAGGGTGTAGCCGTCCGTTGGAACGTCAGTGGGTACGGCGCCGATGGCCAAGAGTACGTCGGCTTCGGCGAAGATCCGTGCCGTGTCTCCGGTGCGGCCGTAGCCCAGGGCGCCGACGAAGACCTCGGAGTGGAAGGGGATGCGGTCCGAGGCGCGCCAGTCCTGGACCACCGGGATGCCGTTGGCCTCGGCAAAGTCCGTCACGGCGGCCGCCGCTTCGGGCGTCCAGCGCTGGCCGCCGACAAAGATGACGGGCTTTTCGGCACCGGAAAGGGCCGTGGTGATGAGCTCCAGCTCCGCGGAGGATACGGCCCCTTCGGCAACCGTGATCACCGGGTGCAGGTCGCCGACGAATTCGTGGGTGATGACGTCTTCCGGCAGGCCGACGACAACAGGGCCGGGACGGCCGGACTTAGCGGCGAAAAACGCCTCGGCCACCACCTCCGACGCCCGGGAGGCCTCGTCGAGCACAAAAACGCGCTTGGCCTGAGTGCCGAACCAGGCATTGGGATCGAACTCCTGGAAGGACTCGCGCATGCGGTCCGCGACCGGGATCAAGCCCACGAACAGGACCATCGGTGTAGCGTCCTGCCACGCGGCGTGGATGGCAACGTAGGCATTCGCGGCTCCCGGGCCGCGGGTCACCATGGCCACGCCCGGCTCGCCGGTGAACTTGCCGTGCGCTTCCGCCATGTACGTGGCACCGCCTTCCTGGCGGCACACGATGGTCTCGATATCGGCTCCGTGGAGCCCGTCGAGCACGGCAAGGTAGCTTTCGCCCGGGACCGCGAATACACGGTTGACGCCGTGCAGGGCCAGGGAATCGACGATCGCCTGGCCGGCGTGGGTGTTCTTCTCCAACGTAGTGCTCCTCAACAGGGGTTTGAGCCAGGGAACTGGCAGACAACTGGGGTACTGGCCAGGGTGGCCGGCATGTGGGTTTCCCTCAAGTATTGGCAACCAAGTTCATGCTGTCTAATACATAAAAAGTTCAAAATATATAACTAAAAAGCATGTAGATGGCACTGGGTGGCCCATGGGCTTAGTGGTGGGCAGTGCTTGCTTAAAGGCTGCCGCAGGCCAACTTGCCGTCGACGACCGTAGCCGTGACCCGAACGTCGCAGATGGCGTCGGCCGGAACCTCATAGATGTCCTCGGACAGGGCAACGAAGTCCGCGAGCATGCCGTGGGAGAGCGTGCCCTTGTAGTGGTCCTCATGTGCGGCGTGTGCGCTGCCCACGGTGTAGGCGCGCACGGCCTGGGCGACGGTGATGCGCTCCTCGGGCACAAATTCCGCGCCGGAGGAGGTCCGGCGGTTCACGAGGTCATGGACGTTCAGGATGGGATCCCCGGAGACCACGGGCGCGTCGGTGCTGGCGGGGATCTCGATCCCGGCGTCGAGCAGGGCCTTCACGCGGTAGGACAGTCGCGTCCGTTCGGGCCCCAGCGCCCGAGCTGCGCCGTCGCCGAGTTCATTGATGAAGCGGCCCTGCGGCACGGGGATGAGGCCCAATGAAGCCAGCCGCCGGATCTGCGCATCGCCGGCAACGTTCACGTGCTCGATCCGGTGCCGTGCGTCCGGCCGCGGGTAGAGGCTCTGGGCCTCCTCGAAAATGTCCAGCACAACGTCCAGTGCGGCGTCGCCGATGGCGTGGGTGGCCACCTGCCAGCCGGCACGGTGCGCGCCGATGATCCGCCGCCGCAGTTCCACGGCGGGGAACTGGAGCAGACCGCGGTTGCCCTTCTCCGCCCCGGCGTCGTGCTGGTAGTCGCAGCACATGAAGGCGCTGCGGCCGATCAGCGAGCCGTCGGACAGGATCTTGGCCGGGCCCAGCCGGAGCCATTCGTCGCCGAACCCCGTCCGCATGCCCAGATCCAGGCCCATGCGGGCAACAGGGCCGGCGCCAGCCTGGCCGCCCGGACCGGACTCGTCGCCCAGCCCGTGCAGGGTGGTGAGGTAGGGCATCACCGTGGCGCGCACGCCCAGCATCCCGGCATCGCGCGCAGCCTGGTAGCCGGCCAGGTCGGACAGGCTGTGGCCGATGTGCTGCGGGGCGCCCAGCCCCGGCTCGGTGATGCTGGTGACCCCCAGTTTCAGCAGCGCGGCGCTGCCCGCGCCAACCATCGCGGCGACGTCGTCCACACTTGGCGCGGGAATGGCATCCATGACCAGAGCCCGGGCCGTCTCCTGAAGCAGCCCGATGGCCCTGCCGTCGGCATCGGCGGGTGCGGCGCCGCCGTCGGGCGCGGTGACGTTACGGCGGTCGGGGTAGCCGGCCCGCTCGAAGGCGGCCGTATTGGCCACGCCCATGTGTCGGGAGTTGTGCATCAGCCACACGGGGTGGCCGTGGCTTACCGCGTCCAACTGATCCGCAGTCGGGTGCTGGTTGCCGAGGTAGTTCTGGTCGTACCCTGCGCCCTGGACCCACGCTCCTGGCGGTGCTGCTGCGCAAGCGCGCCCCACCGTGGCCAGCAACTCGTCCATATTTACGCACACGGAGGAGCGGACATCGGCCTGGACCAGCGCCTGCCCCACATAGCTGAGATGGCAGTGCGCGTCATTGAACCCCGGCACGACGGCGGCGCCCCCCAGATCGTGGACGTCGCGGAAGAGGGAACTGGGCAGTTCGTCATCGAGGCTGATGATGCGTCCATCATGGACGCCCACGCTGTGGGCCCGCGGACGCCGGGCGTCCTGGGTGTAAAACGATCCGTTGGTGTAGAGCACGTCCAAGAGCATGCATTTCTCCCGATTCTATGGATGCATCATTGCGTTCCATCCAGTATCGGAGTCCGTTTTCATGCTGTCTAATGTCTATTTGGTTGATAGTCAATGCCAAACGGGCATCATCCTCTAGGCTTTCGACTCGTCCTCAATGATCGCGCCCTGCCTGTTCAGGAACCTCCGCAGGCGGACGGCCACCGCCCGGATGGATTCCTCGGCGAAGTGCCCGGGGATCCAGGCCGTGTGCAGTGGCAGCCGGAGGGCATGTCCCGGCTGACCGTTACTGCCCGCCAGGATTCGAATCGGGTGGGTGCCATAGGCGGGCAGGTCGGTGGTCACCCCGATGCCGTGCCCGGCCGCCGCCAGTGCCATGATGGTCTGCCCGTCGTCACACTCGGAGACCCGGCGGAAGCTTAGGTGGGCCTGGTTGAGGGCGTCGTCGAGAATGTAGCGGCTGACGCTCTGGTGTGAGGGCAGGATGGCATGCTGGCCGCACAGGGCCGATAGCGGGAGCTCGGACACCCCGTCCCGCGCCCATGCGTGGTCCGCCGCGACGTAGGCGGTCAGCGGGATGCTGCCCAGCGGCATGGTGGCCAGGCCCGGCTCCGGCGGCGCCGGGGAGACAGCGAAGTCGCTGCCGTGCAGGAGGGCCTCGGCAATGGCGAAGTGGCTGGTTTCGCGCGTGATAATCAGCGGATCCTCCGGGCCGGTGGTGGCGATGTAGGGTGCCAGGAAGCCCCGGACGGAGGCTGCGGTGGCGGCAGCCACGAGCGTGGCGACCCGTCCTGTCCGCAGCGCATCCGCGGCATCTTCCAGGCTCTGCGTCTCCAGCATGAGGCGGCGGGCGGCCGGAATGAAGGCCCGGCCGGCGGGCGTGAGCGCGAGCTTGTTGCCCTGCGCCTCAAACAGGCGCAGTTTGAGCTCATTTTCCAGGGTCTTGATCTGCCGGCTGAGGGCCGGCTGGGCAATGTGGATCCGTTCCGCCGCAGCAGTGACGGTGCCGGCGTCCACAACTGCCAGAAAGTACTGCAAGCGGCGTAGGTTCATGGGGAAAGCATGCCCTTTCGGCATATACAAATGCAAGAAGAAGTATTGGCGGGTATGCACAGGCCCGCAGTACGGTCATGGTCAGAACCCATTGAACATTGAACTATCCAGCCGAGGGATCCACCCATGACAACTCCAACATCACAATCCACTGCCGCCCCGGCAGGTGCCGTAAAGGCAGCTATCGGGCCGGGACCGTCCAGCCCCGGAAAGGTTGTGGCCGCAGCCTTCATCGGCACCGCCCTTGAGTGGTATGACTTCTTCCTGTTCGGAACTACGGCCGCAATCGTCTTCGCACCGCTGTTCTTCCCCAGTGCCGACCCCGTGGCCTCCACCGTCTCGGCCTTCCTGAGTTTCAGCGCGGCCTTTGTTGCCCGGCCCGTCGGTGCGATCATCTTTGGCCACGTCGGTGACAAGTACGGCCGGCGCGGCGCGCTGGTCGCGACCGTGATGCTCATGGGCGCCGCGTCCACCCTCATGGGCCTCTTGCCCACCTATGCGACCGCGGGGGTCGTCGCCCCGATCCTGCTGACGCTGCTGCGGGCGGTCCAGGGTGTTGCCACCGGCGGCGAATGGGGCGGCGCCACCCTCATGGCCATTGAATATGCACCCGCGAAGCGCCGCGGGCTGTACGCGGCCCTGGTGCAGCTTGGCTCACCGGTTGGCACGTTGCTCTCCACCGGTGCCATCACCCTGGTTGCCCTGCTGCCCAAGGAAGACTTCATGGCGTGGGGCTGGCGGCTGCCGTTCATTGCCTCCATCATCCTGGTAGCCGTGGCGCTCTGGCTCCGCTGGAACGTGGAGGAAACTCCGGAGTTCCAGGAACTCAAGGCAAGTGACGGGACCAAGAAGGCTCCCGTCATTGAGCTGTTCCGCAAGTTCAAGGGGAGGCTGGCGATCGGTGTCTGCACCTATCTGGTGGGCAACGCCGGCTTCTTCATCTTGACCACCTTCATGATCAGCTACGTGACCCGGGTGCTGGGCCTGCCGTCCGCGGTGATCCTCACCGCCATGACAATCGGTGCCGTCGCCCAGATGGTCATGACAGTCGTTGCCGGACGCCTTGCCGACCGCTTCGGGGCCGCCCGCGTGGGCATCATCGGCTACTCCATTTTCATRGCCCTGGCGTTTCCTATCTTCTGGCTCGTTGACACCAGGGATCCCGGGATGATCATCGTGGCCATGGTGCTGGCATTCGGTCCCTGTGCCATCACCTATGCCATCATCGGTGCCCTGATCGACCGGCTCTTCCCGGCGCAGGTCAAGTACACGGGTATGGGGCTGTCGGCTAACCTGTCTGCGGTTGTCGCAGGATTCATGCCGGCGCTGGCCACGGTCTTCCTGTCCTTGTCCGGGAACGCGTCCTGGGGACCGGCCACACTCCTGGTGGTCATCGGCCTGATCTCACTCGGCGGCGCCATCGCGACGTCCAAGGTGCCCGCCAGCGGCAACTAGCCGCCCGCCGTCGGTCCACCCGTAACGACAACACCCCCGCAGCCTGTTTGCGGGGGTGTTGTGTTGTCCTGAGGTTGTTGCTTCGGAGAGTACTGGCTTCCCGCGCGGTCCTTTTCAGCGGGCTCTGGTCAGTCCTCGTTCCTGTACCGGACGAGCCCGTCGGTGACGGTCATCCGGACCTTCGTCGCCCGGATCTCGGCGGCGCCTGCCGCGAAGATATCGGTGTCCAGCACGGCAAAGTCGGCCAGCATCCCGGGGCTTAGCGTTCCCTTGACGGCTTCCTCGCCCGAGGCGTAGGACGGGGCGACGCAGTACGCGTGGAGGGCCTCCTCCAGTGAGATCCGCTCCCGGGGTTCCCATCCGCCGTCGGGCTCCCCTTCAGCCGTTGTCCGCGTGATGGCGGCATGAAGCCCGTGGAACGGGTTGGGAAGTTCCACGGGGGAGTCCGAGCCGAAGGCGACGGTGGCCCCGGCATCCAGAAGGCTCCGCCAGGCGTAGGACGCCAGGCCCCGGCCCTCCACCATGCCGAGGATGGGCAGGTCGCTGGGGCAGTGCTGGGGCTGCATGGACGCCACGACGCCGAGGGCGGCCAGCCGCGGAACATCCGCGGGCTGCAGAAACTGGACGTGCTCGATCCGGTGACGCAGGCCGTGCCGGGCGGTGGTGTCCCGAATTTCGGCCAGGGCGTTCAGCACCAGGTGGTTGGCGCGGTCACCGATGGCGTGGACGGCGACGGCGATTCCCGCGGCGGCTGCCCGGTTGGCCAGTCCCAGCAGGTCGGGGTATGCGGTCACCTCCATGCCGTGGCTGCTGCCACCCGGAAACGGCTCGCTCATATGGCAGGTGTGGGAGCCGGCCGCGCCGTCGGCGAAAATCTTCACGGCGCCGTGCCGGATCCAGCGGTCGCCCTGTCCGGTCCGAATTCCGGCACCGATGGAGGCCTCCAGATCGTCCTGGGCCAGCAGTTTGTGGACGCGCAGGGCCAGTGCGCCCTCGGCGCGGAGGGCCCTGTAGGCGTCCAGGGCGTCAGCGCCGTCGATGTCGTGGACGCCGGTCAGGCCCAGGGACAACAGGTACCGCTGGGCCTCCCGCAGTTGATCCGGGAGATTTCCCGAGACCCCCGATGCGGCGAGTTTCCGGACCGGGTATACGGCGCTCTCGCGCAGGATCCCGGTGGCTTCGCCGTGTTCGTCGCGGACGATTTCACCGCCCGCGGGATCCGGCGTCGTCCGGGTAATGCCCAATAGCTGCAGCGCCTGCGAGTTGGCCCACACCGTGTGGCCGTCCGCGCTGGTCAGGGCCACGGGGTTTCGCGGGCAGACGGCATCCAGACCGGTGCGGTCCGGCTGGACCGGGACCTGCCACTTGTTGAAGTCCCACCAGCCGCCGAAAATCCACTCGCCATCCCTGTAGCGCGGCCGCACGGCACCGACGCCGGCCAGCGCTTCCGCCAGGCTCCCGGCCTGCCGCAGGTCGACCTCGTGCATGGACCGGGCCAGGCTCGCCGTGTGGATGTGAGCATCCGTCAGCCCTGGAATGACTACGGCGTTGTCCAAATCGAGGGTCTTCGTACCCGCGGGTACATGGGCTTGGAGTTCTGCTGCGGAGCCGGCTGCCACGATGACGCCGTCCTCCACCAGGAGGGCCCCGGCGCGTGGCTGCTTCGGATTGAGGGTATGGAACGTGGCGTTGGCGAAGAGGGTGGGGGTCACGCAATCAGGGTACGGGCGCGTTTTCGGAATACCGCCCCGGCCCCCGCAACAATCGAGTCATATGAGGTGCCGGAGGAGCAGCTATTTCCGGTCCGCGCGGGCGCCCCGGCGTGGCCGCCCCGCGCCTGCCCGCAGAACGCCGCGGTCTATGCCTTAGAGGCATCGAATATCTACAAAATGAGTCTTAGACGTTCTGAGAGATGGATCACATACTCGATCAGCAGGTGTTCGCCTCAGCTATTGCAGGCAGCACCCGTACCCGCATCGGACCAATCGAAGGACCACTCGTGACCCAGAACCACCAGTCAGCGGCAGGCATCTCCGCCCGCCGCGGACGCAGGCTCGCTCCCTTGGCCGCCGCAGCTGCGGTTATCGCCGTCGCTGCCACCGGCTGTACCACTGGCGGCGGAACCGGCCCGGGCGCCGCCGCGGTCGGCCAGATCTCCACCGACACAATCCGTACGGTGCTGAGCGCCGACCCCACCAGCTTTGCGCCGGTCGAGGTCCGCAACGCTGACGATTACGCCGTCAACCGTCTCCTGTTCTCCACGCTGGTGCGCCGCGACGAGAACAACAAGATCGTCTCCGACCTGGCCAGCAAGTGGGACATCACCCCCACCCAGGGAACGTTCACCATTCGCGGCGGCGCCACCTGCTCCGACGGCACCCCCATTACCGCCGGCGTCGTGGCCGAATCCCTCAAGGTGTTCGCTGCCCCGGACAGCAAGTCCAGCTTCCGCCCCCTCGTCCTCGGTGATGGCCCCGCCACAATCACGGCCGACGACGCCGCCGGCACCGTCACTGTCAAGCTCGCCCAGCCGTGGACCGACCTCCTGCAGGGCATGAGCCTGCACGCCACCGGCATCGTCTGCCCTGCCGGACTCAAAGACCCCAAGGCTCTGACCACTGGGGACGTTGCCGGCGCGTTCTCGGGGCCGTACACCCTGAGCAAGAAGCAGCATGGCGTGGCATACACGTTCGCGCTCCGGGACGACTACAAGACCTGGCCGGCATACGAAACCAAGATCGAGGGCACTCCCGCCAAGACCATCGAGGCCAGCGTCAACGCCAACGCCAGCGCCATCTCCAATGAGCTCCTGACGGGCACGAAGGATATCGCCAACATCCGCGGCAAAGACACCACCCGCTTCGACGGCAACAAGGACTTCAGCACCCAGGTCATCCCGCAGGGCAGCCTGTACATGATGTTCAATGAGCGGCCCGGCCATCCGTTCACCGATCCGGCCCTGCGCAAAGCCCTGGCCGAGGCGCTGAACGTCACGGCCTTCAACCAGGCAGCTTCGGGCGGTCTCGGCGAAATCTATTCCTCCTTCGCCCACCCGGGCGTGCCGTGCTCCAACAAGGACACCGGCCTGCTCATCAAGACGGACCCTGCAGCCGCGCAGAAGTCCCTCGCCGGCGTCAAGATCCGCATGGTCGGCGCGCAGATCTTCGGCCCCAATGGTGCAGCCAACACCTATGTCGCCGAAGCCCTCCGGGCAGCCGGTGCTGACATTGAACTGCGCAACGTGGACCTCGCCACGTGGAGCACCGACCTGACCCAGAAGCTCGACACCTGGGACGTCACCGTTATGGGCGGTATCAACGCCGGGGGCACCATGTACGGCGCACTTTCCACTGTCATCGGCACACCGGTGGAAAAGGGCGGCCTCAACTGGGGCGGCCTGGAGAACCAGCCCGTCCTGGACCTCGTGGCCAAAGCCATGACCCAGACCGACGACGCCGAACGTTGCGGGACCTACCAGGAAGCCCAGAAGATCATGATCGGCGAAGCACACGTGATCCCGCTGGCCAGCCTTCCCTCGCAGGTGACCATCCGGTCCGGTTTCGCCATGCACACCATGAATGGCCAGCCGGACGAGAGCACCATGCGGATCACGAAGTAGCGCGGAAAACAGCTCATGACTTCTTCAAGCATTGCTGAAGCTTCCCGCACTCCCGGTGTTAATGCCGGGAGTGCGGGACGCCGCCTCATCCGCCATCCGTGGGCCCGGTTCTCGCTGCGCCGGCTCAGCGGGCTGCTGCTCTCGTTCGCGGTACTCACCGTCGTGACGTTCCTGATCGTGCCGCTCATCCCGGGCGATCCGGCCGTGATCGCCGCCGGTGACGGCGCCAGCCCGGCGCAGATCGCGAATGTCCGGGCCGAACTCGGCCTGGACCTGCCGCTCCTTACCCAGTTCTTCAACTATGTCTCAGGCGTCCTCCGCCTGGACCTGGGAACCTCTTTCGTCAGTGGCGAGAGCGTCTCCACCCTGATCTTCACTCGATTCCCGTTCACCGCCGAGATCGCCCTGCTGGCCATTGCCCTGGTCCTGCTCGTTTCCGTGCCGCTGGGCATGGCGGTGGCCATCCTCACCCGCGGCGGGCGGAACCGGTGGCTGGATGCCGGGTTCAACTTCCTGACCAGCCTCATCTACTCGATTCCGCAGTACGTGGTGGCAACACTGCTCGTGGTGGTGTTTGCCGTGACCCTTCGATGGCTACCGGCCGCGGGGGCGGCGACCCTGAACTCGCTGGTGCTTCCTACCGCGGCCCTCATGTTGGGCCCGATCTGCGTCATCTCCCGGATTGTGCGGCGCGAAACCGCCGTGGTCCTGGACAAGGACTACATCCGGACCGCCCGAGGCTGGCGGCTGGGCGCCCTGCGCACGCATGCCCGCTACGTCCTGCCCAACCTGCTCACCACCACGCTGACGCTCTCGGGACTCATCCTCGCCGCACAGCTCGGCGGCGCCGTGGTCATCGAAACCGTCTTTGCGTGGCCCGGGCTGGGGCAGGGGATCGTTAACGCGATCCTGCAGCGCGACTATCCCGTGATCCGGGGAATCATCCTTGTTCTCGGGCTTCTGGCCACCCTCATCATCATTCTGGTGGACCTGATCCTGGCCATCATCGACCCCCGCAACCTCGGAGGAACCTCCAATGACGTCTAGGTTTAGGAGCCGGGAGTTCTGGACTCCCGCCATGGCAACGGGCACCGCGCTGATGCTCGCACTGATTCTCATCGCCGTCATTGCACCATTGACCTTGAAGCAGGCGGCCGAACAGCTGACCCCCGACGCCGCCCAGGGACCCAGCACCGCACACTGGCTGGGCACAGATGACTTCGGCCGGGACCTGCTGGCACGCGCCCTCGTGGCGACCCGGCTGACCCTGCTCATGACCGCCAGTGCCGCGGCTATTACGGCGGTCTCCGGCATCCTGATCGGCCTGGCCATCTGGCTCTCGGGCCGGCGTGTCCGCGAGGCCGCCCTGCGCGTCCTCGAGACCGCCGTGGCGTACCCCAGCCTGATCTTCGCGCTGGTGATCGCCGCCGTGCTGGAACCCGGTGTCTCTTCCGCCGTCGTCGCGATCGGCATCGCAGGCATTCCCGGTTTCGCCCGGATCACGGCCAATCTGGCCTCCTCGGTGTCCAGCAGCGACTATGTGGTCACAGCGCGCCTCCTCGGCGTCAGCCCGGTCCGCATCGCGGTACGGCACATGCTGCCGAACATGGCCGAGCCCCTGCTGATCCTGTCCGCCACGGTGTTCGCGCTCTCCCTGGTGGAAATCTCCGCGTTGTCCTTCATCGGGCTCGGTGTGCAGTCCCCGGACTACGACTTCGGCCGGCTCCTGAACGACAGCCTCGGGGCCCTGTACACCCAGCCGGTCGAGGCCGTCGGCCCCTCTGTCATGATCGCCCTGACCGGGCTCTCGGTCATGCTGATCGGCGACGCGCTGGCGGCCGACGCCGATCCCCGCGCCAAGCGGAGCTTCTTCCGCCGGGTGGTCCACCAGAACCGCTCGGTGGCGGTCCCGGCGTCGGACCGTGCACTCGTGCGGGTCGAGAACCTGAAGATTGGTTTCCCCGGCGGGCCCGACCTCGTGAAGGGCATCTCGTTGAGTATCGATCCCGGTGAAGTGCTGGCTTTGGTAGGCGAATCAGGTTCCGGGAAGTCCCTCACGGCCATGGCCATCGCAGGGCTGCCCACCGAAGGCTTGACGGTGGAGGTAGACCTGCTGCGCGTGGACAACATGAACATGCTGGCTGAGCCCGACCCGTCACGCTTGGCCAGAGACATCAGCATCGTTTATCAAGATCCGGGAACCACGTTCAACCCAGCCCTGCGGATGGGTTCCCAGCTCACCGAGGTGCTCCGTACCCACCTGGGCATGGGAGGCGCCCAGGCATGCCACGTCATCACTCAGGCGCTGGCCAGCGTGAACATCACTGAGCCCGCCCGCCGGCTTCGGCAGCACCCGCATGAGCTCTCCGGCGGCATGCGCCAGCGGGCCATGATCGCTGCCTCGATTGTCACTTCGCCCAAGTTGATCGTCGCCGATGAGCCCACGACGGCGCTCGACGTCACCGTCCAGGCAGAAGTCCTGCGGCAATTTCGCCGCATCCGCCGGGAGCAGGGAACCGCCATGCTGTTCATCTCCCATGACCTCGGTGTTGTGGAAGCACTCTGCGACACCATCCTGGTGATGAAGTCCGGCGAAATCGTCGAGCGGCTGACGTCCACCCAACTGGCCGCCCGAGATGTCCACCACCCCTACACCAAGGCACTGCTGGCCGCCATCCCGGTTCTGGATCGCGGCCCGGTTCCGGAAAATCCTGGAGTTCTCACGTCATGAACGCACACGCAGATGTTCTCAATGTCCCGGGAGGGCCCGGGGCCGGCTTTCAACCAAGCGGAACCGACGTTCCGCTGGCCGCGTCCGTCCGCAACCTCGACGTCRGCTTCGGCGCCGCCCACGTGCTCAAGGACGTGACGCTCGCCGTCCCCGCCCGCTCCGTGGTGGGGCTGGTCGGTGAATCAGGCTCAGGGAAATCAACCCTCGGCAAGACCCTCGTGGGCATCAACAAACCGAACAGCGGCGAAATCTTCATCGGCAACGAGGACTTCACCCGTATGCAGGGCAAGCGCCGGCAGCAGATGCGCCGCGAAGTCCAGTACATCCCTCAGGACCCTTACTCCTCGCTCAGCCCGCGCCGAACCACAGGGCAGACCCTGGCCGAAGCGCTCGATCCGCACGGCGCGGACCCCCGAGAGCATCGGGACGCCATCGCGGCCGCACTGGAACGCGTCAAACTCGACCCGTCCGCCGCCACCCGGTATCCGCACGAGTTTTCCGGCGGGCAACGCCAGCGGATCGCGATCGCCCGGGCCCTCATGCTCGAGCCCAAACTCGTCATCGCGGACGAAATCACCTCTGCCCTGGACGTTTCAGTCCAGGCCGACGTCATCCGGCTGCTCCAGGACATGCGCGGCACCGTGGATAGCGCCATGCTGTTCATCTCGCACAACCTCGCCGTCGTCCAGCAGGTCTGCGACGAAGTGGTGGTCATGTTCCAAGGCCGCATCGTGGAACAGGGCCCCATCGACACCGTCTACCGGGACCCGCAACACGACTACACCAGGAAGCTCCTCGCCTCCGTCCCCGGCTCACCCGGCTTCGCCCTCGACTGAGGGCGCCAGCGACTGATCTATGCCGCGACGGCATGCTATTCCTGCAATATTGGTCATGGACGGCAGGTAGTGCAGCTCACATACTCGAAAGAAGCCAAACCACGTTTTTGTGGATCACCCGTTCATTCGAAGGGAACACTCCGTGTCCGTCGCCAAAATTCTTGAAGATGCCCGCGCGCTCCACGGCGACATCGTTCAGTTGCGCCACGACCTGCACCGCCACCCAGAGCTGGGTCTGGAACTGCCCCGCACCCAGGAGAAGGTACTCGAAGCGCTGGCAGACCTGCCGCTAGAGATCACCCTGGGCAAGGGCCTCACCTCCGTGGGCGCCGTTCTGCGCGGCACCGCCGGAGACACGTCCGACGGCGCCGCACGGCCGGCCGTTCTTCTACGCGCAGACATGGACGCCTTGCCGCTCCAGGAGGAAACCGGCATCAATTTCACGTCGGAGGTGGCCAACCGCATGCACGCCTGCGGCCACGACCTGCACACGGCGATGCTCGTCGGTGCGGCACGTCTGCTCGCCGAGCGCCGCCACCAACTGGCCGGCGACGTCGTCTTCATGTTCCAGCCCGCCGAAGAATTGCTGGCGGGCGCTCCGATGATGATTGAGGAAGGCATCCTGGAGCTGTCCGGCCGGCGGGCCGACGCCGCTTACGGCCTGCACGTCTTCAGCGCGGGCGGCAATACAGGCCGCTTCGAAACCAAACCGGGGGTCATGATGTCCGCCGCGGACGCGCTCTTCGTCAAGGTCATAGGCCGCGGCGGTCACGGGTCGGCGCCGCACCAGGCGCAGGACCCCGTCCCGGTTATGGCGGAGATGATTCTCGGCCTCCAGCACATGGTCACGCGCCAGTTCAACGCCCACGACCCCGTGGTGGTCTCGGTCGGAATGGTCAAGGCCGGCGAGGCCATTAACGTCATTCCGGACACGGCCGAATTCGGCGCGAGCCTGCGGATGTATTCCGACGAGGCCAGAACCAAAATGCAGTCGGCCATTCCGCGCCTGCTGGAAGGCATCGCATCTGCCCACGGGCTGGAAGTCGACATCAACTATCAGGTGGGGGGACGCGTCACGGTGACGGACGAGGCCCAGACCGCTTTTGCCGCCGACCAGATCACCGAACTTTTTGGCGCCAAACGCCACCACCGGCTCGCCGCACCGCTGGGCGGGTCCGAAGACTTTGCGGACGTCCTCGCCCGCGTGCCGGGCAGCTTCATCTGCCTGGACGCCACCCCGCTTGCCGGCGGCCCGGACGCGGCGTTCAACCACTCCCCGCGCGCGGCGTTCGATGACAGCGTACTGGTTGACGGTACGGCCCTGTACACCCAGTTGGCCGTGGGCCAACTCGCCCAGCTCGCCGGCGTCTGACCTTCCCGCCACCCCAATCCTTCCCCCAATACCAAGGACTTTTGATGATGGACCCAACAACAAACGGCGCGGCGCACCTTGCCGTGCAGGAAAAGATCCCGGCCGGCCGGGCATCGCTCAAGGCGACCAAGTCCCAGCGGCAGACTCTCGTCGCCACCGGCATGGGCAACGCTCTCGAATGGTATGACTGGGGCATCTACTCCGCCTTCGCCATCTACTTCGCCACAGAGGTCTTCAACCCCAAAGACCCCCTGGCGGCGCTTTTGGGGGCAATGGCTGTCTTCGCCGTAGGCTTCGTTGCCCGCCCAGTTGGCGGCCTCCTCTTTGGCTGGATGGCGGATCATCTTGGCCGCCGCGCGTCGATGATCTCCACCGTGGGCCTCGCATCGTTCGGATCCCTGATGATCGCTCTGGTTCCTACCTACAACTCCGCAGGCGCCTGGGCCGCCGTAGTGCTTCTCACTGCCCGGCTCCTACAGGGGCTGGCCCACGGTGGTGAAATGCCCTCCGCCCAGACCTACATTGCAGAGTCCGCCCCGGCATCCCGCCGCGGTCTCTGGTCCTCGCTGATCTACGTCTCCGGCACCTCCGGCATTGTGATCGGGCTGCTGTTCGGGGTGCTTCTGAACACAGTCCTCAGTAAGCCCGACATGCAGTCGTGGGGCTGGCGTATCCCTTTCGTTGTCGGCGCGCTCCTGGGCCTGTACACCCTGATTGCCCGTTCACGGATGAAGGAAACCGAGGCGTTCACCGCCGCCAAGGCCACCGTTCGCCAGCCGATGTGGCCGGAGATCCGTAGTAACTGGCGCTCCGCCCTCCGAGTGATCGGCCTCGGCGTCGGGGGTACCGTCTGCTACTACGTCTGGTCTGTCAGCGCGGTGCAGCAGGCTGTCATCATTCACAAGATGGACCAGGGAACCGCACTTCTGGCCAGCGTTCTAAGTAACGTCGTACTGATCATTTCCCTGCCGTTCTGGGGCAAGTTCTCTGACCGTTTCGGCCGCCGACCCAGCCTTTTGATAGGCACCGGCGTGCCCATCATCCTCTTCCCGCTGCTGGTAAACACTGTGGGTCAGAGCTTCGGGTCACTCTTCCTCCCCGCAACTCTCATCCTTGTCCTGATGGGAGCCACGCTTTCCATCTCACCTGCGGTGTTCGCAGAGCTCTTCCCCACGCGGATCCGCACAGTGGGCGTCGCTGTGCCCTACGCAGTCGCCGTGGCCGTTTTCGGCGGGACGGCACCGTATCTCCAGAACTGGGCGAATGCCGCCTTCGGTCCGGGAGCATTCACCATCTATGTGGTGGTTCTGCTGGCAATCTCCACGCTGGTCGCGTGGAGTCTTCCGGAAACCCGGGCGAAGGACCTCACCGGATAGACCTGCGGCAAGGGCGTCCTTCAGCAAGGGGCTGATCAGTACACGACGTCTCGTAACGACTGTCGAACTTCAACCAGAGGGTGGACATCGTGTACACCCCCGGCTATGGACCGGGCCGTCGGTGATGATTTCGGCGCCGCCGATTCGTCCTGCGATCGAGGGACACGTCCGGCAGCGACTCCTAGGCGGCCAGGTCGGGCCACAACGTCAGTGTCCCGATCAGCCGCGCCGTCGACCGCATCAGATCGTAGCGTTTACCGGCGTCGCCCCGGATTGCGGGAGAGGCACGGAAGCCATGTCATTGGTCCCACCGTAATAGTTGTTCCATGCCCAAAAAGATCAGAACAGATGTTGAGGAGAACTTGTGCAATCAGACATCTCCAGTCGAGCAACGCTTCGCTTTGTCGAAGAATGGCAGCAACTCGAGGGGCTACTCGTCGAACTTCGGTTCGGGGGAGTCACCCAACGCCGTGGCCGTGTTGACACGGTCATGCCCGATGCCTCCGGCCTCTGGCTGGCAGCCCACGCAGCCGATCAGCGCACGTTCGTTGACCAGGCCAGCGGCTATGAGATCTGGTTGAGCGACCCCGTGGGAGATGGGCCGTGATTCTCCTGATCAGACACGTGGTCCAGCATGACAAAATATCGTCCAACAGCGGGATCTTCTTGCGATCGAAGGAGCTAGCGTGGGGCTTCGTCCTGATCCCGGAGCTGGCCTCTAGGTTCCGGCGACGCCTTTCGTCCGCTGGCAATGTGACGGCCTAGGCCGTTTTGCCAGAACCGGCTTTCGCCATATGGCGACCGTCAGCGTCTTGCCGGCTCACTCGAGTCCAGCTCCACGGGCTCTGTTTCGCACCATGCTCCTCGGTATGGTGCGAAGGTCCTCCCGCATCCAGGGCTTTGCGGTCGGCTACAGCCCGCGCGCAGAGTTCATCTCGGAGAAGGCTTCATCAATGGCCTTTGTGACCGACGCTGGAGCGAACATCAGCGCCTCGGAGATATATTCGTTCCGTTTCCACTGAGTGTGCTGCGTCAGGCGGCGGTGGTAGCCCTCATCAGCCCTTCCTACGGCCTCCACTAGGGTGCGGTGCGCGGCCTCGTCGTCCATGATGGCCGCCAGGTCAGTCCGGATCCTGTCCAGGGCAAGCGGCCGAACCTTTTCTTCAGCATCGATCACAAACTGGTGGCTGCCCGCTGATAACTCGACCTTTGCGCTGCCATCCGGAAGAGTGAGGTATCCGCTTGTGTTCGGGGGGACCGTAACGTTTACGCGGATCTTGCCATCTTCGCGGCTCCAACCGGACTTTGCGTGTCCGTAGGGCGTTTCGACCGTCGCATCGACATAGTCCAGACCTTCCAGCGGCTGAGGGTGGAAGCTGATCCGGGCCCAACCCGGTTTGGCTGGCGCCAGGCCAGCTACGCCGGCATATAGGGTGTGTGCGACGGAACCAAAGGCGTAGTGGTTGAAGCTGACCATCTCACCCGGGTTGATGGAGCCGTCCGGCAGCAGCGAATCCCAGCGCTCCCAAACACTCGTAGCTCCCATCGTGACGGGATAGAGCCACGACGGGTTCTCGGTTTGATTGAGGAGCCGGGAGGCCTGATAGTGATGCCCGTCCTTCAGGAGGGAACCTAGGAGGAACGGGGTGCCCAGGAACCCTGTCCCCACATGGTAACCATTCTCACGAACCAGCTCGGCGAGGCGGCGACCGAAGGTCTTGCGGGTAGCTGTATTGGGTGCCAATTCGAACGCGATGGCCATGGCGTACGCCGTCTGGCTATCGGACATGATCCGCCCGGCAGGGCTTACGTAGTGGCGCGCGAAGCTCGTAGCACTTCTGTCGGCAAGATCCCCATACTCATCCGCCAAGGCACGCTTGCCCAATACGGCGGCCGTCCGGGCGACCAGACGCAGGGAGCGGGCCAAATACGCGGAGGCGACCACTTCCTTGGCGGCCTTGGCTTCGGTCGGTCGGTCCGGTGGTGCAGTCGGGTCAAGATGGTCTCCGATCTGTCCTCCTGTGGACCACGCAAGGTCTTCGTCCGCGTACTTGAGTACGGTATCGACCCACAAACGCATGCTTTCAAACTGCCGCTCAAGCACCGATGTGTCCGCGAAATTCTCAAACAGAGCCCAGGGAACGATAGTCGTGGCATCTCCCCATCCAGCAATCGGCGACGGGAACGGGGGCAGGACGGCCGGGACAATGAGCGGCGTATTTCCGCATTCAGCAGCCTGCCCAATGGCGAGGTCCTCAAGCCAGGAAGACAAGTGCCCTGCGACGTCGAAGAGGTAACTCGCTGCATCGACAAAAGCCGCGATGTCGCCGGTCCAGCCCAAGCGTTCGTCGCGCTGGGTGCAGTCGGTAGGTATTGAGAAGAAATTGGCGCGCGCACTCCACACAACATTTTCGTGGAACTTGTCCAGAAGTGCACTTGAACTCTTCCACGAGCCGGTCCGCTTGAGATCGCTGCCGCATGCGACCGCTCGGATGCCCTGTTCGGGGTGCACATCTGGCCAGCCTTTGACCTCAACGAAACGGAAGCCGTGGTAGGTGAAGGAAGGTTCCCAGATTTCTTCCCCGGTGCCCGCGAGGATATAGCGATCCGTCTGTGCTGCGTTCCTGAGCGGCCTGGTCGCCAATTCACCGTTCTCAAGGACCTCGGCGTGCCGCAACGTAACTTCGGTACCTCGTTCACCTTGGACGCGAAGTTCGACACGTCCGGCGATATTCTGTCCGAAGTCCAGGATGAAGGAGCCCTTCTCCGGGCCTGGTGTGCTGGCAACAGCATCAAGGTATTGGGTCCGACGAACGGGCGGCGCTGTTTCGGGCCTGACGTAATCCTGCGGCCTTTGTGTGACAGTCGCCGGAGCCAGCTCCGGAAGCTGCGTATCGTGATTGGACCAGCCAGGGATCTCCAGACGCGCATCAAACGCTTCTCCGTTGTAAATGCCCGAAGACAATATGGGGGTCCGGGACGTTGCGAACCATGATCCATCGGTTGGAACGTCGATTTCCCGGCCATCCGTCAGACTGAGATGCAGGTTGGCGACGACGCCAAGGGGGCCCTGGTAGGCGCGGCTTCCGCGCCCAAAGTAGCCGTAGGTCTCGCCGAACCAGCCGGCTGCGACCGTCATGCCGAGACGGTGGCCGGAGCCCGCGCCGAGGTGCCGGGTCACGTCAAAGCTCTGGCTCAGCAGCCGGCTGTGGTAGGTGGTCCATCCCGGTGCGATCGCATGGTCGCCGACAGGCTGGCCGTCGATTTGCGCTTCATAGGCCCCGTGGGCCGTGAGCGTCAAGACTGCCCGCGCGATTTTCCCGTCTACGGTGAAGTCTTTGATGAACCGCACAGGTGTGTTCTCATCGGCTACGGGGCAAGTGATCAATGAAGCGTCAGCAAGACCAGGGGCCAGTTCGATGTCAATGGGGTCGGAGAACCCTGATCGTTTCCCATCGAGGCCTACGGTTGCGATGCTGAGAGTAGCGGGCGCATATGGCCGGAGGTCTTCGAAGGGCCACGGGACCCAAACCGATTCGCGGCCACGAACAACTGCTTCGTGCTCTCTTCCGCTGACGTTGAGCCTGAGAACGGCCTCCTTCTGGTTCCACCCGGGAGTATCAGTCTCGGTCCGCCAGCTCAGACGGGGTGTTGCAGTGGCTGCGAAGGTGTGCGGGCCCCGGAGGTACTCTGCGTGGACATCGGTTACGCGGTGCATTCTGAGTTGATTCCTGTTCTGTCCGTCGCTTTTGGTCAGGCCGGAGTGGCTGCCACATGGTTGGACGTTATGGGTTCCGCCGATTTCGCGTGGGTGTGTTCGCCAAGATCAAATCTCCTTGACTCGAACGACGACGCCGGCTTCAGGGACACATACGGCCGTCGGGTTCACGCCATGGGGGTACGGCATTGCCCAACTTCCTTCAGGTGGCGATGCAGCAAACGCTTTCGCCCGTCCAGCGTGATGTGTAACATAAGTTCTACAGGAACAAAAGTGCTTATGACAAGCAGCCTCGTATCGTGGAGACCGCTGTGAACACCCACCCCTCGCCCCAGGACGCTTTCGTCTATGCGCAGTTGGTTAACCTCGTCAGAACGGGCGAGGCTCTAACGCGGCCCGCGCTTGAGCAGGCCACGGGCCTTGGCAGAAAACTGGTGGCCCAGCGGGTTCAGCAGGCCATGACGGTAGGCCTGATGGAGGACGGGGATTTTGCGCCGTCCGGCGGTGGACGTGCACCACGGCTGCTCCGGTTCAGGGCTGATGCGGGGCACGTCTTCGCCGGCTTGATAGGCGCGGGCGAAATAAGGGCGGCGATTTCAACGCTGGATGGCACCGCCGTTGCCTCGCTGCATCGCAGCTGGGACGTTGCGGACGGCCCAGAAGCCACCATGTCCCAGCTGCAGGACATGTTCGAGCGGTTGGCGAAAAAGACCAAGGCGGAGCCGTGGTCCATTGGCATCGGTGTTCCGGGGCCCGTCGACTTCAGTACCGGCCAGCTGGTGGCCCCGCCCATCATGCCCGGATGGGACGGATTCAGCGTACGGTCATGGCTCCGGGAGAGGTATGACGCCCCGGTCTGGGTGGACAACGACGTCAATCTCATGGCCCTGGGTGAATGGCACCGGGGGCATCCGGTGGATCGGCGCGACCTGCTGTACATCAAGGTTTCAACCGGCATCGGCTCCGGGCTGGTTTCCGGCGGGGACGTTTACCGGGGCGACACCGGGGCTGCCGGGGACATCGGGCACGTGCAAGTGAGTGATGATCCGACCCTGATCTGCAGGTGCGGCCAAAGCGGCTGCCTCGAGGCCGTCAGCGGTGGTTGGGGCCTGGTGCGCCAGCTGACCCCGCTCGCGGGAGAGAGTCCTTATCTGGCCAAACGCCTTGCCGACCAGGGGCGTCTCACCCCCGTTGACATCGGCACCGCAGCCGCGAAAGGCGACGCGCTCGCGTCCCGTGCCGTCCTTCAGGGCGCCCGGACGATCGGGGCCACCGTGGCCAGCCTGGTCAACTTCATCAACCCTGGAGTCGTGGTGATTGGTGGTGGCATGCTCCGCAGTGGCGGCGAAGCTTTCGAAGTGCTGGCGGAAACGGTCATGCGCCGCGCGACCAAGCTGGCAACGGAAAAGATCACGCTGCGGCCTGCGTCCCTGGACTTCCAGGAGGGTGTTGTCGGAGCCAGCCTGCTGGCCATAGAGCAGTTGTTTGCCCCCGCCTCATTGGGGTTGTGGATTGAACAGGGAACCCCAGTGGGCCAGGCGGCGAGCCTCCATCGGGTGGCGGGGCAGCACTAATAAGCCCTCGAAATAATCTCTTGACACATATGTTCCTGCGGAACTAAAGTCTCATTCAAGAGTCCACCAGCTTACCCGCCGGAACGCTCCCCATTCCTTTCCTTTCCTTTCCTTTCCACCCGCACCAGGCCGCGCCCAAAGGGCCCCGCCCTGAAGAACTACGCGGAGATTCCTCAGTCCCAATGGAGCAGACATGAAGAGAAGAAATTTCCTTGCCACCGCAGCGGCGGCAACGATCCTGATCGCAGCCACCGGCTGCGGCGGCCCGTCCTCGGCTGCCGGTACCGCCAAGACGTCGCTGTCCCTGGCCACGTACCAGACCCCCAATTCCTACGTTCCTGGCGAAATGCCCAACTATGGGCCCGCGGACCAATACTTCCAGGCCGTCTATGACTCCCTGCTGAACATCAACGAGAAGGGAGAGCCGGTTCCCAACCTGGCTTCGGAATGGTCCTACGACTCCTCCCAGAAGGTCCTCAGCCTCACCCTCCGTGAAGGGATTAAGTTCACCGACGGTGCCGTGCTCGACGCGAACGCTGTCAAGGCCAACCTGGAGAAGGCCAAGACCGGCAAAGGTGAGGCCGGATCCGCCCTGAAGTCCGTTTCCGCCGTCGACGTCAAAGACGCAACTCATGTCACGCTCTCACTCGCGGAGCCAGACCCCTCCCTGCTCGGTAGCCTCTCCCGTGCCAGCGGTTACATGGCCAGCCCTCAGGCCCTCGGCAAATCAGACCTGAAAACGAACCCGGTAGGTTCGGGGCCCTACAAGTTGGACCAGAGCAAATCAACCGCCGGCGACAGCTACGTTTTCACCCGAAACCCGGACTACTGGAACAAAGCCGCCTACCCCTACGACGAACTCAAGATCAGGCTGCTGGAGAACGCCACCGCGGCCTTGAACGGGATGCGCACGGGACAGCTGCAAGGCGCCCTGGCCAGCTCCAACGACTTTGTCAAGGGTGCCAAGGACGCCGGCATGAACGTCACGACCTATACGAACGGAGCCTTGACGGGCATCTACCTGTGGGACCGTGAAGGAAAACTCGCCCCTGCTCTGGCCGACGTCAGGGTCCGCCAGGCCATCAACTACGCGATCGACCGTGACAGCCTCATCAAGACGTTGGGGGACAACCGCGGGAAGAAGACGGTCCAGATCTTCGCGCCCGCCACGGCGGCCTACGACGCCTCCCTTGAGAACGCCTACCCGTATGACGTCGAGAAGGCGAAGAAACTGATGGCCGAGGCAGGTTACAGTTCAGGTTTCGCCCTGAAGCTTCCGGACTTTTCTCCGGTTTTCCCCGCAGCCCAGGCAGCCATGACCGAGTCAATGGCAGCAATCGGAATCACTATCACTTACGAGCCGATTACCGCCGATCAGGTAGTGGGAAGCATCTTCGCGGCGAAATGGCCTATGAATTTCTTCACCGTCACTTCCAGCGGTGCATGGAACGCGTCCCAGCAGACGCTGTTGCCGGACGCCCTCTTCAACCCGTTCAAAGTCAGCGATCCCAAGGTCGTTGAGTTGCTGAACAAGGCGGAGAAGTCCGATGACGCCGGCCGTGATGCGGCGCTGCGCGAGCTGAACAAGCACGTCGTGGACCAAGCCTGGTTTGCCCCCTGGTACTTCGAGGAGGGCGCTTACGTGACCACCAAGGACGTTGCCGTCACACCCCAGGCCAACGTCAGCGTCCCGGCGCTGTACAACTTCAAACCCGCCAAGTAGTTCCCGCGCCGAGCCGGCCTGGCCACATCCCCCTATCAGACTGAGAGCAAGCAATGATTGCATTCCTGCTTCGCCGGCTCGGCGCCGGCATCATCCTGGTCTTCGCAGTATCCACGCTCACCTTCTTCCTGACGGCGCTGGCGGGCTCGGACCCCGCCCGGCGAATCCTGGGCAATAACGCCAGTGCCGATCAGGTGGCTGCCAAGAACGCGGAGCTGGGGCTGGATCAACCCACCATGGTCCGATACGTCGACTGGCTCACCTCGGCCCTCCACGGAGACCTGGGCACGTCGTGGGCCAACAACCAACCCGTGACCACCCTGCTGACCCAGGCACTTCCGGTTTCTCTGTCCATCGTGACCGCCGCCGTCGTGCTCACCGCTTTGGTGAGCATCGCCTTGGGTGTGGTGGCTGCTATCCGCGGCGGCTGGCTGGACAAGGTCCTTCAGGCCATCTCCGTTATCGCCTTTGCCGTCCCCAACTTTCTGGTGGGGATCGTCCTCGCCGTCGTGTTCGCTGTGCAGCTGCAGATGTTCCCGGCGCTTGGCTACGTAAATTTTGCCGATGATCCAGGCGGTTGGCTGGCATCCATCACGCTGCCCTCAGTGGCGCTGGCCATCGGGGCAATCGGCACCGTTGCCACCCAGACGCGCGGCTCAATGATCGATGTCCTGCAGAAGGACTTCATCCGAACGCTCCGAAGCAGGGGAATCCCCGCCAGGAGTGTCCTGCTCAAGCATGCGCTGCGAAATGCGGCTCCGGCGTCCCTCACCGTCTTGTCCCTACAGTTCATCGCATTGCTCGGAGGCGCAGTGATCATCGAAAAGGTCTTCGCGCTCACCGGCATCGGCGGCCGCGCCGCCGGAGCCGCCGGGC
Organism: Arthrobacter sp. 2MCAF15; assembly: GCF_052115605.1. Taxonomy (NCBI): domain Bacteria; kingdom Bacillati; phylum Actinomycetota; class Actinomycetes; order Micrococcales; family Micrococcaceae; genus Arthrobacter; species Arthrobacter sp. 2MCAF15. The sequence continues at coordinate 64,566 of NZ_JBFRGZ010000019.1, read as the reverse complement.
AGGGCGATGTGCCGGTGGTCTTGGGGGTCGTCGTCGTCATGGTGGTCCTGGTAGTGATCGTGAACCTGATGGTTGACATCGCCCTGGGCTTCCTCAACCCGAAAGTGCGTGCATCATGACCGTGACCAATCCGCAGGCCGGCGGCGCGGCCGGAATATCCTCGGCGGTGCTCGAACCGCCAAGGCCCGGTGTTATTCGCCGGCTGCTCCGCGACAAGACCGCTCTCCTTTGCCTCGCCTACCTTGGGCTGGCCATCGCCGCCAGCATTGCCGCTCCGCTGTTCACGTCCGCCAGCCCCACTGCCTCGCAGATCGCCAACGCCCTGGCACCGGCCGGCGGCGAGCACCCGCTGGGCACCGACGGGGTGGGCCGGGACGTCCTCGCCCAGTTGCTCTATGGGGGGCGCACAAGCCTTACGGGATCCCTGATCGTGGCGGGAATGGCCGTCCTGCTCGGGCTTCCGGCCGGTGTAATCGCCGGCTACTACAAAGGCGCGTTCGACGCCGTGGCCAGCTGGATCAGCAGCCTGCTCATGGCAGCGCCCGCGATTGTGGTCCTCCTTGTTGTCCTTGCCCAGTTTGGACGGAGCACCGAACTTGCCATGACGGTTTTCGGGGTCATCATAGCCCCGGCGGTCTTCCGGCTGGTCCGCTCCTCCGTCGTCGCGGTCCGCGAAGAGCTATATGTTGACGCGGCGCGAGTCTCGGGCCTGGGGGACGGGCGCATCATGGTCCGGCACGTTCTGCCGGTAGTGGTGGCGCCCACCATCATCCAGACGGCGCAGTTGGCCGGGATCGCCGTCGCCATCCAGGCAGGCCTGGACTTCCTGGGGCTCGGATCAGCGAACCAGGCGAGCTGGGGTGGTATGCTCAGCGACGCATTCCAGAACGTGTACACCAGTCCGCAGCTGCTCCTTTGGCCGGGTCTGGCCATCATTTTGACGGTGACGGCCTTCAGCCTCCTCGGGACTTCCCTGCGTGACGTCCTGGAGGGTGGGACCTCCCGGCCTCCGCGCAGCCGGCCGAACCCGGCACCGCAAACCTTCGGCGGCGCCACCGTGATTGAGGCTGCCGAGGGCGGCGCGACCGGCCGCCCTGCTACGGATGCGCTGCTGGAGGTGGTGGGTCTCAAGGTTGGCTATCCCAAAGCCGACGGCTCCGAGGGGACTGTGGTCCACGGGATTGATATTTCACTCCGTCGCGGCGAGATCCTGGCACTGGTGGGGGAATCAGGTTCCGGAAAATCTCAGACGGCTTTTTCCGTACTGGGCCTGCTTCCGGCAAATGCCCGCACTTCGGCGTCCCGGATGATCTTCGACGGCGTTGACCTGCGGGAGTGCAGCGCCGCGGCGATGAACCAGTTGCGCGGCAAGAGGATCGGCTATATACCCCAGGAACCGATGTCCAACCTGGACCCTGCCTTCCGGATCGGCAGCCAACTCACCGAACCCATGCGGCACCACCTGGGAATGTCGCGTGCAGAGGCAAAATCCGAAGCGATCCGGCTCCTTGAACGTGTAGGGATAACTCAGCCAGGCCGCGTTTTTGATGCCTATCCGCACCAAATTTCCGGTGGTATGGCCCAGCGCGTACTGATCGCCGGAGCCGTTTCCTGCAACCCTGACCTGCTGATCGCCGATGAGCCCACCACTGCCCTCGACGTCACCGTCCAGGCGGAGGTGCTCGACCTGATCCGTGAACTCCAGTCGGAGCGGAACATGGGCGTGATCCTGGTGACCCACAATTTCGGCGTGGTGGCCGATCTCGCCGACCGCGTCGCCGTCATGCAACGCGGACGGATCGTCGAAACGGCCACGGCCGAGGCATTGTTCGCCAGCCCCCGCCACGAATACACCCGCGAGTTGCTGGCGGCTTCCCTGGAAGACACCACTCCCGCTTCGGCGGGGCCAGTGGGCTACAGCATGCTCGACGCCGGGCGTCCGGCCCCCCGGAAGGAAGCGCAGCTATGAGTACCGACACGGCAATCAGCGCCCCCGATATCCTGCTCGACGTCCAGGACCTGGTGGTCGAATATCCCTCGCGGAGTTGGCGGGCAAAGCCCTTTAGGGCCTTGAACGGTGTTTCGCTGTCCGTGCAGCGCGGCGAAACAGTGGGCCTGGTCGGAGAATCAGGGTCGGGGAAATCCACCCTGGGCCGCGCCGTCCTGGGCCTGGCTCCCATCAGCAGCGGCAAGATCACCTTCGATGGAAGCGTCATATCCGGCCTCGACAGAAACAGACGGCGCCGCCTGAGCAAGGACATCCAGGTGGTTTTCCAGGACCCCTACACGTCCCTGAACCCTGCCATGGCGGTGGGTGACATCCTGACCGAACCACTGCTGGTCGCAGGCACGTCCCGTGCCGAGGCTGAACGCAAGGTCCGTGAACTGCTGGACCGCGTGCACATGCCGGCGGATTCAGGACGCCGGCTGGCCCGTGAATTCTCAGGCGGGCAGCGGCAACGCATTGCCATTGCCCGGGCCCTTTCCCGTGAACCAAAGCTGATCGTCTGCGACGAGCCGGTCAGCGCGCTGGATTTGTCCACCCAGTCCCGGGTGCTGCAGCTCTTTACGGAAATACAGGAGCAGACGGGTGTGGCATACCTCTTCATCACCCACGACCTGTCCGTGGTCCGCCACATCAGCCAGCGCGTTGCCGTCATGAAATGCGGCGGCATCGTCGAGCACGGACCGTCCGCGGAAGTCACCTCGACCCCTGTGCATCCCTACACCCAGCAACTGCTTCTCGCGGCCCCCGTCGCCAATCCCGCCCGGCAGGCCGAACGCAGGGCCGCGCGGAAACTCCTCGCCCAAACAATGCAGGCCACTTAGCCGGACACGGCGTTTAATACCTCCCGCTGCCGGCCACGGACCATCCGTTGCGGCCGCGGGCAGCTCCGTCGCGCCCTCATCTGCCTCGATCTTCTAGGAGAACACAATGTTCCAACTCGCCCCGAACATAGACCTCATGTTTACCGAAGCAGGCAACAGTGCCGCCGCCCGGGTCCGGGCCGCGGCGGCGGCCGGCTTCGGTGCCGTGGAAATGTGGGGTCCCGCCGGCAAGGACCTCCCCGCCCTCAAGGACGCCCTCAAGGAAACAGGCGTCCAGCTCACAGCCCAGCTGGCGGAGCCGCGCATGCAGTTCATGCTCCCGCCCAGGGACCACTCACCCTTCTTCCACGGCCTCGATGAGGGTGTCAGTACTGCCCTTCTGCTGGGGTGCCCGCGGATGGTTGTCCAGGCAGGAACAGGGTTCGGTGGCCGTAAGCGGCAGGACCAGCTGGACGAGCTGATCGAGATATTTGCCAAGGGTTCCGCCCAGATTGAAGGCTCCGGCATCACGCTGGTCCTCGAGCCACTGAACATTCGTGTAGACCACCCCGGGGCACTGCTGGACCGGACCGCGGAAGCCGTCTACGTGGCCAGGGGAGTAGGTTTGCCCAACTTCGGCGTTGTCTACGACCTGTACCACTCAACGGTCGAGGGGGAGGACGTGGCTGCCGAACTGGCCAACGCCGGGGACACGATCAAGTACGTTCAGATCGCTGATGCCCCGGGCCGCGGCGAACCAGGCTCCGGAGCCATCGACTGGGCGGCACGGCTCACAGATCTGCAGAACAGCAGATACGACGGCCCCATCGGCCTGGAGTACTACCCAACAATCGAATCGGCAAAGTCCGTCCGGATGATCCAGAATCTGGTGGCGGCGTCATGAGCAGCAACCGGTACCCCACAGCCGTCGATGTCGCCATCGTTGGCAGCGGCCCCACCGCAGCGGCGTACGCCCGGATCCTCAGCGAGGAAGCCCCCGGTGCCACCATCGCCATGTTCGAAGTTGGCCCCACGGTCAGCAACCCGCCGGGCGCGCACGTCAAAAACATTGAGGATCCGGAACGCCGCAGCCTCGCGCAGCGGGCTTCGGAAGGACCGGGAGCGGGCGCCGAAACCGTGGTCTCGCCCGGCGCCGTCAAGAGCGGTGCACGCCGGGCCCGGCCCGGAACCTACCTGCTGGAGGACGGCTTCGCGTTCCCCGGGGAGGACGGGCTGCCCGTGGCTGCCATGTCCAGCAATGTGGGCGGCATGGCTGCCCACTGGACCGCCGCCTGCCCGCGGCCGGGCGGGGAGGAGCGCATTGCTTTCCTCCCGGACCTGGAACAGCTTCTCGACGACGCCGGCCGCCTCCTGGGAGTCACCAGCCGCGCCTTCGACGATGCCCCCTTCGCAGATGTTGTCCGCGAACGCCTTGCGGCCGCCGTGGACTCGGGCCGTGACCCTGCCTACCGTGTCCAGGCGATGCCTCTTGCTGTACACCGGCGCCAGGACGGGGGCCTGGTCTGGTCCGGGTCCGACGTCGTGATGGGTGACGTGACCCGGGACAATTCGCAGTTTGAGCTCTTTGACGAGTCGCTGGTGACCCGCGTGCTGGTGGAGGACGGTACTGCCACCGGCCTCGAGGTGCAGGACCGGCGCACCGGCACCACTCATCAGGTGACCGCACGTTATGTTGTGGTGGGTGCTGATGCCCTGCGCACGCCGCAGCTCCTGTGGGCCTCCGGCATCCGGCCCGACGCACTGGGCCGGTACCTGAACGACCAGCCACAGGTGGTGTTCGCCAGCAGGCTGCGCGATGTCACGGCTGCCAATATTCCGCCAGCCGCTGACGGTGCACTCAGGGAGCAGAGCGGGGTGTCGTGGGTTCCTTTCACTGACGAAACGCCTTTCCACGGCCAGATCATGCAGCTTGACGCGTCCCCGATCCCGCTCGCCGAGGATGACCGGATCGTCCCGGGATCCATCGTGGGCCTTGGGTTGTTCTGTGCCAAGGACCTCCAGCGGGAAGACAGGGTGGCGTTCGACGACGACGCCCGCGACTACTACGGGATGCCCGCCATGCGCATCCACTACCGACTGACTGAGCGGGACCACGAAGTGCTGGAACGCGCGAAGGATGAAATCGTCCGCCTCGGCAATGCGGTTGGCGAACCCCTGGACGCGCGGCCGTTTGTCCTCCCACCGGGAGCGTCGCTGCACTACCAGGGCACCACGCGGATGGGCCTGACGGACGACGGCGAGAGCGTGTGTTCGCCGGACAGCGAGGTTTGGCAGGTCTCCGGCCTCTTCGTGGCCGGTAATGGCGTCATTCCCACCGCTACGGCGTGCAACCCCACGCTGACGTCCGTGGCGCTTGCCGTGCGCGGCGCCCGCAAGATTTCCGAGGAGCTGGGGACGGCATTGGCCGTCCCTGGGTCCGTGACAACACAGATAAGGAGCCCTCGATGATCGCTGACCGCTTGATCGAGCAAGGAACACTCACTACACAGGACGGCCGTACCGCCGTCGAAGTCCGTATCCCCTGGTACCGGGCGCTGCCCGGATCCTGCATTGCCGGTGCGGCGCTGACCGTGGACGGGGTAGAGGCCCCGGCGGATTCACTGCGCTGGACCATGAACAACCGCACGTTTCGTTTCGACGAACTTGTGGACGAGACCGGGGAATGGTGGTTCCCGCTGGATTCAGCCGTTCTCTCCGGCGAGGTCCCGGTCCAGGACAACGAGTCCGGGCACGAGGTCCGGGTGGACCTGAAGCTTTACATCCCCTACATCATTACCGACCACGGCGTGCTGCATATCGACGAGCACGACACCAAGACCATGAAGGTGGCACAGCGATGATCAGCCTCGGCACGCCGATCCAGGGCGTTACCCTTTACAGCTTCACCCGGGCCTTCCACTCCCGGCAGTACGACCTCGATGGCCTGATCCGCAAGGTGGCGGCGGAAGGCTTCGGCCCGGGCCTTGAAGTCATCGGATTCTCCAGCCTCCGCGGCTTCCCGGAGCGGGTCGAGGACAGCTTCGTTGGGCATTTCCGCGATCTGGTGGCCGAGGTAGACCTGATCCCCACCTCGCTCGCCGTCAACGTTGATACCGGCCTTCGCCGCGACCGGCTTATGAACCACGACGAGCTCGTCGAATACATGAGAGGGCAAATCGAAGTGGCGGCCAGGCTCGGCTTCCCGATTGCCCGGGTACAGATCTCCCTGACCCCCGACGCCATGGAAAGCCTGCTACCCGTGGCGGAGAAGTACGGTGTCACCCTGGCACTGGAAGTCCATGCTGACCAGCATGGTGCGCACGAGCGAATTCTTGCCCTTCGCGACCGCTACGAGAAACTCAATTCGCCGCTGCTGGGTTTCACCGCAGACTGGGGTGCCACCGTGACCGGTTTTGCGCCCTCTCTTCTGGAGGCGTATCGCCGTCGCGGCGCTTCGGAGGACCTGCTCCGGCAGGTGGTCGACCTGTGGAACGGCTTCTACGCCGAAGGACCACCCATCACCCAGAAGGTCCACGGTGAGCGCTTTGGTGCCTTCATCGGCCTGGCGGCCCGCAACGGACGCCCGGACCTGGGCATTGACTTCGGAATCAACGGAACCGGGCTTTTCGGTCCGGCATCGCTGGACACCTGGCTCGAGATCATGCCCTGGGTACGCCACGTGCACGGCAAGTTCTTCGGGATTGACGAGAACGGCGAAGAGCCCTCGGTGCCGGTCCGTGGCCTGGTCCGCCAGCTCGTGGAGAACGGCTACTCCGGTGCGATTTCCAGCGAATACGAAGGCTGGCACTGGAACAACTGGCAGGACCCGTTCGAGATCATCCGCGGTGAACAGGCCGTCCAGCGCTCGGCTGCCGCAGACGCCGGTTCGGCCATGATCACAGACCCTGCAGAAGCCCGACGCATCCTCAACAGCCACCTCGCACAGCCCGTCCGCGGCTAAGAAAGAGCAGGATCACGACATGTCAGCAAGCATCGCAGGGGCAGCCCTCGAGCGCCCCGCCGGTACTGCCGGGGCGCCACCCCTGCGGGTGGCCATGATCGGCTATGGCTTCATGGGCGCAGCCCACTCCCAGGGCTGGCGCACCGCGCCTCGGGTCTTCGACCTGCCTGCCGAGCCGGAGATGGCGGTGATCGTGGGCCGCCACGCCGAAGCCGTGGCTGCCGCTGCCCATAAGTGGGGCTGGGCCGAATCCGCCACAGACTGGCGGGACGTGATCGTCCGGGACGATATCGACGTCGTCGACATCGTCACCCCCGGCGGCTCCCACGCCGAAATCGCAATCGCGGCGCTAGAAGCCGGGAAACACGTATTGTGCGAAAAACCGCTGGCCAACACGGTGGCGGAAGCCGAAGCGATGGCCGAGGCTGCGGAGCGGGCCGCGGCCCGGGGCATCCGGGCGATGGTGGGCTTCACGTACCGCCGCGTTCCAGCCATCACCTTCCTTCGCAACCTCATCGCCGAAGGGGCCGTGGGGACGATCAACCACGTGCGCGCCTCCTACCGGCAGGACTGGCTCGTGGATCCGCAGATGCCGCTGGCCTGGCGGCTGCAGAAGGAGCACGCCGGTTCCGGGGCGCTGGGGGACATCGGTGCCCATGCCATTGACCTGGCCCAGTTCGTGACCGGGCTGAACCTGAGGGAGGTGTCCGGGGTCATCGACACCATCGTGAAGGAGCGGCCTGTCCTGGATTCCGGTTCCGGGCTTTCCGGCACTTCCGGTGCAGGCTACGGCGAGGTGACCGTGGACGATATCGCCATCTTCACCGGCCGCTTCGAAACCGGGGCACTCGCGTCCTTCGAGGCATCACGCTTTGCCACGGGCCGCAAGAACGCGCTGGAAATCGAGGTCTCGGGAGACGAAGGGGCCCTGGCCTTCGACCTTGAGGACCTTAACAGCGTCCAGTTCTACGACCGGACGGCACCCGCAGACCGCCAGGGCTTCAGGAAGATCCTGGTCACCGAGGCGGAGCATCCCTATGTCTCGGCGTGGTGGCCGGCAGGGCACATGCTCGGCTACGAACACGGTTTCTCCCACCAGGTCAAGGACCTTGTGGAGGGCATCATGGGCGGCGTCGACCCGCACCCGTCGTTCGCTGACGGGCTGAGGGTGCAGCGGGTGCTCGAGGCCGTCGAGCGCAGCTCCGAAAATGATTCCGCCTGGACGCAGGTCGCTGCCGGCGTTCCCGTGCTGGCGGGTTGAGGAGAAGAAGCAGATGGCACGACCAATCACACTGTTTACCGGCCAGTGGGCCGACCTGCCGTTCGAGGAGGTGGCAAGGCTAGCCGGCGAGTGGGGCCATGACGGCCTGGAGATCGCCTGCTGGGGAGACCACCTGGACCCCTGGCGCTGCGGTGACGACGCCTATGTGCAGGGACAGCTGGACATCCTTGAACGCCACGGGCTCAAGGTGTGGACCATCTCCAACCACCTCAAGGGCCAGGCTGTCTGCGACGACCCGATCGACGAACGGCACCGCGGCATCCTGTCGGACGTCGTATGGGGCGACGGCCCGCCCCCGAAAAGATGATCGACGCCGGCTACCAGGACTTTGCCGACCGGTGGAACCCCATCCTCGATGTCTTCGAGGAGTGCGGCGTCCGGTTCGCCCACGAGGTCCACCCGTCCGAGATCGCGTATGACTACTGGACAACGCACCGCACCCTGGAGGGGATCGGTCACCGCGAGGCCTTTGGGCTGAACTGGGACCCGAGCCACATGGTGTGGCAGGACATCGACCCGGTGGGGTTCCTGTGGGACTTCAAGGAGCGCATCTACCACGTGCACTGCAAGGACACGAAGAAGCGGCTCGGCAACGGCCGCCTTTCATCGCATCTGCCCTGGGCTGATCCTCGCCGCGGCTGGGACTTCATCTCCACAGGCCACGGCGACGTGCCGTGGGTGGATCCGTTCCGGATGCTTAATGCCAATGATTACCGCGGTCCGCTGTCCGTGGAGTGGGAGGACGCCGGCATGGACCGGATGGCTGGCGCCCCCGAGGCGCTCGCGTTCGTGCGCCGGCTCTCCGGCTATGAACCCTCCGCAGCAGCTTTCGACGCCGCTTTCAGCACCAAGTAGGAAGACCGAGTCATGAACCCGACCCGAACACCGGAGCAGATCCTTGCCCGGATGAGTTATGCCGATAAGCTTGCCCAGCTCCAAATCGTCTGGAAACCGGATTCGTCCGATGCCCGGAAGCTTGCCAGCGGGGGTGCGGGCGCCCTCTTCTGGCCAGCAAGTGCAGCGGACACCAACGCGCTGCAGCGCGCAGCAGTGGAACAAAGCCGGCACGGGATACCACTTCTTATCGGGCTGGACGTCGTGCATGGTCAATTCACCATCTTCCCGACGCCGCTTGCGCAGGCGGCAAGCTTTGACCCGGAGGTGGCAGCGACTGACGCGCGCATTTCAGCGATGGAATCACGCTCGGCGGGTGTCAACTGGACGTTCTCGCCCATGATCGATGTCAGCCGGGACCCCAGATGGGGCCGGGTGGTGGAGGGCTTCGGCGAAGATCCTTATCTGAATGCCGTGTTCGGCGTGGCGAAGATCAACGGGTACCAAGGTTCGAGCCTTGCTTCGGGGACCTCCATTGCTGCCTGCGTCAAGCACTTCGTCGGATACAGTGCCGCCGAAGGAGGACGGGACTACAACACCGCTGACATCTCGGTCCAGCGGCTCCGGGACATCTACCTGGAGCCGTTCCGCGCCGCTGTCAGATCCAAAGTCGGAAGCGTGATGGCGAGTTTCAACACCGTCTCGGGAGTGCCCATGCACGCGAATCGGGAGCTGCTCACTGATGTGCTGAAGTCCGAGTGGCAGCACGCCGGAGTGGTCGTCGCCGATGCCGGTGGAGTCGGGGAGCTCGTCCAGCACGGCATCGCCAGTGATGCGGCCGACGCCGGACGACTTGCCCTGGGCGCGGGTTTGGACGTGGAAATGGGCGGATCCTTGCTGATCGATGGCGTGCCGATCATTCCGGAGGGCCGGGTGGATCCGGCCCGGATCGATGACGCGGTCCTCCGGGTCCTTCGGCTGAAGGAGGCCCTCGGTTTGTTCGATAACCCCTACGTGGACGAGAGCTCAGCCGCGACGGGACCGACCGAAAAGACGCTGGCGGCGGCCCGCTCAACGGCCTCCAGATGCGCGGTGCTGCTGAAGAATGACGACAATATTTTGCCGCTGGCCGCGAACGGCAAACGTGTTCTGGTGGTAGGTCCCTACGCCCAAAGTACCGATCACCTTGGTGCCTGGGTCCAGTATTTTGCGGCCCCCACGAAACGTTCCATCGCAGATTCCCTTGAGGCTGCGCTGCCCGGGTGCAGCATCACCTCCCTCCCCGGCGGAATGTTTACCTCCGCAGATGCCGCGCTTCAGGAGGAGGCGCGGCGGGCCGCCGCGGAGTCCGACGTCGTCATTGTCGCCGTAGGGGAGCCGAGCGCACTGTCAGGGGAAGCAAGCTCCCGGAGTTCCCTCGACCTTCCCGGCGACCAGGAAGAACTGATTCACGCAATAGCGGAAACGGGAAAACCCTTTGCCGTCGTGTTGATGACGGGCCGTCCCCTCATCGTCAGGGAGTGGATCGACGCCTGCCCCGCCCTCCTGCTGGCATGGCATTTGGGCTCCGAGGCCGGGGACGCGATCGCAGACGTCCTCACGGGAGCTGTGAACCCGGGCGGAAAGCTCCCGATGTCCTTCCCTCGTGCGGTGGGGCAAATCCCCATCTATTACAACCACGAATCCACCGGACGGCCCGCCCGGTCAGGCGGCAGCCTCAACGATGATCAGCCCGACATTGGGCTCACAGGTCCCAACAACACCGACGACTTTTACAAATCAAAGTACATGGACCTCGAGCTGGGGCCTCAATTCCCCTTCGGCTTTGGGCTCAGTTACACCGGGTTTGAGCTCGAGAGTGTGCCACCGCAATGCTTGAGCATTTCACTCGCGGAACTGCAGTCCGGCCGCTCAATGACGTTTGAGACGACAGTGAGGAACATCGGGGAAAGGGACGGGGACGAGGTGGTGCAGCTTTACGTTACCGACTGTGTCTCATCGATGGCCCAGCCCGTTAAGCGTCTGCGCGGCTTCAACCGTGTCTTCGTACCTGCGGGCGAGGCTCGCACTGTTTCGCTGGCGGTCGACATCGAAGATCTCGGCTTCTGGACCAACAACCCGGAAGGGGAGTTCGTCGTCGAACCGGGGGACTTTGTGATCTCGGTCGGCAACGGAACTACCCACCAGACCTACCAACTGGTGGTTACCGACGATTCGCCTGAGCCCCGGGAGGTGCCCGGCCTGGCCACGGGTCCGGAAGGGCAACGCCGGGCTGACCTGAAGGATGGCTCCTACATCAACCCGGTCTTTTCGGGTGACCACCCGGACCCTGCCATTCTGCGTGACGGCGATGACTATTACCTGACCTTTTCCTCCTTTGAATCCACACCGGGGCTTATTATCTGGCACTCACGTGACCTGTTGAATTGGGAACCCCTGGGACCCGCCCTTGCGGCGCCTATCGGGAATGTCTTCGCAGTGGACATGTGCAAGGTCGACGGAACCTACTTCATCTACGTCCCTGTCATTCCGACGGCGTTGTCGCCGGATCCGACTGGGCCGCCGCAGATCTATGTCATTCACGCTGAAAGCATGGCCGGTCCGTGGAGTGAGCCCAAGAGCATGGCCATCACCGGCCACATCGATCCGGGACACGTGGTGGGAGAAGATGGGCGCCGCTACCTGTTCCTCAGCGGTGTCAGCCGGGTGCCGTTGACACCTGACGGATTGGCCACGGATGGAGCCATCGAGCATGTGTACGACGGCTGGCGCTACCCGGATGACTGGATCACCGAGGCCTACGCCCTCGAAGGCCCCAAACTTACGCAGCGTGATGGCTGGTTCTATCTCACGACGGCGGTCGGCGGTACGGCCGGTCCGCCCACCGGGCACATGGTCACCGTTGCCCGCTCGCGTTCGGTTCACGGGCCCTGGGAGGACTGTCCGGCCAACCCGATCATCAAGACCTGGGATTCAGCGGAACCGTGGTGGAGCAAAGGGCATGCAACCCTCTTCGAGGGGCCGGGCGGCCAATGGTGGAGCGTGTTCCACGGCTACGAGAACGGGTTTGCCACCCTGGGACGCCAGACGCTGCTCGAGCCCATCGAGTGGGGCGGGGATGGTTGGCCCAAGGCCATGGGCGGAGACCTCTCGGTGCCAATGCCCGCACCCCTTCCGCCGGCATCCTTGGCCGGGGAAGGTACGCGCGGACTTGTACTCAGCGACGACTTCTCGGAACCCCGTTTCGGCATCCAGTGGTCCTTCCACGCACCGTCGAAGGATGAGTATCTCCGTTCGTCCTTCGATGACGGGCTGGTCCTCCGTGCCCGGGGCACAAGCCCAGCGGACAGCTCGCCCCTGACCTGCATCGTGGGGGACCGCCGCTACGAGATCCGTGTGGACATGGAGCTGCGGGACGGGGCGCAGGGAGGCTTGTTGCTGTACTACAGTGACCGCCTCTTCTGCGGCATGGGCCACGACGGGGACAAGATGAGCACATACCGCGCCGGGAAGTCCATCTTTTACTGGTCGGAGCCGGCGCCGTCCGCCAGCGTCATCCACCTGCGGATTGTCAATGACGGCCACATCGTCACCCAGTACTACAGCCTTGACGGAGTCGACTGGACCAGGCATGGCTTGCGCTTCGACGTCACCGGGTACAACACCAATACAGCCGATGAGCTGTTCAGCCTTCGGCCCGCACTGTTCTCTGCTGGCACTGGAAGTGTACGTTTCCGCAATTTCCAATACCGCGTCCTGGCGGACTGACGGAGAGGGGGAAACCGTTCCCAACGCCGCGAACGAGGGCTTGGGGCACGGATAACCGGGGCACGGATAACCTATGGGTATGAAGAACCTGGACCTGAACCTGTTGCCCCAACTGCAGGTCCTGTTGGAACTGCGGAACGTCTCCAGGGCAGCTGAAAGGCTCCAGCTCAGCCAGCCAGCCACCAGCGCCGCAATGGCCAGGCTCCGGCGCCATTTCGACGACGAGCTCCTGGTGCGGAACGGCCGCACGTATGACCTCACGCCCTTCGCGCAGTCCCTGGTCCCGCTGGTCGATGAAGCGATGCTTCACGTCCAGCGGGCCACGCGTATACGGTCCGGCTTTGACGCCGCGACGAGCGAGCGGGAATTCATCATCGCGGCCTCGGACTACGCGGCGGCGCTGATCGTGGGACCGCTGCGGGGGATCCTGCGCGAGGCGGCCCCCGGCGTGTCAGTGGATTTCGTTCCCACGGCCAAGTCCGGGATCCAGGGCCAGATGGCTGACTACTCGAAAATCGACCTGCTGATCGGGCCCACGGGGTACCACATGCAGGGAGCGAGCAAGCAGCTCTTCCGGGACAGCTTCGTGGCGGTGGCTGACGCCGGGAATCACCTGCTCCAGCAGCCCCGGCTCAGCCTCGAGGACCTGGCCACCGTTCCGCACGCTGTTGGCTATTTCGGGGAGGGAATCAGCACCCCGGCGGACAAGCTGTTCGAGTCGCGGGGCATTCAGCGCCGCGTGGTGGCTGTGGTGGCCGGGTTCCTGTCCCTGCCGCTGCTGGTGGAAGGGACGGACCTGGTGGCCCTGGTCCCGGGGATGCTGGCAGCACGGGCCCAGCGCGGCGCCGAAATCGCTGTGCTGGGGTTCTCCGAAGACGCTGAAGCGTCCCTCGTGGAAGCGATGTACTGGCACCCGTCCCAGGCGGAGGACCCTGCCAGCGTCTGGCTGCGTTCCGTGGTCCAGCGGGCCTGTTCGCGGCTGCACGAGCTCTTTCCCGTCACCGCTCATCCGGTGACTATCCGTGCGACGGATACCACCTAGACTCAAAGCGCCGTTCCCCATCCGGACCATCCCTGCGAAAGTCGAAGAAGCAATCTTTCGGAAGGATCCCCTTATGCCTGTCTCCAGCCAGCGCCTGGCCGGCAAAACCGCCGTCATCACCGGAACGGCCAGCGGCCAAGGCAGGGCGGCGGCGCTCGTCTTCGCGGAGGCAGGGGCCTTAGTGGTCGGCTGCGACATGGACGACGACGGCGCCGCGGCCACCGTCCGCCAGGTCACCGCAGCCGGGGGCCGGATGAACAGCAGCCGGGTTGACCTCACGGACGAGGCCGCCGTGGCGGCATGGGCGCAGGAAGTGGCCGCAAACCACGGCCAGGTCCACATCCTGTATGCCAACGCCGCGGTCACCCGCTTCGCACCGGTGGAGCAGCTCACGTTTGCCGACTGGAAGTGGAATGTTGAACACGAGATGGATGTCGTGTTCCTGCCGGTCAAATACTTTTGGCCGCAACTGATCCGGGTGCAGAATGCCGCCATCGTGCTGGTGGGATCCACAGCAGGAGTGACCGGTTCCATGACCAACGGCCGGCTAGCCCACACCGCCACCAAAGGAGCCGTGGTGGCCATGACCAGGCAGCTCGCGGCCGAAGGGGCTCCGCATGGACTGCGCGTCAATGCTGTCAGCCCCGGAATGATCCGCACCGCAGCCACCGAGGGCAACCTCCTGGCCACCGACCACCCCATGCGGTCCATCGCCGGCAGCATCCCGCTGGGCCGGATCGGCGCCCCGGAAGAAGTGGCCAAGTGCGCGCTGTTCCTGGCCTCCGACGAAGCCTCATACGTGACGGGCGCCAACCTGATGGTCGACGGCGGCTGGTCGGCCGTGCTGCCGGGCTAGCTGGAAGGTAGATTCGCGTGCCCTGACCGGTGGCGGTTCCTCAGGCTTGAAGGGCGAGGTTCCTGGCCTCGACCAGGGAGCGGAAGTAAGCGACAGAGGATGAGAAGTCGGTTGTGGGGGTGAACTCCAGGCCGATCGATCCCGAGTAGCCGTTCTTCTCGATCACGTCGAGCCAAACGGACCAATCCACCACTCCGGTCCCCGGTTCTTTTCGCCCCGGTGCATCTGCCAGGTGCACATACTCGACGAGGTCAGCGCCCGCGGCGAACTCTTTCGCGTAGTCCTCGCCTTCGGAGAAGGAGTGGTATGCGTCGAACAGCCAGCGGAGGGACGGGTCATTGACGGTACGGATAATTTCCATGCAGTCGGCGTTGCGGTCCAGGAGCAGCCCGGGGTGGTCAACGCGGGTATTCACGGACTCGAGCAGAATGGTGATGCCGGAGCCGCGCACGCGGTCCACGGCGATGGCGTAGATTTCCGCGAGCCGGTCGAGCTGAGTGCGTCGGATCTGGCCAGGGAAACCGAGCCCTGAGTCCACAATAACGAAGGGGCACTCCAGGAAGCGCGCGTCCTCGATGGAGCGTTCCAGGCCCGAGAGGAACTTCTCGAGGTCTGCGTTCGGCCACACGATGTCCATTCGGGGTTCGGCGAGGATGGATACCAGCCGTGTTCCGGTCGCGTCCAAGGCTGATTTGATTGCTGGCAGATCTTTATCGGAGGTAGTCCAGATGTCCACCTCGTCCAGGCCGGCCGTTTTGGCCGCCTCGATGCGCGAGGGCACGTCTGCAATGTCGGGGAAGTTCAGTTCGAGGTTGGCGGTAAGCGTGAGCATGGTGTGTTCCTAACGGGCAGGCGTCAGCAATGGGCAGGGGCGGCGGGGCCTGAGGCTACGGGTGGGTGCCGCCGACGGTATGAAGGGGAAAATGGCCGCGGTTGCGCGGGCGGACGCGGGCAGCAACCCGGGTCACGGCCTCGCGCCGTTCACCCACGGTGTTCTCGATGGTGCCGATGCCTTCGACGACCATACGGACCACGTCGCCGGTCTTCAGCGGCGGGGGAGTCTGGGAGCCGTTCCGTCCCCACAGCTCGGCGAGGCAGCCGCTGCCGCACGTGCCGGAACCCAGCACGTCACCGGGCCGCACCACGGAGTCCTGCGATGCGTAGGCCACGAGTTCGGCGAAGGGCCATCCCATGTTGGAGAGCAGATCCTGGCCGATGAGCTGCCCGTTGACTTCCACGGTCATGGAGATCGGCAGGAACCCCTCGGCGTCGTGCAGGTCCTCGAACTCGTCGGCGGTGACAATCCAGGGTCCCAGGGTGTTGGAAAAATCCTTGCCTTTGCACGGCCCCAGACTGACCTTCATCTCCCGGCGCTGCAGGTCCCGTGCGGACCAGTCGTTGAGCACCGTGTAGCCGAAGATGTGCGCATGCGCCTGCGCAGCGGTGAGGTTGCGGCCGTCGCTGCCCGGGACGCGTCCGACGACGGCGGCCACTTCGGTCTCAAAGTCCAGGTCCTCGCAGCCCGCCGGAATACCAATCACCTCGCCGGTGCCGGTCACCGTATGCGGGTTGGTGAAGTAGAAGGTGGGTGCCTCGTACCATTCGGGCACCACGCCGGCTATGCCGTCGATGCTTTTCCGCACGCCTTCGACGTGTTCCTCGAACGCCACGAAGTCCCTGATGGTGGCGGGCACAAGCGGGGCGAGCAACTCCACGTCGGCCAGCTGAACGGCCCGGCCCGAACCGATGGTCTGCCGGGCAAGACTCAGGGTTTCGTCCAGCCCAGCGTCCAGAAGGGTCTGGACGCCCTGGCCTGCGGGCAGGGCGTAGCAGTTTCCGTTATCCAGGAAGCCGGACTGCGTCCCGCCGTCGTGGTTCCAGCGTGCAATCTTGACCATGACGAGTGTTCCTTAGGCTGTGTGGCGGGCGGCGAGGACTGAGGCGGGCGTGATGCCCAGGGCAGCGGCGTTGCCGGCCAGCACCCTGGCCTCTTCCTCGGGAGGAAGCAGTGCATCGATTACCTCCGCCACGGGTCGGTCGGAGCCCATGTCGAACGGGTAGTCCGAGCCGAGGAGCACCTGTTCGGGGCCCGCGGCAGCCACGAGGGCCCGCAGTTCGGCCTGGTTGTGGACCAGTGAGTCGAAGTACAGCTTCTTCAGGTAGGACGACGGCGGCTGGGCGCAGCCGTGCGCCTCCGGCCGGACCTTCCAGGCGTGGTCGGAGCGGCCCAGGCTGGTGGGAAGGTAGCCGCCGCCGTGCGCCGCTAGAATCCTGAGGTCCGGGTGCCGGTCCAGGACCCCGCTGAAAATCAGGTGCGACAGGGCCACCGCGTTCTCGGCGGGCTGGGAGACGGTGTTGGCGAGGTAGAAGCGGTCCAGCCGCTCGTCCAGCGAGCAGCCGAACGGGTGCAGGAACACCAGGGCGCCCAGTTCCTCGGCCCGGCTCCAGAACGGTTCCAGCCTGGGGTCGGAAAGCTCAACTGTGCTGCGGTCTGGGTCCCCAGGGGTGCCGGCGAACGAGCCGATTTCCACGCCGAGCAGCCCGCACTCCAGGACGGCATGGTCCAGGGCTTCCACCATCCGGGAAGGGTGCTGCAGCGGCACCAGGCCCAGGCCAGTAAGGCGCTCCGGCGCGCGGTCCACGAACTCCCGCACCGCCTGGTTGGCGGCCTTGGCCACCTGCAGGGCCAGCTCTTGGCCAGCGAAGTAGTAGAAGTGCGAAGGCGACGGCGAGACCAGCTGCACGTCCACGCCTTGGGCATCCATGTCAGCCAGCCGGCGGTCCAGATCCGTCAGCTGCGGCCAGCGCTCCTTGATCATCTTGCCCGAGGCGGCCATGGATTCCGGTCCGTTGCGCCGGACTTCCAGGGCCTGCTGGGCGCCGAAGCCCTGCGGATCAGCCTCGGCCACGAGCTGCTGCAGGGCCGGAAGCAGGATGTGGGCGTGGACGTCCACGATCGGGGGTTGTCCTTCAGCGGTGCTCATGCGGGCTCGCTAACCAAGCTGGAGACTGCATGCATGAGGCCCGGCACGTTGGCGTCGCGGACGCCGTCGAGCATCCACTGGCCCAGCTGGACAGAGGCATCCACCACTGCCTTGGCCCGGTTCAGGCGCCGGTCGGTGAATTCCTTCCACAGAGTCTCGGTAACGTCGTCGGCGCCGATCAACAGTTCGGCCAGCACGGCTGCATCCTCCAGTGCCATGGCGGCACCTTGGGCAATGGTTGGCGGGCAGCTGTGGGCGGCGTCGCCGATAATCACGGTGCGGCCGCGGTTCCACGGACCGTCCACCAGGTGGGTGGTGAACCATGTGTAGTTGATGCGGGCACTGTGGTCCAGGTTCGCGCGGATCTCGTTCCAGGGACCGCCGTAGGCGGCGGCGAGTTCGGCCATGATGCGGGGGCCGTCCTCATGCTTGCGCTCCTGCGCCTTTTCCACGAGATAGGCGTAGATGGTGTCCGGGCCGGTGGGGCAGTAGCCGGCGATGAAGCAGGGACCGCCGTACGTGAGGTCGGTGCGGACCACGTCCTGCGGCCGTTCCACAAACGCGCGCCAGATGCCCATACCGGTGGATGCGGGCTCCAGCTCGATGCCGATGGCCTTGCGGACAGCGGAGTGCAGGCCGTCGGCGCCGATCAGGAGGTCGTAGCTGGCGGTGGCGCCCTCGGCGGTGCTCACGGTGACTGAGCCGCCGTCGTCCGTGATACCCGTGACCGTCTTGCCGTAACTGATCCGTGCGCCTGCCTGTTCTGCGCGTTCGCGCAGGATGGCGGTGAGGTCGGGGCGGTACATGCCGAAGGTGGCAGGCAGATCATCGCCGCCGGTCCGGATGTCCTCGAGGACAGCGATGACGGTGCCGTCGGGGTTCGGGGCGCGCAGGCCCAGGGTGCTGAAGGCGTAGCCCTTCGCCTCGATCTGCTCCCACAGGCCGAGCTGACGGAGGATCCGCAGGGCGTTTCCCTGCAGGGTGATTCCCGATCCGAGGGTCTGCGGAGCCTCGGACTTCTCCAGGATCTCGACCTGGATTCCGGCGTCGGCCAGGAGGATGGCTGTGGTCAGACCTGCGGCTCCCGCCCCGACGATTCCGACGTTCTGTACTGCTGCCATCGCTGACTCCTTTGTATTGACGGCGTAACTGCTGGTGGTGGTGTTGCTGTTGTGCTGGACGCTAGCGGATGACGATTACCGGACTGCGATCGGGTTGACGGGCGACCCCACGGCGCCGGTGATCGGAAGAGGCGCCGCGGTGAGCAGGAAGTCGTACTTGCCATCCGCTGCGCACGCTTCCGCGAGGCCGTCCGGGTCCCACATTTCGCCCAGGAACAGCCCGAGGTTGGGGATGGCGATCTGGTGGAGCGGCTGGAAGGCACCGTTAAACTCGTTGGGACGGACTTCGAAGCCCCAGGTGTCGGTGGCGATCCCGGCGATTTCGCTGCGGTGCAGCCAGGGTGCGGTGGTGAAGGACAATCCCGGTGCTGATCCGCCGGCGTAGTCACCCCAGCCGTCGCGGCGGACCCTGGTGTGCTGGCCGGTGCGGATCACCACGATGTCGCCCCGGCCCACCCGTGAGCTGGGACCCTGGAGTTCAATGGTCCGCTGAAGGTGTTCGGGGGTGATGGCGAAGCCGTCCGGCAGCTCGCCGTCGGTCCTGCCCAGTTCCGGGCCGAGCGCGCGGCCGACGTCGAGCAGCACCCCCCGGGTGACGATCTTCGCCGCCGCGGTTTCGATGCCGGTCACCAGGTCGCCTTCGGAGGTCACGACGTCGCCTGCGGCGCGGCCGTTCCAGGCTTTGCCCTGATCGAAGATGTGGCCCAGGCCGTCCCACTGTGTGGAGCACTGCAGCGGCATGGCAATGACGTCGTCCGCGCCGCCGAAGCCGTGCGGGAACCCCTGGTTACCGCGCTCGGCGTCCACGCCGGTGTCGGTCATGGTGTGGACGGGGTTGGTGCGGCGGCGCCAGCCCTTCTGCGGCCCGTTGGTGTCGAACGGCTGGGACAACGAGAACGCCTCGCCCGTCTTCACAAGGGCTGCTGCTTCGATGCGTTTGGCCGCGTCGATGAAGTTCAGGGTTCCCAGAACGTCATCGTCACCCCAGCGGCCCCAGTTGTTGTGGGCCTCGGCCATGGCCCGGATGCTCCCAAGCGGGTCCTCACGCCGGATCGCCGGGGAAGCAGTGGTGGCTGATTCCCCGGTGCCGGTGGCGGGAGCGGTGTCCTGGGTGGTCACTTCTGGCTGCTTTCAGTCTGAACTTCGTCCCTACAGCGGATCAGCTGTGTACCCAGGCCGGTGATGGTGCCTTCCATGACGTCGCCGTCCTGGAGCAGCCGGCCCCAATGCTGGCCGTTGCCGGCGGGGCTTCCGGTGAGGACCAGGTCGCCGGGGCGAAGAGGCATGATTTGGGACGCCTCGCTGACCAGCTTGGCGACGCCGAAGATCATGTCCTGGGTGGATTCGTCCTGCATGGCGTGGCCGTTGAGCTTCAGGGTCACCCGGACGTCCTGAGGGTCGCCGAAGAACTTGGCCGGCACCAGCAGCGGCCCGGTGGGCAGGAAGCCGGGGGCGTTCTTGGCGCGGTACCAGTCCGAGCCGATGGCGGGCATGTCCTTGCGGAAAACGAACTCACGGGTGGTGATGTCGTTGACCATGGTGTAACCGAACACGTACTCCAGGGCTTCCTCGGGGGTGACCCGGAAGGCCGTCCTGCCGATCACTGCCGCCAGTTCCAGCTCCCAGTCATGGGACCTGCTGTAGGCGGGCAGGGTGAGGTCGTCAGTGGCGGAGGCGATCGCCGTCGGGAGCCCGATGAAGAAGTACGGCGTGCCCTGGCCCGCCCGCTTGTCCATCATGGCCGCGGTCCTGGCGCGTACTTCCGCTTCGTCCTGGCCCGGTTCACGGTGTGCTGCGGCGAGATCGATTACGTGCTTGCGGTAGTTCGCGCCGGTCTGCAGAACCTGAACCGGCTCCACCGGTGCAAGAACCTCGACGTCGGCAAACGCCAGGCCGTCGTCCTCGCCGGCAGAGGAAGCGAAGGTGTCCAGCTGGCTTTCGGTGGTGTCCCAGTGCTCGATCAGGGAATTGATGTCCCCGTCCAGCGGCAGGACCCGGCCGTTGACCAGCACTCCCACCCGGGCCTTGCTGTCACCGGGCTCCTGGAACCTGATGAGGGAGTACATAGCTTCTGACATGGCGGTCTTAGCCCCGTCCGTGCTGGGCGTATGGGTTCAGCAGGGCTTCCTTCATTTCCGGGGAGGCGCCTTCTTCGGTGGCGGTGAAGCCGTCGGCGGGAGGGAAGGATTCGGTCATGGACAGCGGCATGGCGCCGTTCTTGTAAAAGTTGTTCGAGCCCTCGGACGGCTTCCAGGTGCTGGCTTCCCAGTCGGGGACGTAGTTGCGGTAGCCGCCGGAGTTCAGCTCCACGCGCAGGCCAGACGGATCGCGGAAGTAGAGGAAGTTCTGCTCGCCCACGCCATGGATGGAGGGGCCGTATTCCATGGGAGTGCCGTTTTCCATCATGACGTCCGCAGTGCGGAGCAGGTCTTCCGTGGCGTCAACCCAGAAGGCGATGTGGTTGAAGCGGCCGGCGCGGCTGGACGTGTCCTTGACGACGCCGAGGTCGTGGGACTTTTCGTTGGTGGTCAGCACGGAGAAGACAGTGATGGGGGCCTCATCCAGGTCCACGAATGCCATGACGCGGAAACCTAACGCTTCGTTGTGCCACTTGGCAAAGCCGCGGACATCGGGGGCCGCCACCGTGACGTGGTCCAGGAAACGGGGCGCGGCGGCGTGGCTGCTGCGGCGCTCCGGGCGGTCCGGATAGGTGGATTCAAAACCGGGCTCAGCCACGAACTTCTCAACTTCAAAGAAGAGGCGCATGTGGTGGCCGTAGGGGCCGGTGAATTCATAGGCCTTGCCGTAGCCGTGGCCGCCGGCGGTCCAGGTGCCCTGAACCCCGGTTGCCTCGACGCGCTGGGCCGCTGCTTCTAGGGCTTCCTGGGAGTTGGTACGCCAGGCCATCCGGCCCAGGGCGGCTTCCGGCCCTTCGATGATGACCAGGCTGTAGCGGTAGTAATCGCCCCAGCAGCGCAGGTAGACGTTGCCGTCCACCCGGTCGATGATGCGCATGCCGAACTTTTCCTCGTAGAACCGTGCCGAGGCTTCGACGTCCGGGGCGGTGATCTCGAGGTGGGCAAGATGTGAGAGGGGAGTTTCCACGCTGAATTCCTTAGTTGGTCGAACTGTGCAGAGGGTTTGGTTGGGCTTCCCTCCAACTGTGACTCCGATCATGTATTCGAGGAAGGCGTCAAATTGGATAGTAACTATCAGTCCCACAAATATGTTGGCCAGGGGTGGGGATAGGTCTTGGAGTGCCGCGAGAGCAGGTCTGAATCTGAGAATGGCCGTTCAGGCTGCACGGACCGCCAAACGACGAGGGATCCACGCCTCGGGTCTTGCCCTATAACGTGGATCCTCTGGGAAGCGCCGGCTAGAACCAGGCGGGTGGGTTTTGCCGGCTCAGGACGCGGGGAGTCCCCGGTGGTCCATGGTGATCTGACGCGCCAACCGGTCGAGATAAGTGCGGATTGATTTTGCCATGTCGAAGGATCTTGATGACAGGCCCCATTGCAGTGTCAGTCCGTCGCTTGTAGCGAGTACTTCCCTGGCTATTTCCTGAACATCAAGGTCAGGCTTAAGAATGCCTTCCTGGATGCCGTCAGTCATGGACGCCGCGAGGAAACCGATAATTCTGTCGTAGCGGTCGCGGAAGTATTGATGGGCCGGATGGTCCGGATTCACAGCCTCGGCGGCTAACACCACATACATGTGCGAGAGGCCGGGTTGGGTGGTGTTGTATTCGGCGAGGTCCGCAATTCTTGACAACAGGATCAGGGCATCGCCCCGGCCAGCCTCCAGGTCCTTGAAAAACATCTCGCCCGCGAGCTTCTCCCGGAGTTCCAAAACTGCTGTCAGAAGCTCACGTTTGGACCCAAAATGATGCAACAGCCCGGCATTGGTAAGTCCCACGTCGGCTGCAATCTTAGGGACAGATGAGCTCTCATACCCCCATTGGGCGAAGTGCAGGATGGCCGTTTGGAGTATCTGCTCCCTCCGCTCATCAGCGGCCGCATAGGATCCGGATTTCCGCCGATGCCGCTTTGCAGGCGTTGGTGTTATCTCGTCCGTACTCACAGCTCCACGGTATTGCATCGCATCCGCTCAAAGCCATAAAAACCGCTCGGTCTTTCAGTTTTTGCATTGGGGACTTCTGCTTATCGCTCCTGTGCCCGACGGGCACACGCGTTTGGAGTCGGGGAGTGCGACGGGGGTGCCGCCTCCAGCGCGCAGTGCCCGCGATGTCGCGGGCACTTTGCCTGGTGGCTGCGCCCCCGACAGGGCGGGGAGATGGCTGAGATAAAAACCTGCTTGCATGTAGGGTTTTATGTGTCTATGCTCGGTGGAGCCAGCACAGTGGCTGGTATCACATAATCCCGGCCCCGACTTCTCACAGGCTCAGGCCGGCCGGGTCTATCCGAGAGGACAGAGCGATGGCTCGCTCCCGCACAACGTCGTACGGTCCCGCAGTTCAAACTTCGGCATCGGGTTCTGACAACCAGATAATCAATCAAGCACCGCGTGGCCGGATGGGCGCCCGGCTCACCCTCCTGGTGGTCTGCCTGCTTTGGCCGGCCCAGATGCTGACGGTGGCAGGCATCTTTACGTCCATTTCCCAGGCAGCCATTGCGCAGCACTTCCAGACGACACAGATCGCGTGGTTTGCGCTGATCTACACCCTGGTGGGATGCCTGCTCACGCCCTTCGTGGCGAAGTTCGGCGACATGTTCGGCAAGCGACGGGTCATGCTGATCATCACGGCGATTGGCGTCGTGGGTGATGTGATTACGGCAATCGCACCCAGCTATGAGTGGATGCTCGTTGGGCGCGTCCTCGCCGCGGGCTACGCCCCGATCATGGCTTTGGTGTTCGCGACCATCAGAGACGTCTTCCCGCCCAAGTATGTCGGAACTGCCAGCGGTGCCGTGGGCGCCGGCACCGGCATCTTCGTCACGCTTTGCCCCCTGCTCGCCGGCGCGCTGCTCGACCTCGGCGGCTACCAGGCGGTGCTCTGGACTCTGTCCGGCATGACTTTCATAGCGTTCCTGCTGATCCTCGCTTTCGTTCCCGAGACCCCGCGCCACTCCAGCGGTGCCCACTTCGACTGGATCGGCGGCCTCCTCCTCGGCGCAGCAGTGACCACCCTGGTCTACGTCGTCGGACAGATCGGCATCTGGGGGTGGTCCGACGCCAAGACGCTCGGCCTCATTGCCCTTGCTCTGATCCTCGGGTCGGCATTCGTGGTAGTTGAGCTCAAGACCCAGTTTCCCCTCCTGAACGTGCGCATGTTCAAGCGCCGTGCCTTCTCCACGGTCATTCTCTCCAGCTCGTTGGGGCAGGGTGCCACGTTCGCCGGCGCCACGATGATTGTGTTCCTGGCGTTGTTTCCCCATATCCCCGGCATTTCTGATTCGCTGGGCTGGTCCGGCACGCAGACAGCATTCGTCGGCATGCCGGCAGGTATAGTCGGCCTCGTCGCCGGTGTTCTGGCCGGAGTTGTGACAAGCCGCCTCGACCCCAGACGGCCCTTCGTCGCTGGCCTGGCCGTCGCCGTCGTCGGGAGCGTTCTGCAGTCGATGTTCCACTCAACGGAGCTCGAGGTCATCCTCACGAGCGTCGTCCTTGCCGCCGGCACCGGCATGATCCTCGCCTGCGGACCGGCCATGATCGTGCGCACTGTTTCCCCCGATGAGCAGGGGATTGCGAGCGGCATGTCCGTACTGCTGAGCAACCTCTTCACCGCGGTTGTCGCACAAATCATGTACGTCAGCCTCGCTTCTGGAGGGGCCGTCGCCAACGGCACGCGGTTCTACCTCGACGCGGGATTCCGCAACGCATACTTGGCGTTCGCCGGAGTCTTCGCGGTGGCCCTCGTCATCGCCCTCGTCATTCCCCGACTGCCGCTGCAGCAGGAGATCCTCGAAGGCCACGGCGACATCGCCCCTGTCGAAGTGACCGCGGCCTCAAACATCACCCGCTGACCGGCCCGTCCCCGTACCTCCCTCCGCTCTGAAGGAAATCCCATGATCCATGCCCTCAGCTCCGCCGCCTACCTCGACCGGGGCCTCACCCTGGAGCGCCGCGTCAGCGACCTCATTGAACGGATGACCCTTGAGGAGAAGGCGGGCCTGCTCTTCCAGGCGATGATCACCATGAATCCCGACGGGACCCTGGCGGAGGACGCCGGACGGGCCCCGACCGGTGCTTCCACCTCGGAGCTGGTGGGCATGCGGATGATGACGGCGTTCAACCTGCTCGGGGCGAGCGACCCGGGATCGATGGCGCGCTGGCACAACGCCCTGCAGGAACTCGCGATGGACACCCGTCTGGGAATCCCGGTGTCCATCGCGAGTGATCCTCGCAATGCGTTCTCGAACAATCCAGGCACAGCTGCGGCGTCGGGCCCATTCTCTAAGTGGCCCGAGACGCTCGGCCTTGCGGCGATCGGCGACGCCGACCTTGTCCGCCGGTATGCGGACACGGTCCGCCGGGAGTACCTGGCCGTGGGGCTCCGTGTGGCCCTGCATCCGCAGATCGACCTCGCCACTGAGCCCCGCTGGTCGCGCGCTGAAGGTACTTTCGGCCAAGACGCCGAGGTCACCTCCCGGCTCGTTGCCGCCTACCTGGAGGGATTGCGCGGCGGCCGGGAGCTCGGCGCCGACAGCGTGGCGGGCATGGTGAAGCACTTTCCGGGCGGGGGACCCCAAAAGGATGGCGAAGATCCGCATTTCCCTTATGGGAAGGACCAGGTGTACCCGGGCGGGTATTTCGAACATCACCTCAAGCCGTTCCGGGCCGCCATCGCGGCCGGCGCAACGCAGATCATGCCTTACTATGGCCGACCCATGGGCACCGAATACGAGCCGGTGGGCTTTGGTTTCAACCGCGGCATCATCACCGGCCTGCTGCGCGAACAGCTCGGTTTCGACGGAATCGTCTGCACGGACTGGGGCATCATCACCGACAACATCATCATGGGCGAACTTCACGAGGCCCGCGCCTGGGGTGTGGAGCAGCTCAGTCCTGAAGACAGGATTCTGCGGGTCCTCGACGCCGGAGCCGACCAGTTCGGCGGGGAACAGAACCCGCACCTGGTGGTGGAACTTGTCCGGAGCGGGAGGCTCGACGAAGCGCGTCTCGACGTTTCGGTGGCGCGCCTGCTGCGCGAAAAGTTCCGTCTCGGCCTCTTTGACGATGCCCGTTTTGTTGACCCGGACCAGGCCGAAGAGATTGTCGGCAACGCCGCCTTTGCAGCCGAGGGGCGCCGCACCCAAAGCAAGTCAATGACTCTTCTCACCAACCGGCCGCAGTCCGGGCCTCCGACGACGGCTGGCACACCCGTGCTGCCGATCCGTGAACAGGCAACGATTTACCTTCAGGGCATCGAGGCCCCCGGCGACGGATCGGTCGTCGCGGTGCGCTCGGCAACCGAGGCCCAAGCCGCGGTGATCCGCCTCGAGACACCATTCGACCCGCGCCCCGGGGTGTTCGAGTCCTTCTTCCGCGCCGGCCGGCTGGACTTCAGCGAGCAGGAGCTTGCCCCGATCCTGGACCTGCTGGACCGCGTACCGACCATCGTCGTGATTCATATGGACCGCCCGGCCGTCATCCCGGAGATCGTCGACCGCGCGGCCGCCGTCATCGTGGACTACGGGGCAGGAGACGAAGCTGTGTGGGACGTTTTGCTGGGAAGGATTGAGCCGGCCGGGACCCTGCCGTTCGAACTTCCACGATCCATGGCTGCCGTCAAAGCGTCCCGCCCGGACGTTCCCTCGGACACAATGAACCCCGTCTTTCCGTTCGGTCACGGTCTGCGCCCCGCGACGGCCGCCGTCGCGGACTGACCATCCCGCCAGCCGCACCATTTTACTTAGGACCCACATGCGCATCAGCACTCCCCGTTTTGAACATCACCGCGAGGCACTTGGCATAGGCGAAGCCCGGCCGCGGATCTCCTGGCTCCAGACGGGACCGGGTACCTCGCCCCAGACTGCCTACGAAGTAGAAGTCACTGATCCGGAGACCGGCGCCGTGACCGTACATCGCGTCGCGTCGCCCGAAAGCATCCTTGTGCCATGGCCTGCGGAGGCCTTGCCCTCCCGGGCATGCCGCAGCGTGCGGGTCCGGGTAACAGGAATCGACGGCGCCACATCGGACTGGAGCGATGCCGGTGCTGTCGAGACGGGAAACCTGAACGCAGCCGACTGGCGGGCCTCGTTCGTTGCACCTGTCGAGTCCGACGAGGACTCGGCCAAAGAGCCCCGGACGGCCTATCTGCTCCGGTCAACATTTGAAACCCGGGGCACGGTTGCCCAGGCCCGCCTTTATTCGTCTGCCCTCGGCGTCTATGAATTCGAAATCAACGGTGCCCGCGTCGGGCAGGACATCCTGGCGCCGGGTTGGAACTCTTACCAGGACCGTCTCCGCTACCAGACTTACGATGTGACCGGGCTGGTCGCCACCGGACTCAACGGCTGGGGCGCCCGCCTGGCCGATGGCTGGTACCGGGGCAGGCTCGGATTCAACGGCGGCATCAATAACATCTACGGTGACCGCACTGCGCTGCTGGCTCAACTGCATCTGCGCTACGAGGACGGCTCCGAATCCGTCCATGTTACCGGTCCGGACTGGTCCAGCCGGCAAAGCGAAATCACCAGCTCGGGGCTCCTCGAGGGCGAAACCGTTGATGCACGAAAACTGGTCGACGGGTGGTCAGAATCGGGCCTCGAGGCCATCGGCTGGAACCCGGTGGTGGTGCAGCGGGACTTCGCAACCCTGGTGGCGCCCGACGGGCCGCCCGTCCGCGAAACCGAACGTCTCCGGCCCGTTTCCATCAAGCAGGTAGGGGATAGGGTTCACCTGCTGGACTTCGGCCAAAACCTCGTCGGCAGGCTTCGCCTCACCGTCTCCGGCGAACGGGGCCGGACCATCACATTGCGCCATGCCGAGATCCTCCAAGACGGGCGGCTCTGCCGCGGGCCGCTGCGGCATGCGGCTGCCACAGACAGCTACACCCTGCGTGGCGGTGGGCCCGAATCGTTCGAACCCCGCTTTACGACCCACGGATTTCGATATGTGGAGATCGAAAACTGGCCGGGGGAGCCTACGGCCGATGGCGTTGCCGCCGTCGTCGTGCACACCGACATGGAGCGGACCGCGTGGATCGAGACATCGCATCCGGGGCTGAATCGTCTTGAGGAAAACATCCGGTGGGGAATGCGCGGAAACTTTGTCGACGTTCCCACTGACTGCCCGCAGCGGGACGAACGTCTGGGCTACAGCGGCGACCTGCACGTCTTTGCTCCCACGGCCGCAACGCTCTACGACAGCTCAGGGTTTGTCCGTGACTGGCTGAAAGATCTCCTCGCGGACCAGGCAAGGGAGGCTTCCGGTGTCCCACCGGTCTTCAGCCCCGACATCCCCGTCATCATGCCCTTTCCGGTGCCTCCAGGAAACCTGCCGGCCGCGGGGTGGAGCGACGCGATAATCGGCGTCCCTTGGGCGATGTACCGCCACTTCGGCGACGCCGCCCTGCTGGAACTCGCCTACCCCGGGATGACGGCCTGGGCTTCCGCAGTTGAAGCCCTGGCCGGGCCCGGACGCGTTTGGGACAAGGGATTCCAGTTCGGCGACTGGCTCGACCCCGCCGCTCCTCCGGACAATCCGAGTGCCTCCTCAACGGAGAACGCGCTCGTGGCCACCGCCTACTTCGCCCATTCCATGAGAACACTCGCTGCTACTGCCGGCGTCCTGGGCCGGGCCATTGATCAAACTCGCTATGCGGCCCTCTCGGAGGAAATCTCCGAAGCTTTCAGGAAACGGTTCGTCCTTGGCCCCGGAAAGATGACCTCGGATACCCAGGCCGCCTACACGCTGGCCCTTCGCTTCGACCTCCTCGAGGGCACTGACGACAGAAGGGCCGCCGGACACCGCCTCGCAGACCTCGTCGCGGAATCAGGATTCACGGTGGGTACCGGATTCCTGGCAACCCCCCACGTCTGCGATGCCCTCGTTGACACCGGGCACATTGACGAGGCCTATGCGCTGCTGCTTGGCGACACCTGCCCCTCGTGGCTCTATCAGGTGTCCATGGGCGCGACGACTGTCTGGGAACGTTGGGACAGCCTGCTTCCCGACGGTACCGTCAATCCCGGCGAGATGACCTCCTTCAACCACTACGCCTTTGGAGCGGTCAGCGACTTCATCCACCGTCGTGTGGGAGGCATCGCCATCGAGGAGCCAGGGCACCGGACGGTCCGGATCGCGCCCCGGCCCGGCGGCGGCATCGACCATGCCCACACCCGCCATCTCACTCCCTACGGCGCCGTCGACGTCAGTTGGCGGCTGAAGGCGGGGAAACTGCGGTGCACCGCAACCATTCCGGTCGGAGTCGAGGCCGTTATCGACCTTCCCGGAACCTCGGAGCGCCGGACAGGGAACGGTACGTTCACCTACGAGGTGAGCCATGGATAAGACCACGCAGTCGCTGATCGTTGAGTCTCTCCGCGGCGTACTGGACCTTCACCGCACAGCGGCTGGTCTCACTCCTTCCCGGCTGCCGTCGTGGACCCGGCAGCACCACGACTCAGAGCTGATGGAACTGGTTGCCGGCCAGACCTCCGGAGTGCGGCTGGTCCTGCAGACCACGGGCAGCTGGATCGAGCTGACCAGCCGTTCCACCCGCGTCCTCTATCCAAACCAGGACCCCGCGGACATTCCCGTGCCCTATGCAGCAACCATCGACGGTGAATCACGCGAAGCCGTCCTTGACTGGGTAGGGTCATACCGTGTTGTCCCTTTCGACGGCCCAGGCTCACTGAAGGAGGGCAGGCCGCGGCGGATCCGCTTCGAACTCGGCCCCTCCCGCGGCACCGGGCGGCTTGTCGAGATCTGGCTGCCCAACAACGCGTCCGTCGAGCTTCTCGACCTCAACGGCGATGGTGACATCCGGCCCGCACCGCCGTCTGGGCGTCCGAAGTGGGTGCACCATGGCAGCTCAATCAGCCACTGCTCGGAGGCCTCCAGCCCTTTGGCGGTATGGCCGGTTGCGGCGGCGCAGCAGGCGGAGCTGGACGTCACCGCCCTCGGATTCGGCGGCAACGCCCAGCTCGATCCCTTCGTGGCCCGCACCATCGGCGCCCAGCACGCGGACATGATCAGCCTCAAACTAGGCATCAACATCGTCAACGGCGACACGATGAAGCGGCGCACCTTCATCCCCGCCGTCCACGGTTTCCTGGACAGCATCCGTGACAAGAAGCCGGACGTCCCCATCCTGCTCATCTCGCCCATTTCGTGCCCCATGCACGAAACTGAGCCAGGCCCTCTCTACTTCGATCCCCAGGCCGGCAGGCTCATGCCGGTTCCGCCATCCCGTCCGGGCGAGACCTTTGGCGCGCTGAACCTGGGAGACGTCCGTGACATCCTGCAGGACATTGTGCACACCCGCCGGGCAGATGATCCGGCGCTGCGTTATCTCGACGGACGCCATTTGTTCGGCCCGCAGGACGTCCATGACTTGTCCGACGGACTGCATCCAAACACCGACGGCTATCGTCGGATGGCGAAGCGCTTCGTGAACTCACCGGAAGTGGCAGCCTGGCGGTCCGACGCCAGCCAGCCAGCCAGCTGAGGCAACTCTTCGCTAAGTCTGCCCCGGGCGTTGAACGGTCGGCCGGGCGCGGCAACCATCCGTCCCACAGATACCACTTATCCGAAAGTGGCTATTCTGCAATGCCGCAGGCCTTGCCACAGTGACGTAGAGACACTGCCGGGAACCCGCGGCGGTCCAGGTCTACACCCCGCAAGGCGAAGGAAATTCAATGGAGAATATTCACCTCGAGTCAGCCGATGCGCCGCCAGCCGCGGCACACCATTCCGATGCCCCCGGCAAGGACGCATACCTTCCTCCAACGGTTCCCCGCAGCGCCACCCGAATCCACGCAGGGTTGCTGGTCGCCGGAAGTTGCCTGCCAGTGCTCGGCGCGGTCTTGTTGGCACCCATCCTGCCCACCCTGAACCAGGCATTCGCCGATACCCCGGGCGTCGCCATCCTTGTCCCGCTCGCCCTCACGCTGCCCGCACTTTTCGTAGCGCTGTTCTCGCCCCTGGCGGGATACATCGCCGACAGGGTCGGACGCAAGAAGCTGCTGATTTTCGCGATGCTTGCCTACTCAATCTTCGGAACGGCCCCACTGTGGCTTGCAACCCTGGAGTCAATCGCGTTGTCCCGTATCGGCGTCGGAATTGCCGAAGCGGCCATCATGACGTGCTGCACCACGCTGATCACCGACTATTACGCCGGAGAGCAACGCAACAAATACCTCGGGCTTCAGACCATGGTCAGTGCTCTCGCAGCCACGGCGTTCTTTGCCCTCGGCGGCGCACTCGGCAGCATCAGCTGGCGGACGCCCTTCTGGCTCTACGCGGTAAGCGCGGTCCTCGTCATTCCAATGATTTTCGTGTTGTGGGAACCGGCGAAGACCCGGCGTGCGGCGGCCACCAAGACACCGATCCCTTGGCGGCAGATCGGTGCGCCCTCAGCAGTGACGCTATTTGGTGGCATAGTCTTCTACGCCCTGATCGTCCATCTGCCCTACGTCATCACCGGGCTGGGGGTCGGCGACGCCGCCCTCATCGGACTTGCGGCCGCGGTCGCTTCCCTGGCTACGGCAGCCGGCGCCATCTCCTTCCGTTATCTGGCAATGCTCGGTACCCGGAAACTGCTGTTGATCRCCTTCGGCCTGGCGGCTGCCGGCCTCGCGATCGTGGCTTTGGCGAGCAGCGTGCCGCTTGCCATCGTTGGCGCGGTGATCGCCAGCGCAGGGACGGGCGTGTTGCTGCCCACGCTCCTGACTTGGGCCATCAACGGGCTCTCTTTCGACCAACGCGGCCGTGGAACGGGCATCTGGACCGGAACACTGTTCATCGGCCAGTTCCTGACACCCATCGTCTTGGGTGCGACAGCGGCAGCCTTGGGGAATCTGAACCTCGCGCTTGGCAGCCTGGCCATCGCCTGCGCCGTCGCCGTGCTGGCCGTCTTGGTCCGCGGACCCCGCCTGGCGTCCGGACAACGATAGCGGATGCCGCATTCCCGGTATTGTCATCATTCCACTGGTCTCGGAGTGGATACCGTATGGGTATGAAGGCTGGACTGCACTTTTTGATGTCACGGCTGTTCATGGCGGGACACAGCCTGCGAAGCCTGTAGCCGAAATTTCCTTAGAACAGCGGCCAGGGCACCGCCGGCATCTCACCGCTCGGAGCCGGAAACCGCCCTGCCAAGCGCAACCGGGCGCAGCGCGCGGCGAGCGATGCGATTTCTTCGGCGCTGAGCAAGTCCGCCAGGTTTCGGCCTAGCCCACCGTGCAGTCCTTCGCTGACACGATCGATGCCGTCGAGTTCCTCGGCGGTCAGGGCGTCTCCCAGCCATCCCCACAGCACCGTGCGCAGCTTGTGGTCACGGTGAAACGTGAGCCCATGGTCCACGCCGTGCCGGTGTCCGTCCGTCATGGCAAGAATGTGGTCGCCTTTGCGGTCGGCGTTGTTTACGACGACGTCGAACACCGCCATGCGTCTGAGCGTTGGCGAGTCTTCGTGAACGAGGGCGACCATCCGTCCGTTCTCATCTCGTCCCTCGAGAACGTGTTTCCAGCCCGTCTCCGGCACGTGGTCCGTCGCGACCAGGTCCACGGCGCTTTGGCGGCGGCGTCTTGCTCCTGCCAGAGCTGTACCATTCCATCGCCCATCGGACCATCGCGCAGCCAGGTGTGCGGCACGACGTCCCAGCCGAAGGCCTGCGAGACCAGGTAGGCGGCCACCTCCCGGTGAGCCAGGGCGCCGTCGGGAAAATCCCACAGCGGACTTTCGCCCGCTATCGGCTTATAGACCACCACCACGTCGCCGATGCTGCCCAAAAATGTGGCGTTTGACGCCGTCGTGATGCGGCCGGTGAGCGTCAGCTCGGCGGTCATGAGGTCCGGCGCCGGCATCAGACCTCGGGAAGGGTGCAGGTGTGCCCGTCGGCGTCCATGGGGTAACCGCAAAGCGGGCACGCCGGACGCCCGGCGCCCACGATCTCCCGGGTGCGCTTGGCGAATGCGCGGGCGGTGCCGACCGGCATTCGCACCAGCAGCATTTCGGCCGCATCGGCGCCGTCATCATCCAGCGATTCGTCGTTGTCATCGTCATCGACATCGGTGATCGGGTAGGCCTCAATTACAACCTGGGCCGTGGTTGGGTCCCAACCTAAGCTCATGGCGCCGGTGCGGAACTGCTCCTGAACGGCCTCGAGCTGGTCATTGTCGACAAGTTCAACGGGAGTGCCTGTGGGAACGCTGAAGGGGTTGCCCTCGACGGTGATGAGCTGGTCGAGAATTTCGTCGATCTTCTCCGCGAGCAGGGCCGACTGCTGCTTCTCCAGGGCAATACTCACGATCTGCGTCCCTGCGCGCACCTGCAGGTAGAACGTGCGCGCCCCGGGAAGGCCAATGGTGCCGACGACAACCCGATCAGGCCAGGCAAACTCGTGAACTCGTGTAGGCATGTCAGTATTTTAGGCACATGAGGTTCATGGCGCCTTCTGCCCGGCACCGCCGCCCACCGGGGCGTCGCCCGCGTCGATGCCGTTCGACAGCCACGACAGATCGCCGGCGTCGGTGTTGGTTGCGTAGACGCTCGGCCGGCTGGCGCCGTAGCGCACGATCGATACGGAGGCGGGGCCTACGCTAATACGCTGGAACAGGTCAAGGTGCATGCCGAGCGCGTCGGCGAGGATTGACTTGATGATGTCACCATGACTCACCGCAACCCACACGGCCCCCGGCCCGTGCTCGGCTTCGAAGGCCGCATCGTGGCGTCGAATCGCGGCCACCGACCGGGCCTGCATCGCGGCCATCGATTCACCGCCGGGAAAGACGACGGCGGACGGTTGGGACTGCACAACGGGCCACAAATCCTCGGTTGCGAGATCACTGAGCGTGCGGCCCTGCCACTGGCCGTAGTCGCACTCTGTGAGAGCCGGATCGACCGGCGCGTATGGCGTGCCGGCCTGGCGGTCGAGGATGAGCTGGGCGGTCTGCCGGCAACGCTCAAGAGGGCTCGACACCACCCCGACTAAGGGCACGGCCGCGAGCCGGTCGCCGGTCTGGGCCGCCTGGTCGCAGCCGACCGGGTCCAGGCTGACGCCGGCGGCCCGGCCGGCCAGCACTCCGGTCGCATTGGCTGTGGTGCGGCCGTGCCGCACGAGAATAACTGTCGCCATCCACCCAGCCTAACCACCCGCTCGATGGCGGTGTGAACCGTACCGGGTCGCGCGTCGGATCCAGTAGTTCCCGCCCTCTCAGGGCGGGTCGTGTGCTATTGCTTTTGATGGCGCACACCGACCCCGCGCAGCGCGCCCAGAACCAGGGCGCGGCACTGAGAAGACGGCGGGCGGCGACGCGGCCCGAACTGCGCGCCTCAAAGGCCTGCTGCGATGGCGGCTTGCGCCGGCGCAGCGCCCATCTTGGTTCGGAACTGCTCGAACTGCTCGCATGCCCGGGCGAAGGGAAGTCCCAATGGACTTCATGTCCGGGACACAGAAGCGGGTTGGAAAGCTTGAAGCGTCGAATTTGCGGGTGTGTACAAAGATCGCGCTTTGGGCTTCGGACTCCGTCGTATGTGGGTCGGATCCCTTATATTTCCGGGACGTCCCAGTGTTCGCGCGGGCTGGAATGCATGGTCGGTTGTTCGGCAGACTGTCAGTCGATGTTTTCGACGCCTGTGAGGCGTTCTTCTTCGACATCAAGCCTGGCTTGCAGTCGCCGGGCGACGGTGTCATCGACTGTGCCAGCGAGGCGGAGTTGCAGGAGTACTTCCCGCTTCCTCTCGAGTACGGCCTGACGGAGCGATATTTCTTCCTGCAGCGGTTGCGTGGTGGTCTCCGGATCGGACCCGGCTTTCAGCGCCTGTGCGACCGACAGGTGGGATCGATACTCGTCCGCGAGCCGGCTCTGCACAGTTGCGCTCGTCCCGAGCCCTTGAGCGAGCTCGTCAAGGGCGGAGACGGCTACGGACGCGATTGCCAGTTCGGCCAGGCGGAGTTCTTCCTCCTCGGGCTCAACGGGAAGTTTCGCCCAGCGGACTACTGCGGGCAGTAGCGGGCCTTGGACGAGCATGGTCAAACACGATCACGCCGGCGGTGATGAAGATGATGTCGTCGCGTCCGGGGAGCGGGCTGCCGTCATTGAGCGCCGATGGCACGGACAATGCGATCGCAAGGGATACGGCTCCGCGGAACCCGGCAATGGAGCTGACGACCCGTGCCCGGTAGGTCATCCGGCGGTGGCGTTGGGAGGGGCGCCTGTCCAGAATTCGGATGACAGCGATGCTCACGGTTTGGAACACGAACCGGATGATGATGAGCACCAGCCAAACGGCAACTGTGGACAGCAGAAGGCGGCCCACGTCTAGAGGGTTGATCTCGTGAACCGTAGCCTGCACCTGACGAGCAGGGCAATGTTGATGATGAGCGGGTCGCGTACGCGGACCAGAAGCAGGTAGGCCGCTCCTGCAACCAGGATTCCGGCGACCGCCCCTCCAACATAGGAGAGGGCGAACAGGGCGGCGATATTGACCGGCGTGTAGCTGCCGCCAAGTGCCGCGCCCACGGCTATGGCGTACAGCACCAGGGCCGTACCGTCATTGGTCAGGCTCTCGGCCTTGAGCAACATGAAGTTCCGCCGCGGCAGCATCCGCCCGAGGGCTGCTACCGCCGTCGCGTCCGGAGGAGCCAGAGCCGCACCGAGGATAAGGGCAGCGTTCCACGCCAGGCCGAGGACGTATGCCACGCCTGCCACGGCGAGAGCGGAGGCGACGACCAGCAGCGTGCTGAGCAAGACGATGCCGCGCAGGTCCCGCCGGATCGAGCGAAGCGAGGTGGTCAGGCTTTCCCAGAACAGCATGACCGGCAGGAAGATCAGCAACACTGTCTCCGGGGGCAGCTCGATCTGCCGCAGCTGTGGGACGAAGCCAAGGACAAGGCCGAAGACCAGCAGCAGCAAGGGCGCGGCGACCCGGAGCCTGGGAGCCAGGATCGCGCCCGCGAGCACGGTCACTCCCAGGAGCACGGCGGTTTCCAGGCCCTCCGCGACGTCTCCTTTCGATTGTGTTCTATTGCTCTGGTCAAATGSACGCGCTCCGTGAGACTTACCAGGTGGATGCGACCGTGCGTGTAATGACCCAGCCGTTTCCATGGGGTTCGAACCAGGAACGCAACATCAGCCGCCAAGTTGCCCTCGATCCCCAGATCGTGGCGTCGGTGAGTGTGCGGGCGGTCAAAAGGGGAGTGGTCCCTTCAGCGCTGATGGTGGCCTCGACTGTTTCCATCCGGTGGTACTGCATCTGGCCGGTTTCCATGGCATCAAGCCATTCCGACTGTGACTGCACGTATCCGGTCATGTGCGTAAGGGTGAATTCGTCGGTCAGGATGCTGGCCAGCTCTGCCATGTCCCCGCCGACCATCGCCTCGCAGAGGGCTTCATGGAGCGCTCTCACCGCCGCTGCTGTCGCGTCTGTCACCGTCGCCGTGCCACGGGCGTCAGGTCGTGGGTACCGTAGCTGTTGTCGTCCGGGTTGACCGTCACTCCGGGCGCGACGAGTTGGTCGATGCGGTCCAGCACGTAGGTGCTCAGTTTGATGTCCGCGGCGGGCAGGTAGGAGTCGAGCTGTTCCATGGTGCGCGGTCCGACGATGGCGGCCGTGACGCCGGGGTGGTTGATCACGAACGCGATGGCCAGCTCGATGAGCGTGAGCCCGGTTTGTTCGGCGAGCTGGGCGAGGTCTTCTACGATGTCGAGTTTTCGCTGGTTGGCCGGGCTTGTCATGTCGAACCGAGCGCTGGGGCGGGCTGACGAGGTGGGTGCGGACGCCGAGTCTTTCCGCCAGCGCCCCGAGAGCCACCCGCCGCTGAGCGGGCTGTACGTGAGGGTGCCCATGCCGTGACGTTGCACCGTCGGGAGGACGTCTTCCTCGATGCCGCGGACCAGGATCGAGTAGGGCGGCTGCTCCGTGACGAACCGCTCCAGATTGCGTTGCCGGGATGCCCACTGGGCTTCCACGATCTGGGATCCTGAGTACGACGAGGAGCCGATGTAACGGACCTTCCCTTGACGGACGAGGTCGGTGAGGGCGCCGAGGGTCTCCTCGACGTCGGTATCGGGGCTGGGCCGGTGGACCTGGTAGAGATCGATGTAATCGGTGTTCAGGCGGCGGAGGGAGTTTTCGACCTCACGGACGATCCAGCGGCGGGATCCGCCCCGCTGGTTGGGGTCTTCGCTCATGGGCATGAAGAACTTCGTGGCGAGGAACACCTCGTCGCGGCGCCTTTCCAGTGCCTCGCCGACGATTTCCTCGGATGCCCCACCGGAGTAGACGTCGGCGGTGTCGATGAAGTTGATGCCCGCGTCGAGGGCGTGGTGGATGATGCGGACGGAATCGGCGGTGTCCTTGTTGCCCCAGGGGCCGAACATCATCGCACCCAGACACAAGGGACTGACCTGCACACCGGTGCGGCCGAGGAGACGGTATTCCATGATGGTTCCTTCTCTCTGTCTTAGGCTTCGGGGATGACCATGGCGAAGCGTTCCTCGCGGGCCTCGTCGGGGTCCGGTCCGTTGCGCATTCCAGTGTCGAGCGCGTCGATGGAGGCGAGTTCGTCGGCACTGAGTTCGAAGTTGAAGACGTCGAAGTTTTCGGCGATGCGTGCCGGGTTGGTCGATTTCGGGATGGCTGAGCGGCCCTGCTGCAGGTGCCACCGGAGCATGACCTGTGCCGGGCTCTTGCCGTGGGCCCGTGCGATGGTGGCGATTGTCGGGTCTTCCATGACGTTCCGGCGGTCCTCGCCCCATCCTGGGTAGAAGGTGATGCCTCCGATCGGTGACCAGGCCTGGGTGAGTGTCCCGTGTTGGGCGTCGGCTGCCTGCACGTCCGGCTGGGTGAAGTAGGGGTGCAGTTCGATCTGGTTCACGGCCGGGACGATGTCGGTCGAGTCGAGAAGTTGCTTCAGATGGTGGGGCATGAAGTTGCTGACGCCGATCGCCCGCACGCGCCCGTCAGCAAGCAGGGTCTCCAGGGCTTTGTACGCGGCGACGGTTTTCTCGAACCGGTCGGGGGCGGGCTGGTGCAGTATGAGCAGGTCCAGATAGTCGA
Organism: Arthrobacter sp. 2MCAF15; assembly: GCF_052115605.1. Taxonomy (NCBI): domain Bacteria; kingdom Bacillati; phylum Actinomycetota; class Actinomycetes; order Micrococcales; family Micrococcaceae; genus Arthrobacter; species Arthrobacter sp. 2MCAF15. The sequence continues at coordinate 26,719 of NZ_JBFRGZ010000019.1, read as the reverse complement.
CGCCGAGTTTGCCCGTCGCTTTGTCCCAGGCGTGCAGGGTCTGGTCGTAGCCGTAGTCACTGACCCAGACCTTGGTCTCGATGAACACCTCCGAACGATCCAGGCCGGAGCCGCGGATGCCCTCGCCGACCTCCCGCTCGTTGCCGTACGCGGCGGCCGTGTCGATATGCCGGTAGCCGGCAGCAAGCGCGGCCTCGACTGCGGCCGTGGTCTGCTCGGGGGCACTTTGGAAGACGCCCAGACCAAGAGCTGGCATGGTGATGCCGTTGTTGAGAGTAAGTTTCATTTCCATGCCTTTCACGGTATTCAGAGGTGCGCAGTTGTGGGAGGGCACATCATTACCTCTATCGAGCGGGGGGCGGCGCCGCCAGGGGTGCGCCGCCCGTTGGTCGTTGCCGCGGGATCGCCAGGCCGGCCGGGTTAGCGGTCGATCGCTGCGTGAACTAAGCCGAGGGACAAAGCCGAGGGACGGGATGCGCACTGCGCCTCCCGTCCCTGTGCCGTCAGCCGCCTTGGCCTGCCATGTGGCGGGCACCGCGGAGGCCGAACACGACGGCGGGTCCGATGGTCGAGCCGGGGCCGGGGTACGTCCGCCCCATGACCGAGGCGGAGTTGTTGCCCGCCGAGTAGAGGCCTTCGATGACAGTGCCGTCCTCGCGCAGCGCACGGGCCTCGGCGTCGGTGACGACGCCGCCCTTGGTGCCGAGGTCTCCGATCACCACTTGGAACGCGGTGAATGGGCCCTTTTCGAGCGGGCCGAGGCAGGGGTTGGGGTGGACCGTCGGGTCGCCGTAGTAGCGGTCGTAGGCTGAGTTGCCGCGGCCGAAGTCGCCGTCGACGCCGGCCCGAGCGAAGCCGCTGAACCGTTGGATGGTCGCCTTCAGACGGGCAGGATCCATGTCGAGCTTCGCGGCGAGCTCCGCGAGGGTGTCCGCCTTGACCATGATCCCCGCCTCCTTCATTGCCTTGTTGTTCTTCGGGTCGATCGCGAAGGTGCGCAGATAGCGCCGGGCATGGCGCACGTCGCCGACCAACCAGTATGGGCCGTCCTTGTCGTGCTCGAGCATGTGGTGACCGAGGTCGACGTAGGATTCGGACTCGTTCGCGAACCGATCACCCTCGGCGTCGAGGATGATCGAGTAGGGCAGGGAACGCTCTCCGACGATGAAAGCGGGGCCGTGGCCCGGCGCTGCGGCAATCGATCCTCCCCACCACGCGTCGTCCATGAGCTCGAGCGCGGCGCCGTTGTCCTGCGCGATCTCGATAGGGCGCCCGAGGTTGCCCGGGGCGCCCGACGGGGCGCCGTCGATCCCGTGGTGCTTCTGGCGGAGGTCCTTGTTGTGGTCAAAGCCGCCGCCGGCGAGCATCACGCCGCGCGTCGCGCCGATGGTCATGGGCCTGCCGTCACGCGTGATCCGCGCCCCGACGACACGGCCGTCCTCGACGATGAGTTCCTGCAGCGGCGCATTCAGCCACAGCTCAGCACCCTGCTTCTGCACGACGACATCGAGGAACGCGGCGGCGAACCCGGCGCCGATGCCGCCGAGCTTCTTGCCGGTGACCACGCCGCCGAGGGCGCGGAAGACGAGCTGCGCCCCGCGGACGAAGCCGGCCGGCGTCGACCAGGCGCGCCCCAGGAGCCACACGTCGTCGGTCTTGACCGGCAGCGCAGCGGGCGCCTGGCACGTCTTCCACCAGTCACCGATCTTCTTGATATCGAACGGCTTCACCTCGAGGCCACGGCCGATCTTGCCGCCCGGGAGCTCGGGGTAGTAATCGGGGTAGTCCGCCGCACGCATGAACGTCACGCCGTACTTCTCAGCGGTGGTGATGAAGTCGGCGACGCCGTCGACGAATGCCTCCTTGCGGGCCCGCGTCGTGGCGCGACCCTCATCGCCGACCGTGGCCTGCAGATAGGTCAGCGCCTCCTCGCGGGAGTCGCCGGCACCGTCGCGCTGCATGAGCGGGTTGTCAGGCAGCCACATGCCGCCTCCGGACATGGACGTGTTGCCGCCCCATTTGCCCGTGCTTTCGAGCAGGAGGACCCGCAGGCCCTCGTCTCCGGCGCCCATGGCTGTGGCGAGTCCCGCGGCACCAGTGCCGACGACGACGACGTCATAGCTGTGGTCAAAGAACTTTGACTCTGACATGCCTTGCTCCTTCGCTTCCCGGACCCCTGTGTCCGGGTGGGATGCAGTCCGACCGACGCCGGGCCTATTTTCGTCACTCTATGACATAAATATCCCGGGGACTAGAGTGGTGCCATGACCGACGCCGCGACACCGAAGGCACCTCGCGGACGCCCGGTCGTCGTCACGGCTGAACAGATCGAGGCCGTCGCCCTGCGCCTCTGGTCCGAACACGGATTCCACGAGGTCTCCGTCGCCGATGTCGCCGCCGAAGCGGGCGTCACCGCGCGCACGATTTTCCGCCGGTACCCGACGAAGGCGGACATCGTTTGGGGCCCGCTCGCGGCGTCGTTCCGGATCCTCACGGATGCCCTGGAGCGGACCTCACCGCAGGCCCCTCTGTTCGAGCGCGCGCGCACGGCCCTTGTGGACATGATTCGCGACGGCGACGTTGACCCGAGCGCCCAACACCGGATCCGCATCGTCGGACGGACCCCCGAGCTGCAGAGCAGCACCTCGGCCCCGTTCCAGCTGTGGCGGCAGAGCCTCTACGACTTCGCCGTCGCGCAATCGGGCGTCGACGCCCTCCGCGCCCAAGTGTTCGCGTGGTCCGTGCAGAGCACGGCACTGGCCGGGCTCATCTGGTGGGTGGAGCAGGAGCCAGGAACGGCTCCTTGGCAGGCCGTGGACGAGGCGTTCGCACAACTCATCGGCTGAGCCGGCCAGGGCATGTCTCCTCATGACGACGGTGTGGAGGACGACGCCACCAGCGGCGCCCAATCGCCGATGGCACGAACCTGCAGACCGGCTGCGCGATTTTCGGCGCCGACGACGTGACTGGCGACCAGCAGGCAGTACGGAAAGGCCAATTACAAATCAGATATTCTCATGACAGCGCCGTCCAGACGGTGGGCCTGCCCTCCTCCGGGACTCAGGTTCCCCACGAATGGTGAGCGACCCAGGTAACTCCGGCCCGGAGCGGCACTGTGCACTCGTCGGAATTCTCAAATGGAAAGGCTTGAAGCCATGATCCGTCACACAGTCGTCTTCTCACTCGTCCACCCCGAGGGTTCCGCAATGGAAGCCGACTTCCTCGCCACAGCGCAGTCGACCCTCACCGCCATCCCCGATGTCATGGGCTTCGCGATCTCCCGTCAGGTAAGTCCCAAGAGCCCACTCCGTTTTCAGTTCGCGATGACGTTCCCCGATCGTGCCGCCTACGCCGCATACGACTCCCACCCCGCCCACGTCGCCTTTGTCCAGACCCGATGGGTGCCGGAAGTGTCGGACTTCCAGGAGTACGACTTCATCGCCAGAGCCTGACTGTTTGGCAGGGCTACGCCGGTGGCGACACTCCTTCGGCGGCAGAAAACCCCGCCAGCTCCTGATGCCCCGGAAAAGAGGAACGCGGCTCTGGTCGCCGAAAGCATGCGGCCGCGGTGCCAAGCCGCCGTGGATCATGTACTGCGGTTGAAGTACTTGGGTCGGTCCGCGAAGACGATGAGGGGTAATGCCCTTCCCGGGAACCTTGATGTATGCACTTGGACGAATGCGATGTAGCCGCAACCACGCCCCTGCTTCGGGAGGCCACTTCAGCGGCCCCGCTCAGGGCGGCACGCGCGGCCGTCGTGGTGAACCCCATGAAGTTCGCTCATCCGGTTGGGTTAATTCGTTTCAGGGCCCGCGTGGATCAGGAATTTCGACGCCACGGGTGGATTCCGCCGCGTTGGTTTCCGACGACTGCCGCGGCACGGGGACATCAGGAGGCCCAAAGGGCCGCGGCTGCCGGCGTGGACATCGTGCTGGCTGCCGGGGGTGACGGGACGATCCGCGCGGTCGCCCAGGAGCTCATGGGAACAGGTATGCCGTTGGGACTGTTGCCGGCAGGTACCGGAAACCTGCTGGCCCGTAACCTCGGAGTCCCACACAACGATGCCCCAGCGGCCGTTCGCATTATTTGCGAGGGGCAGGATCGTGCTGTGGACGCCGGCTGGCTGGAACTCGACCGAACAGGTGACGGCCTGTACGCCGAGCGTCACCTGTTCCTGGTGATGGCCGGGACCGGGTTCGATGCCGCGATGATGGCTGGTGCTGGTCAGAAAATGAAGCAGCGACTGGGGCACGCGGCGTACCTGGTCTCCGGGGCGCGCGCTCTTGGGCGCGTCATGGAAACCACGACAGTGCGCGTCGACGGACGGCTGGTCCTGTCCCGGCCGTCCCACGGCGTCATAGTCGGCAACTGTGGAACGCTGACCATGGGCCTGTCGCTGATGCCCGAGGCAGACCCCGGCGATGGAATGCTTGATGGCGTGGTCTTGCTGCCCCGCAGCATCTCCGCCTGGGTCAGAGTCGCGTGGGCGGTGGGCACCGGCAACCCTCACTCGCATGCTGCCATGCCGCGTGTCCGGGGCCGCAGCATAGAGGTCCGCAGCGAAACACCGCAACCGGTGCAGGTGGATGGGGAATTGTTGGGGCTCGCTTATGGTCTCCGCATTAACGTTCAGCGCGCCGGGCTGATCGTGCGCTGCAATTCCGTCCAGCCGCATGGCATGGCCGATCCTATGGTTTCTATGCATCAACAGACTTCGGAGCCGCACGACAGGTCGGCGAACGAAGCCCTGGAAGGTATGCCCGCGTGGAGAGGCAGTGGGGGTCAGGAAGCGAGACCTGCACGGTACGCATAGGCAACCAGCTGGGCGCGGTCTCTGGCCCCCACCTTCGTCATGGCCCGGTTGGCGTGGGTCTTGACCGTATAGGGCGAGACAAACATGGTTTCGGCGATCTGTTGGTTGCTCTGGCCCGTGGCGATAGCGATGACGACGTCGCGCTCTTTGGGCGTGAGGGCGGAGAACAAGTCCGCCAGGGCGGGGTCGACGTCGGCCTGCCGCTCTTCGGCGACCCGGTCGATCAGCGCGGCGGCGGCAGTGGCGGAGAGGGCACCACCTCCGGCGGCGACCTCCTCGATTCCGGCCGCGAGTTCTGCGGGTCCCACGCCCTTGCTGAGGAAGCCGTTGGCTCCGGCCCGCAGGGCGGCAAAGACGGTTTCGTCGTGATCGAATGTTGTCAGGATGATGATGCGGACGCGTTCGGCCGGGATGCTTTGCCGGATCCGGCGGGTCGCTTCCACACCGTCGACGCCGGGCATGCGGATGTCCATCAGGACCACGTCAACGTCCAGTTCGCCGAGCAGCCGGACCGCCTCCAGTCCGTCGCCGGCCTCGGCCGTCACGGTGATGTTGGGCTGGGCCTGCAGAATCGCGCGCAGGCCGACCCGGATCATTTCCTGGTCATCGACAATCAGGACGCGGATCATTGGATTATCCCTCCGTCCGTCCTCAGGGTCGCCGTGACGCGGAACCTGCCGCCGTCGTCATCGATAGTCAAACGGCCTCCGGCCGAGCGCGCGCGTTCACGCATCCCCACCAATCCATAGCCTCTGCCCTCACCGCTGGTCTTCCGTGTACTTGCGCAATCGTTCTCCGCCACAATGCTCAGGTGTCCGTCAGCAGAGCGGATGGCCAGTTTCACCGGTCCCCGGCCGTGCCGCTGCGCGTTCGTCAGTGCCTCCTGCACGATCCGGAAGGCAGCCAGGCCCGCCGTCGGATCCAGCTCCCCGATGTCTGCGTCGATGTCGAAATCCACAGCTACACCCGCGGCGCGGAACGTTTCGATCAGTGCCGGGATCTGCGCGAGATCAGGTGTCGGGCGGTGCGGATCGTCGTCATCGCCGCCGCGGCGGAGCACAGTGAGGATCAGTTGCGTTTCGTGCAGCACGCGGCGGACGCTGGCGCGGGCAGATTCCAGTGCCGTCCGGGCGGCCGTGTCGCCGGCGGGGAGGCTCACCTCGGCCACGCCAAGATGCATCCCGAGCACAGCGACCTCATGGCCCACGACGTCGTGGAGGTCGCGGGCTATGCGCACCCGCTCGTCAGCGATTCCGCGTGCAACAGCCAGATCAGCTGTGGCTTCGGCGTCGAGCGCGCGTTGTTTCATGGACTCAAGATAACCCTGCTGGGCGCGCACAGCGCTTCCGACGGCGGCACCTACCGCACAGCATGCCGAGGCCACAAGGGCCCCGGACGCCTGAAAGTCCCAGTGCTCCCGGATCACCAGGGAGATGTACACAGGAATGCCGGCGATCAGCAGCGCGACTATGGCGCGGGTACCTCGGACGGTCACGGAGAACAAGGTAAAGACGACGACAGTCCACATCGCCACGAACTCGGTCGCGAGGAGAGCTGCCGCGACCGCGCCGAGCACGACGACGATCAATCCGGGCATGCGGTGGAATCGGCCCAGGATGAGGCCCGCCGCCACCAGAACGACCCCCGTGTAGCCGAGAAGCGGTTCACCGGACAGCCCCAGCACGAAGATCTCGGTGACAACAGCGGCCCAGCTCAGTATCAGAACCACACGGTCGAGGAGTTGGCCGCGCAGAAACCATGCCAGCCTCGCCGATGCCAACGCGGCGGTGCTTGATGTCATCCCATGATTATCGTTCACTCGCTGCTTCTTCCTGTTCTGCAATGGGACGGACGAGAGGGCCCCGCAGTGCTGCGGGGCCCTTCCGTCATGGTGTGGTCATCAGGCGTTCACGAGAGCGCGTTCCTCCGGGGCGTCCTCGTTCGCGTCGCCGAGGCCGTGGCCCTCGGTATCCAGATTGGGCAGGATCTTGTCGAGCCATCCGGGGAGCCACCAGGCACCGTGTCCGGCCAGCGAGAGCAGGGCCGGCATGATGATCATTCGCACCAGGAAGGCGTCGGCCAGGACTCCGACCAGGAGTCCGAAAGCGGTCTCGGCTGCGAACGTCATCGTGCTGGAGGCGAAGCCGCCGAACACGAAGCCCATGATCAGCGCGGCAGCAATGAGCACGGGTCCGGACTTTCGGAAACCGGTCATGATCGCGTCCTTCGGGGACCGGCCGCCGACGTATTCCTCGCGGATACGTGAGACGAGGAACACCTGGTAGTCCATGGCCAGGCCAAACAGCACGCCGACAAGGATGATCGGCAGCAGGCTCATCATCGGATCTCCCTGAGGTGCCTGAATGATGCCCTTGAGCCAGCCCCACTGGAACACGGCGGTGAGAGCTCCGAATGCGGCTCCGAGCGAGAGCAGGTACCCCGCGGTGGCGAACAGGGGCACGAGCAGCGACCGGAACATCACCATCATCAGCAGGAAGGAGAGGACGACGATCACGGCGACGTATTTGATCAGGGCCTGGGTCATAAGGTCCGTGGTGTCGAGACCGATCGCGGTCTCACCGGTAACTTCCAGGTGCACTCCGCTGATGCTGGAGGCGTCGTCGCGGATGTTTTGGACGAGACCTTTCGTGCCCTCGTCGATGGGGCCTCCGGCGGGAATAACCGTGATGAGGGCCGCGTCACCAGCCCGGTCCACGGCGCCGGGAATGACGGCGGCGACGTGGTCGAGTCCTGCGAGTTCGGTCTCGATCGTCTTGATCCGGCCGGAAATGTTGTCGCCTTCTGCCAGGACCATCAGGGGCGACTGCACGCCGCCGAACTTGTCCACGATGAGGTTGTAGGCGTGCCGCTGGGTGGAGTCGGGGCTGCTTCCGCCGGGGATGTTCGCGGCCGTCTTCATGCTCAAGAACGGAACGGCCAGGATGGCGAGGACCGCCGCTGCTCCGAGCAGCATCGGCAGAGGACGGCGAGTGACCGCCTTGCTCCAGCCGCCAACAAAGGAGCGGCGCGTCAGCTCTGTTTCCTTGATCTGGCCGTCCAGCAGCTTCCTGCGGTCCTTGCGCGAGAGCGCCTTCAACCCCAGGGACTTCATGAGAACCGGCAGCAGCGTCAGTGACATCAAGACGGCCACGATGACCGCGAAGGCCCCGGCCAGGCCCATGTCGCGGATGGCGGGGATGTTGGTGATCCAGAGTCCGACGAGCGCGATGATCACGGTCAGGCCCGCGAAGACGACGGCGGTTCCGGCAGTCCCGGTGGCGCGGGACACGGCGTCGTCGGCTGTCCGCCCGGCGCGTAGTTCTGCGCGGAACCGGGTGAGGATGAAGAGGGAGTAGTCGATGCCGACGGCCAGCCCCAGCATGCTCGGCAGGGTGATCGTGGTGGAGTCGATGGGATGGACCGCGGACCAGGCGACGACGCCGATCGTGCCGATGGCGACGCCGGAGATGGCGACGAGCATATTTGCGCCGGCCGCGACCAGCGACCCGAATGTGATGAGCAGCACCAGGAAAGCGATGAGGATACCAGCGGCCTCACCAGGGCCGAACGCTGCGTAGCTGTCTTTCGCGATGGCACCGCCGACCTGGGTGGTGAACTGGGAGCCCTGGTCCTGGGCGAAGCCGACGACCTTTTCGTAGGTCTCCGCGGCATTGTCATCGGTGATACCGGTGAACTCCAGGGTGGACACGACTGTGGTGCCGTCCTTGGAAATGAAGGGGCGTTGAACGTTGTACGGGTCGCTGACCGATTTCACGTGGGGAAGCGCTTCGGCCCGGGTCAGGGTCGAGTCGATGGCGGCCTTCGTGTCAGCGTCGGTGACCTTCGCACTGCCGTGTATCTCGATAACGAGCTGCAGCGTCTTCTTGTCCGGGCTGCTGTTCATGTCGGGGAACTTCTGCTGCACTGTCGCGAGGGCATTCGCTGCGCTCGTCGCCGGCATGCCGCCCGTCGAGCCGCTCATGTCGGACGATGTGGCGCTGATGCCGGTGAACACCGCGAAGATCAACACCCACGCGGCGATGATGATGAACCGGTGCCGGGCGCTGAAGCGCCCGATCGCGGCAAGGACATTAGGCATGATGCACTCCAAGGTATTAGGGGGTGCCGCTGCACCGTTGGGGCGGCTGGCTACTCTCTAATGCTCCCCAAATGCCGTCTCGCAGGCATCGTTCTATCCGATCGATCGATGTACTGCGTTTGGAGTAGTCCCGGCGCCCGGCGCCCGGTCGTACTGCGATCGGCGTGCCACGGCCTCCGCGGCAGAGGGCGCCTGATGCTGCGGCTGACCGGCCGTACCCCGGCTTACTCGGGCACAGCATCCTCCCTCGTCAGAGGGGGTTTTGCTTTTAACGTGTGTACATTGCCCCGGCTGGGGCCTCTCTGACGCTTGTTGCGGCTGGTGCCTGGCCGCCGCGGTGGCCGATGAAGTTGTGTGGGTGGCGGGCGTCGTTGGCCTTGTACCTATACATCCAGCGGGGTTGTCCTTGTCCTCGATTGGCTCTTCCTTTGAGTCAGGGGACCGTCTGGTTCCCGGCCGTCGAGGGCGCGCTCGCAGGGGACTCGGACCTGGCGGCGGCTGCGAGGCATGAACTGGTCAAATGGACTCTGGTTGCGCTCAGGAAGCCGGGCTAATATCCGGCTATCACTCCGTTTTGAAAAGGAGAATCCACTTGTCAGATGAACCAGTAGGGAACGTCGTGCCGGTGCTGCACGGCCTGCCGTCCGCGGAGGGCCGCGCTGGCAGGGGCGTCCGGAACACGGTGCTGCCCCTTGCCGGTGCTGTCGGCCGCCTGGATGGCCGCGACGGCGGTCCTGTACCGCGGCGAATGCCTTGGGTTGCGGGCTGATGTCTACAGACCAGGTGCCCACAACCCGGCGTCCTCCCGGCCAAGGACAAGGTAAGTCCAGGCACTCCGTCGAGGCCGGGACACTGATCAACGCTTGGAGCTCCACAGTCTGGGACATCATCACCGATGCGCGGAACTACACCGTCTGGGAATCCGGCATCACCCATATCAGGGGCGAGTTGCGCAACGGTGGAACCATCAGAATCCGCACCCACACCGGAGGGAACCGCACCATCCGGCTGCACGTCCAGCAGATGCCCGGCGAAGTGATGACCTGGACCCAGGGCATGCCCCTGGGCCTGCTCACCGGCGTGCGCACCTTCACACTTGAACCCGTGGGCGGCGGCATGACACACCTGAGCGTAAAAGAAGAGTTCACGGGCCCGCTTTGCGGTCTCCTGCTCTGGGAGTTCGTGTCCGACACGCAGCAGGCTTTCATCGATTACGTTACCGCCGTCAGGAAACGCGCCGAAATTCTCAGCCRACACCTTTGACCCACGGGCTCATAAGCTGAATCGAAACTGCGCGCAGCGTCCATGAGAGCCCTGCGCCGTCTGGTCGTCCTCTCGGCCATGCTCTGCGACGGCTCCACTGGCGGCGGCCTGACGTTACGCCACAGGACCCCCGGACCATGCTGGTTCGGGGCTCCTGCAAGTGGTCGGAAGTGGACTTCGGAGTGCTACCGGCGCTGGGCGGCGGCTTCCTTGATGATTGAGGCCACGGCTTGGGGTTGGGAGACGTACACGGAGTGGCTTGCTGCCACCTCGGTGACCGCTGAACCGGCCCGCCCCGACATTGCCTGCTGCGCGGCAGGCGGGATCATCCGGTCTTCCGTGGTGAGCAGGTACCAGCTGGGCCGGTCCCGCCAGGCGGGCTTGGTGACTGTTCCCTGGAGGGCGTCGACGCCCCAGGGGACCTGCGAGTCTGCCATGAAGGCCGCCTGCCCTGGCGGTACATCTCCGGCGAATGAGGCGGCGAACTTTTCGCGGTCCAGGAAGAGGAACCCGTCCTGGGGCGGAAGGATCGGGGGCACCGGCGCGCCGGGCGGCGGATCGGCGATCAGGGTGTTCACCGATTCGTCCGTGTCGGGGACGAACCCGGCGATGTAGACGAGGGCTGCGACGTTCTCCTCGGTCCCGGCCTCGGTGACGACGACGCCTCCGTAGGAGTGGCCGACGAGCACGACGGGGCCCTCGAAAGCATTAATCGCCATCTTCGTGGCGGCGACGTCGCCGGCAAGGGAGACGGTCGGGTTTTGGACGATCTTGACGCTGTAACCGTCGGCGGTCAGCAGGTCGTAGACGCCCTGCCAGCCTGATCCGTCGACGAAGCCGCCGTGGACGAGCACGACGTTCTTTACTGATTCTTCGGGCATGGAATTCTCCTGTTTCGAAAGGCAGTAACAGCCGGATGCTAGCCCGGCAGCACTTGCGCCGCTAGGGTCCATCGACCGGGAAATGCCCAGACGCCGCGCCAGACCGCCTTTGGTCGCCTCTTCCGCGGTTCAGGACGAAGCCCACAGCCATGGGGCGTCAGCCTCTTCGTCCCTGGCTGCCTCGGATCGGGGCTCCGTTGATGTCAGTTTGCCGCGGTCTGGGCGGCAAACTCGCCGTTGAGTCTGTTCTTGGCTCCGTGTTCCACGAGGGTCGGGATGTAGGTCCGGATCCTGCTGCCATCCAGAGATTCGTATTCTTCCCCGACAACCTGGGCAACCATGGGGCGGGGTGCGTCGGGGAAGCGTGCGGCGAGCCGGTCCGTGACTTTGGCGATGGTGTCGTTCTTTTCCGTGTCGTCCATTCACACAGTCTGAGGGCGGGCACCCGCGGCGTCCATCAGTTTACTTATGGGTTGCCCTGGCAGGGCTGGCCCAAGGTCGCGGGTCCGCGCACGCGGCTGATCCCCCAGAGCCTCCTCGACGGCGGGACTCCATATTCGGGCTGCCGCTTGAATATTGACGGCGTAGGGTGGTTAACTTCGAGCCGCGGCGGCTGCCGGTGCCGTATCGCCCGGGGCCGACCGCGTCATCTGGGACGGACGGGGAAAGACCCCGCGTTCGAGGTGGAAACTGATCAGTTCGGCCCGGAATTTGACGGCGTCGACGTACCCGGTCAGGGCCGGGTAGGTGCCCGGCGCCGTTTTCCGGACCAGCCCCCGCAGCGGACCTGCGGCCGAGTCCTTGACCCTTAGATGGGTCATGCCTGTGTAATCCGTCAGCGAGAAAGTCCGCTCGACCTGAAGCAGCCCAAGCGGCAGCCCGCCGGTCCATGTCATGCGCTGTCCAGGGATCTGATCGACCCGGAGCCGGAAGGTCCGCTTGCCGCCGTCGCGGGTCCGGACCCGGATCCGCTCGCCGTGACCCACCTCGCCGCTGACTTCTGTGATCCCGGAATCCCAGACCGGGAAATTGCCCCCGTCGGTGATGACGTCCCACACCGTGCCAGTCCCGGCAAGGATAAGGGCCTCCGCCTCGAACGATTCCATGCCTGCAAGTTTATCCGTCGGCCTGACCCGCATCCTCAAGGATTCGCGCCCATGTGATGTGAGCTGCGCGACTGTCCGCGAAGCGTGGCCCATCCAAGCCTTCGCCGCCGCGCGTGAGTAGCTTAGTTCCGCTGGGGGCGTCTAGGGTTGCCGAGAACTCCAAGGCGACTTTTGGTGCTTGGACGATGTGAACGTCAGGTGAATAGTTGCTCCGGGGCGACCGGGGCGATGTTCCGGTTGATAGCATCAGGCTAAATGGGCACACCAGGCGCGGCGTATCGCGTCGTTGAAGTTCGATGGTGACCAAGATCGTGGGTCACCATCGGGGCTTGTCTTGAGAAGTTCGGCTGTCAGCGCTTCCTGAGAGGACGTCATGACCGACGACACGATTCCGCCCGCTGCACCTCGAGATGTGACCGCTGAACATGCCCGGCTGGCCGAGGCCACGGGCGCGGCGGAGGACGTCCTGTTCGAGGCGAATCCTTGGTACGAGTGGGGGCCGTACCTATCGGAGCGGGCTTGGGGCACCGTTCGGGAGGACTACAGCGACAACGGCGACGCGTGGGAGTATTTTCCGCATGATCAAGCCCGGTCCCGTGCGTTCCGGTGGAACGAAGACGGCATGGCGGGGCTGTCCGATATTCACCACGACCTGTGCCTGGGGTTGGCGCTGTGGAACGGGGCCGATCCGATCCTGAAGGAGCGGATGTTCGGTCTGACTGGTCCGCAGGGCAACCACGGGGAAGACGTCAAGGAATACTGGTGGTACCCGGATGCGCTGCCCAGCCATGCATGGCTGCGGTGGCGGTATCACTACCCGCAGGCAGCATTTCCCTATCAGCGGCTGATCGACGAGAACGCCCGTCGGACCCGGGACGAACCCGAATTCGAGTTGATGGATACCGGTGTCTTCGACGGCGGCCGATACTGGTCCGTGGATGTCGCGTACGCGAAGGCCTCACCGACCGAGGTACTTGCCCGGATCACCATCGAGAACCATTCCTCCGAGGAAGCGGTACTTTCGGTGCTGCCCACCTTGTGGTTCCGCAACACGTGGCGGGTCAACGGCGGTGAGGCGCCGTCGTTGTTCCTGGACGGTGACGGGGTCGCCGTCGAGCACCCACGGCTGTCCGGCTACCGGCTCGACGCCGTTCCCACCAAGGAGGGAGTGCGGCCGCAGGCGTTGTTCTGCGACAACGAGACGAACACGGCCCGGCTGTTCGGGGCGGCACCGGTCACCGCTTATCCCAAGGACGGCATCAACGACCACGTTGTCTCCGGCGCGGATACTGTGAATCCGGAACATCAGGGGACCAAGGCAGCCTGGTGGTATCAGGTGACCGTGGCGGGCGGGGGCCGGACCGAGCTGCGGCTGCGGCTGCACCGGCCGATCCCGGACCAAACCGCACCCCGGGCCCAGTGGTCCGACTCATATTTCGATGACGTCATGGCAGACCGGGAACGGGAAGCGGACGAGTTCTACGCGGCGATTGCCCCCGCTGAGATCGGCCCCGAGCCGATGCGGGTGATGCGGCAGTCCTGCGCGGGGCTTATCTGGAGCAAGCAGATGTACCCGTATCGGGTGAACCGGTGGTTGGATGGTGACCCCGGCCAACCGGTGCCGCCGGCCGGGCATCGAAACGGCCGGAACACGGGATGGCGGCATCTGGACTCCTTCGACGTGCTGGCCATGCCCGACCCGTGGGAGTACCCGTGGTTCGCGGCCTGGGATCTGGCGTTTCACGCCGTCACCTGGGCGCACCTGGATCCCGCGTTCGCCAAATACCAGCTGTTGGTGCTCCTTCGGGAGTGGTTCCAGCATCCGAACGGTGCGCTCCCGTCGTATGAGTGGAGCTTCGATGATGTCAATCCGCCCGTCCATGCGCTGGCCGCCATCCGGGTGTTCGTGATCGACGGCGGCACCGACCTGCACTTCCTGAAACGGGTGTTTAACAAGCTGTTGCTGAATTTCACCTGGTGGCTCAACCGGCAGGACCCCGACGGGAACAACCTCTTCGGCGGCGGCTTTTTGGGTTTGGACAACATCAGCCCGATCGACCGCTCGCACCTGCCGCCCGGCTTTAAGCTGGACCAGGCCGACGGCACCGCGTGGATGGCGTACTACTCGGTCGCCATGCTCACCCTGGCCACCAAACTCGCCGAATATGACGATGTCTATGAGGACATGGTCGTGAAATTCCTGGAACAGACGGTGCTGATCATGGACGCGCTGGAGGATTCAGGCTGCTATGACACCGAGGACGGCTTCTTCTACGACCGACTCACCGACCCCTATGGAATCAGCGTCCCGATCAAGGTGCAGACCCTCGTCGGGTTGATCCCTGCGCTGCCCGCGGTGGTGCTCCCTACCCAGGACACGGACCGGAACCGCCGGCTGCGGAAGCGGTTCGCCAGCCGGTTGGAACAGACGGACCGGCACCAGATCCTCGAATGGCAGGTCCGCGGCACTGGGGACTCCCGGCGGACGCTGCTGTCGGTCCTCCCGATGGACAAGCTCGTCCGGCTGTTCGGTACCCTGTTCGACGAGGAGGCATTCCTGTCTCCCCACGGGCTGCGATCGATCTCCAAGCGGCACAACACGCCCTACACGGTTCCGGGGCTCCCCACCGCGACCATCCAGTACGAACCTGCCGAATCGCGAACCGCGATGTACGGCGGCAATTCCAACTGGCGGGGACCGGTGTGGCTGCCGGTCAACTACCTCACCATCCGGGCACTCCTGCAGTACGACCAGTTCTTCGGCCCCGACTTCACTGTCGAATACCCCACCCGCTCCGGCCACCACCTGACCCTGCGAGAGATAGCCGGTGACCTCACCGATCGGCTGGTGAGCATCTGGCTCCCGGGCCCGGACGGACGCAGACCGGTCTATGGGGGCGTCGACCTGTTGCAGAACGATCCCGCGTGGAAGGACCACCTGCTGTTCTACGAGTACTTCCACGGCGACAACGGGGCCGGACTCGGCGCCATGCACCAGACCGGATGGACCGCTCTGGTCGCGGACCTCCTCCTCGACCCACCCCGCCAGAGCTACCGGATGGCATTCACGGACGATTCGGACAGCCCGGACAATCAGGACAACTCGGGACCGACCGCCACGACAGGACCACCGGAAACGGAGCCGTGAACCGATGTCAAACAACACTCAGGGACAAGGCCGTTTCCAGAGAGCCATGAGGGGCGACGGCACGGTGACGGACGAGATGGTAGCGGCGGTCCGACCACCGGGGCTGTCGCCACCAGTGGCCCACCCGTTTATCTACGAGATCAACACATGGGCCTGGCTCGAATCAATCAGCGTCGAAGAAAACGCGCAAATCGATCTGGGCTCCGTCCCGAAACGGCACTGGGACGAGATTGCAGCTCTGGGGTTCGATTCGGTGTGGTTGATGGGGGTCTGGCGTCGCAGCCCCGCCGGAATCAGGATCGCACTGGAAAACCCGGCCCTGCGGTCCGATTTCCAGGCCGCTCTTCCCGACTGGCGTGCCGAGGATGTCGTCGGGTCGCCGTACTGCGTCAGGGACTATGTGGTCGATGACCGCCTGGGTGGCCCAGCCGGGCTTTCCGCCGCCCGGGAAGAGCTGGCGGTGCGGGGTGTCCGGTTGATCCTGGACTTCGTGCCCAACCATGTCGCACCGGATCATCCGTGGACCACAGGCACACCCGAGCTCTTCGTGCAGGGGACCGCCGCGGACCGCGACCTCGATCCGGCGTCCTTCGTCGAGGTGGGCGGCCGGGTGCTCGCCAACGGGCGGGACCCCTACTTCCCGGCGTGGCCCGACGTCGTGCAGCTCAACGCCTTCGACCCCGCCCTGCGAGCGGCGGCGGTGGAGACGGTGAGATCGATCGCCGATCAGTGCGACGGGGTGCGTTGCGACATGGCGATGTTGGTCATGAACGACATTTTCGCCCGCACTTGGGGATCCCGGGTCGGTCCTGCACCGGGCTCGGAGTACTGGCCTGTTGTGATCAGCGCCGTTCGTGAAAGCCACCCCGGTTTCGCCTTCATCGCCGAAGCCTATTGGGATCTTGAGTGGTCTCTCATGCAGCAGGGCTTCGACTACTGCTACGACAAGCGTTTGTATGACCGCCTTCTCGGCGGCAGTGCGGACGAGGTGAGGCTGCACCTGCTGGCAGAGCCCGCTTATCAGAACGCCCTTGTCCGGTTCGTGGAGAATCACGACGAGCCCCGTGCCGCGTCGGCGTTCACAGCCGGCCGCCAAGAGGCTGCGGCGGTGACGGCCCTGACCCAGACCGGGGCACGGCTCATTCACCACGGCCAGCTGCTCGGGTGGCGGGTACGCCTTCCGGTGTTCCTCGGTCGCTTCCCCGCCGAGCCGGCCGATGACCAGCTGGCCGCCTTTTACCGCCGGCTCTTGGCGGCTGTCGCTGACCCGACGTTTCGGGACGGGCGCTGGCAATTGTGTGAACGGTCGGGGTGGCCGGGGGACAACAGCTTCGAAAATCTCGTCGCCTGGAGCTGGGACGGTGCCACTCGGTGGCTGATCGTGGTGAATCTGAGCGATGCGCCCGCAACAGGTCATGTGAGGGCACCGTGGCCGGATCTGCGCGGTCACCGGTGGCAGCTGACGGACCCGACCCGGGAAATAAGTTTCGACCGCGCCGGTAACGATCTCAGCGACGGGCTGTTCGTCCGACTCGAGGCCTGGCAATGGCATCTGCTCCGCCTCGACCGATCGCCAGAACGCGGCAACAACGACTGACGGGCCCCTAGGCGCCTGCCCTTGTGCCGTCCGGTGAGACGGTCGACGGTCGCCACCCTCCCACTCCAGCGCTCCGACGGTCGGCCGTGGGAGGCATCGCGGACACCTCGAAAGGAGTTTGGAATGGCCGGAAACATCGTCACGGGACGGACGAAGCAGGAACTGCGCAGGGTCCTCGTGCCGCTCGCCTTGGCGCAGTTCATCTGCAGCTTCGCGGGCTCGAACATGAACGTCATGATCAACGACATGAGCAAGGATCTGAACACAACCGTCGAAGGAATCCAGGCAGCCATCACGATCTTCTTGCTGGTCATGGCCGCACTGATGATTCCGGGCGGCAAGCTGACCGACATCTGTGGCCGCAAGAGACTATTCATCATCGGCCTCTCGCTGTACGGGGTCGGTGCGGTGATGAGTGCGGTGGCGCCGAACCTGTTCGTGTTGATAGTCGGCAACTCGATCCTTGAAGGTATCGGTACGGCCCTTCTGATCCCACCGGTCTATATTCTGACGACCATGCTGTTCACGGACGTGACCTCCCGTGCTTGGGCCTTCGGAGTGATCAGCGGCATGGGAGGAATCGGGGCGGCCGCGGGGCCGCTGATTGGCGGGCTCATCACCACCGCGATCAGCTGGCGGGCGGCCTTCATCTTCCAGGCACTGATCATCGTGATCATCATCTTGCTGAGCCGCCGCGCAGTGCAGGACCCGTTGCCTGCGGATCCGAGTCAGCCGTTCGACTCCATGGGGGCTGTCCTCTCTGCCGCTGGTCTGGTGGTCTTCGTCACAGGCATCATGCTGGCGGACAACGACCTGCTGCTGATGGTGGTCTTCATGGTGGCCGGCGCGCTGCTTCTGCTCTGGTTCTTCGCCCACGTGCGCGCCAAGGAGCGTAGAGGCGAGCAGCCGCTGCTGTCCACCGGGCTTTTCCGGAATCGGACATCGAATCTCGGCCTCATCACGCAGAACGTGCAATGGCTGATCCTGCTGGGGACCTCTTTCACCGTGTCGGCTTACCTTCAAGTCGTGCGCGGATACAACGCGATCGAGACAGGTGTGATCTTTACGGCGGCCACCGCCGGGATCCTCGTCTCATCGATCGCGGCAGAGCGGCTCGCGAAGAGGCACACGCAACGTACCCTGGTCATCGTCGGCTTCAGCGTCACGCTGTGCGGGATCGCACTACTCATCGCCATGGTGCAAGGGAATCCGACCGCATGGGCCTTCGCCCCCGGGCTGTTGCTGATCGGGCTGGGAGTGGGGGCGATGCTGACCCCGTCCGTCAACCTGGTCCAGTCGAGCTTCCCAGATGAGCTGCAGGGTGAGATCTCCGGCCTGTCGCGCAGCGTGTCGAACCTGGGCTCGTCGATCGGCACCGCCGTGGCGGGGACGATCCTCCTGACCTGGTCCTACGGTGCCGCGATGATCACCCTCGCCGTGTTGGGACTCGTCGGTCTCGTGGCAGCGTTCATGCTCCCCGTCAACCTGGTCCCCGCGAAGTCCGGCGCCCCGCCCGACTGACCCGGCTGGCGCAGGCGACGGAGCAGCAACGCCGGGGAGGCCGCCCGCGCCTAACGCTGGATATCTACCACGACGGCGCCGGCTTCGACCCGGCCTCGCCGGCAACGCCGTCAGACGCGAATCAGGGGGCAGCTATTTCATGGCGGGGCCGCCGGGGATCCCGGGCATTGCCATCACGGATCCCGGGCCACCGGCCTAAGGCGTTTGACGGACGGCCTGCCGGGAAGGCCGCCGGGGTAGTAGCCATCTCAGCGGATCTCGGCCCGGAGTTGCGGACGGTCCTGAAATCGGTAAGTGCCGCTGCCAGGGCGCCAAGGGCTTTGGCTCGGGAGGCATCATCGATCCGTACCGCGCCATCGTGGGTGCAGTTCTCCAGCGCGGCAGCGGCTCGAGCGGTCATCTCAGAGGATCGGAGGTAGCCGTAGCCTGGCCCACGTGTCCGGTCCGCCGAGGTAGCGATAAAGACGGCGGCCTGGGTTCTGCCGACCATCCCGAGCTTGGCCAGGGCGCTGGCGACAAGGTTCTTGACGGACTTCTCGGTGATTTTCAGGTCCTGAGCGATCTGTCGGTTGCTCATCCCTTTACCGAGGCCTATGACAGCATTTGTTTCCTGCCTGGTCAGGCTATGGAGCTTGCTCTCCGGCGGCAGATTCTGAGGGGAGGTTCCGCTCTGTTGGAGAAGGTGCCGGAACCTGTTGCTAAAGGCCAAGCCCCCGGCCAGTGCGCGGCGGATCAACCTCAGCTGTTCGCGATTATCATCCTGCTTGGACAGGCATCCCCAGGCATCGGAGAGCACCGCCGCCATCAATGCGTCCTCGTCCGCCGTGTCGACCAGGATGAGGCAGCGGATCGACGGGTCGGCGGCCCGGAGAGCCCTGCACACGCCAGCGCCGGTGCCATCCGGGAGATGATCATCGAGGATGGCGAGTTGCGGGCGCAGGGCCGGAATCCGCCGCACCGCCTGCCGCGCGGATGCGCTTTCGCCCAGCACGGGAATTCCGGCCTGTGCAAGAAGGCGGCGCAGACCCAAGCGGACGACTTCGTGGTCGTCCAGAAGGAAGACGCCGTGCCCGGAGGTCGAATGGTTGAAAAGTTTGCCTGAGTCGGCCATGACATGCCCTTCCAGTCCTGGGCTCACTTGATCCGGAGGCGCTTGGTTCGCCCCGATGCACGCGGCCTTAGTGGATGGGGAGGATTTTCACCTGGTCAGTGCACATGAACAGGCGGCGCGGGGAGGCCCCGGGCAGCCCGACCCAGAGGATGAGTGCATCCGGGGTGATGTCATCGATGGTTCCGGCGCTCGCAGGGTGTCCTTGTTCGGCGGCGGTCACCGCCTGGCCGGTCTGCAGGTGGGTCCAGCCTGATGCCCGATCCATGACGGGATGCCGGTCCGTGAACTCTTTCACGCGGCCAGCCTACGCCCGGGGCGTGAACGCTGCGTGAACAGGAGAGGGCGGCCGGTTGGTGGGCCGTCGGTGACAGCCTGCCTGTTTCTCCCGCTGAGCAGTGTCGAGCTGGTCGGGGGAAGGGGCCGCGAGATGACCGGGGACGAATGCGCTGTCCCGTAGTCATCCAGGGCGACGCCGATTCCGGCGTCGATCAGGTGCCTCAGCTGCCTGCTGCTGACTGAAGATCGGCGACGGCGGCGGTCTCGGTAATCTCGGGAACCTTGCGGCGTCCATCGGTTTGACGGCGGCCGGGGGCCTGTTTCGCTGGCGCTGGCCGCCGTAGGCTAGGGGGATCCATCACATCGAGGAGGCCCTCATGCGCACGGCAAAACCCACGGACCAGGCGGATCAGGTCCGCCATGTTTCAGAGATTCTCGTGTCTCAGCTCACACAAGGAAGGGAGTGGGCCACTCCCGAGGTCGAGGCGGCATTGAAAAGAGTGGTGGCGGGGCTCGATGCCGGAATTGAGTCTGCTTCCCCGATGATCCAGACCGGTCTTCGGCGGCTCGCTGAGGAGCTCGCCGGCGGAGTGGAAACTTTGGCTCCCCGTGTTCAGGAGGGCTTGAAACGCGTTGCGCCGAGAGTTGTTCCGCCAGCTAAGTCACCCGCCAGGGTTGCGTCGTGGCAGACGGCATCCGGGAAAGCATGGATGATCGCCGGGGTGGCAGCTGTCGCAGTGACTGCGGGAGTCGCGGCGTGGCTCTATTTTCGCCGGCCGGACGACGAGCCAGTGCCGTCCGACGTGCAGCGCGCCGGCGGCGCGGACCCCGGCGCGCACGCCGCCTCCACAGAGGCCCAGCCCTGAGGAAATCAGAGGGCACGGGGACGCCAGACCTGAGTGGCGGCCAGGCTGCCGAGTCTCCGCGACGTTAGCGAACGACGCCCGGCGATCACTTCACGCGAGGGGCTTGGCGCAGAGTTCGCGTCCGGCCCCGCTTCGATAGGCGGGAGTTTCGCGTCAGTACACGTGGGCGTCGATCTGGCTCATGGGCGGTTGGCCGGTTCGGCTCGAGGCGGGTGCGGTACCAGGATTTGTTGGATGGCCGGTGCCAGGACAGCGACGAGTTCTTCGGTTCCTGCCGAGAGGAGTGTGGGTACGCCGATGATCTGCCGGCCCGTGACGACACCGACGAGCATGGATGAGGCAAGGCCCGCGCGCAGCGCGGCGTCGGTGTCCATGCGTTGGCGGGTTCCCTCGAGGAGTCGGGACTGGATGAAGCTGCGCAGCTGCTCGGCAGCGCTTTCGTTGACGATCGCACCGCGCAGCATCGCCATGAGGGGCTCCGACACTTCCTGCGCCCCCTCCCAAGCGGCCAGGTAGGCGCGGACGACCCGTTCGCCCAGGTCGTCGTCGGGCCCTTCGAACGCCGTATTGAACCGCTCAAGCGCCTCGGGCGGAATGGCCATGACGGCGGCAAAGAGCTCGTCCTTGGAGCGGTAGAACTGCATCACCTGGGATGCATCCACCGAGGCGTCCGCGGCAACGAGCCGAATCGTAGTGGCGGCAAACCCGTCGTTCGCAAAACGTGCACGAGCGGCCTCGAGTATGTCCTGGCGCGTGTTCGACGTTCCTGGCCGCCGCCCCCGGCGCACCTTGGGTGCCGTGTTGTCGTTGATCGTCATACCCCAAATCTAGTTCGATTCGACAGTTTTCTCAACAGCTGTTGATTTAACTGACTGACACGGCGTACGCTCGCATCGAATCGAGAGTTGTCCCAGGGGCACGAGCCAAAAGGAGCCCGTTATGAGCGCAGAGCAGAAGATCTTCGTCCCATCCCATCCGCTGCCGGCAGCCCGCACGGGTCTGCTGACCGGTTTCGATCCGAGCACCCGAACGCTGGAGGCGGGCTTCCAGGTAGCGCCTCAGTTCCGGCCTCTGCCGGTCGATGTTGTTTTCGAGAAGGATGTTGCCGTCGAGTTGCGCGACGGTGTGACGATCCACGTCGACGTATTTCGTCCCGTCGGTGCTGAAATCGTGCCGGTCATCGTGGCGTGGAGTCCGTACGGCAAAGGCCAAGGGACCTCCGCCAGCGTGATGGGGGTCTTCGGCCTGGTAGGCCTGGACAACAGCATCGTCTCAGGTCTGGAAAAGTTCGAGGCCCCGGATCCGGCGTACTGGTGCGCGCGGGGGTACGCGGTTTGCAACCCAGATATCCGCGGCGTGGTCGACTCCGAGGGCGACAGCGTGCTCTGGGATCGCCAGGAAGGGCGCGACTGCTACGACCTGATCGAGTGGCTCGCGGAACAGTCCTGGTGCTCCGGCAAGGTGGGCATGAGCGGAACGTCCTACCTGGCCGCCTCTCAGTGGTTCACAGCGGCCGAGCAGCCACCACACTTGGCGGCGATCAACCCGTGGGAGGGCGTGAGTGATGTCTACCGGGATCTTGTGATGCGCGGCGGCATGCCCGATACCGGCTTTGCTCAGCAGCTGCAGGAAGGCAGCTTCTTCGGTAAGAACCAGAAAGAAGACATCCTCTCCGAAGCGGCGCGTTATCCGTTGATGAACGAGCTGTGGGAGAACAAGATTCCCGCCTTTGATCGCATCACCATACCGGCGTACATCGTGGCCAGCTACTCGAACACACTCCACACGGCGGGAACGTTCCGCGCCTGGCGCCGAATCGCTTCAGAGGAAAAATGGCTGCGGATCCACAACGGACAGGAATGGCCGGACTACTACGACGAAGCCAACGTAGAGGACCTGCGCCGATTCTTCGACCGCTACTTGAAAGATGAGAACAACGGCTGGGAAACCACGCCGCGTGTGCGTTATTCAGTCCTCGACCTCGAAGGCGGCGACCAGACCGGGGTACCCGCGGACGCATTCCCGCCAAAGGACGTCGTGTCCACGAAGTTCTACCTCGACGCCCGCTCGCGCACCTTGACCACCGACGTGCCGGCCCGGGAGTCCACGGCCGGCTACGACGTTGCAGCTAACCCGAACGCGGTCTCATTCCTGACCCGGTTCGATCAGGAGACAGTGATGGTCGGCTACCCCAAAGCGCACCTCTGGGTCGAAGCCGACTTTCTCGCACGGAGGGAACTCCTTCGCAGCAATGCAGCTGCCCGAGTCGTGGAGATCGTCGGTAGCCGTCTGTCCGCAGCTTCACTGGAACTCCGGACATTCGCGGCGCGATTGCGACTCACCCATCTCTATTTTGAAGCTGATTCCATTGCCGGGCAGGCACTCATGCGGGCCGTGCAGGCGGAGACAGGGGACCTCCCGGTCGTTATCACTCCCGGCAACGTGATGCGCCGCGCGACTGCAAAGATCTTGGCCCGCGAACTCGGACTCTCATACCGTCGAGCGGCCGACCAAAAGGTGGATCTGGCAGTGATTGGCGCAGGCCCGGCGGGACTTGCCGCTGCGGTCTATGGTGCATCTGAGGGGCTCGCAACTGTTTTGTTCGACGCGATCGGTCCTGGTGGACAAGCTGCGGCAAGTTCGCGAATCGAGAACTATCTCGGGTTCCCCACGGGCATAAGCGGGACTGACCTGACAGGGAAGGCGATCGTGCAGGCACTCAAGTTCGGCGCTCAGCTATCGGCACCGTGCGGGGTCACAGCACTCGACGTTGACACCGGCGTAATCCGTCTCGCGCTGACCGACGGCACCAGCCTCGAAAGCCGCGCCGTGATCATCTCCACCGGCGCCAGGTACAGGTCTCTGCCCCTGACGGACTGGGAGAAGTTCCAAGGCGCCGGAATCTACTACGCTGCAACCGAACTCGAAGCCAAATGGTGTGCCGGTAAGCCGGTCACAGTTGTCGGCGGCGCGAATTCAGCCGGTCAGGCTTCGCTGTATCTCGCGTCGCGCGGAAGTGCCGTCCATCTCGTCGTTCGCGGTGCTGATCTCGCAGCTGACATGTCCCGCTATCTTGTGGACCGGCTGGCCGCCGAACCGCTGGTCTCTATCCACACCGCGACAGAGGTATCGGGCCTCCAGGGTCAATCCCACCTCGCTGCTGTTGAGATAACGGCAAGGGAGTCGGGAATCCGGGCGATTGTCGAGTGCGCGGGACTCTTCTGCTTCATCGGCGCAGTTCCCGCAACCGCCTGGCTGAACGGAGTCGCGCTCGACAACGAAGGATTTATCCTGACCGACTCGGACCTGGACCTGTCGGAACTCGGTGGAAGCTGGTCGTCTCTCGGGCGACGGCCGCTGCCCTTTGAAACCAGCATCCCTGGGGTGTTCGCCGCGGGCGACGTCCGCAAGGGCTCAATGAAGCGCGTGGCCGCAGCGGTCGGAGAGGGAGCGAGCGCCGTCCAATCAGTCCATGCCTCGATCGGATTCCACGTTTAGCTTACGGCCCAAACCGAGAATCGGCAGAGGGACCCTGGAAAGTCAACCCGTCCAGGCTTCGGCCTTAGCCGGCGACAGCCAGCTGCGGTGCTCATCGGATCGCCTCCTCTCATTCCGCCGGGGATGGTCCAGCGCCAACCGGCCAGCGGGCGGCCGCGATTTCCTCGCGGAGTGCCTTCAGCGCGGAGACGTAGATTTCCGAAAACGTCGGGAACGGCTGGATCGTGTCCCTCAGCACATCGAGCGGAACGTGGGCCCGGATCGCCAGTGTCGCCTGCTGCAGCCACTCGCCGGCCTCCGGGCCGAGAGCGTACGCACCGGTCAGCTGTTCGCCGTCGCTGAGGAGGGTCAGGAAGCCATTGCTCTCGGCGTAAGCACGTGTGTAGGTCGCAGTCTTGGACACCTCGGAGACGGGGACGGTGGCGCTGAAGCGGCCGTCGACGGCGCCGACCGCCGCGGCTTGCGGGTCCGTGTAGGTGACCCGGGGAACGGCCTCGTAGTTTGCCTCCCGCGGCTCACCCAGGATGTTCGCGGCGACGACATCGCCCTGGTACTTCCCTACGTGGGTCAGCGGCCAGATCCCGGTGACGTCGCCGATCGCCCAGAGCCCGTCCGCCACGCGAAGGTGGGCATCGACCGGGACTCCGTGCGGATCTGGCTCAACGCCGACGGTCTCCAGGCCGATCGCCTGGATACGCGGGCGCCTGCCCGTGGCGACGAGCAGCCGGTCGCCGCGCAACTCGCGTTGGCCGTCGATCTCGACAACGTAGTCCCCGCGATCTCGCCGTGCCGCGGTGGAACTGGCCGGCAGCACGAGTTCGATGCCATCACCAATCAATACCTCGCCGAGGGCCTCGCCGAGCGGCGCCGGCTCCCGGCCGAGGACATGGGCGGACCTGTCGATGATTGCCACCTCGCCACCGAATCGGCGCACGGCTTGGGCCATTTCGACGCCGACAGGGCCGCCGCCGAGGATAAGCAGGCGGCGCGGGGCGGCCTTCATGGACGTCGCCTCGCGGCTGGTCCAGACGCCGTCGAGCCCGCGCAGGCCCGGGACGGGCGGCACGACGGGATCGGCGCCGTTGGCGAGGACAATGTGGCTGGCGGTGTGCCGCACGCCGTCGACCTCGACGACGCCGGGACCGGCGAGGCGGCCCGTGCCGCGCAGCAGGTCGATGCCGTTATCGGCCAGCCAGCGTTCCTGTCCGGCGTCGGAATAATCCGAGACCATGAAGTCCCGCCAGGCCAAGGCCGCCTCGATGTCCGCCGCGGCGGTGGCGGCCGCCTGGCGTGCGGCATGGACCGCTTCACCGGGCCGCAGCAGCGTCTTGGACGGGATGCACGCCCAGTACGAGCATTCGCCGCCGACCAGTTCGCGCTCCACGACGGCCACACGCAGGCCGCCCTCGGCGAGGGCGCCCGCGCAGTGTTCGCCGGGGGATCCGGCGCCGATCACGATCACGTCGTAGTCGCTGTTCATGTCGGCAACTCCTCCCCGGCGTGCTCGCGCACCATGTAGAGCGCGTACCAGTCGGGCCAGTCCGGGTCTTCCTGGCCCGTGAGTTCCTCGTGTTTGCCGTGTGCTTTCGCGGCCCGCCTCAGGGCTTCCGCAAGGTCGCCCACGGATTCGTAAGTCGTGGCCATCAGACTCTCCTTTCAGCGTTGGATGCTTCAGCGGCCCGGAAGTCGGGTCTTGATCTCCTGGAGGACCCAGCCGTTGCCGTCCGGGTCGCTGAAGGATGCGAAAGAGCCGTAATCCCTGTGTTCGGGAGCTGGCCCGTCCACCCGCCCTTCGGTTCCGGCATGATGGAAGACGCCCGTGGCGTCGTGGAAGATCCCGCTGACTTCGACCCCGCGCGCGATGAGGTCAGTGCGGGCCTGGTCGATGTCGTACACCGCGAGGTGCAGGCCCTGGGCTGAGCCCGGCGCCGCCGTGGTGACCCCTTCGCCAAATATGATCGAGCAGCCGGAACCTGGCGGCGTGAACTGCATCAGCCGGTAACCATCCGCGACGGCAGCTTCGGCATCGAACCGCCAGCCCAGACCCTCATAAAACCGCTTGGCCCGGTCGACGTCCGAAACCGGCACCACTACAACCTCGAGCCGGAACTCCCCGGCCTTTACCGGCGGGCTGCCGGCTGCACCTTGTTTGCTTTCCTCGACGGTACTCATCCCGGCCTCCCCTTAGGCGGGCGCGCCATGAAAGGGCGGCAGCGGACTCACTGGCGACCCGGGAAAGGCGTGCCGGCGGCGGGCGCCAGGCCAATGCTGCGGGGCTTGCGCTACGGGGGTCGCCATGCGCTTTCCTTGTCGCCCCCCGGCCGATCTTCAACCGGGGACGCTGCCCTCGGGACCCCACAGTGGCCTCATCCAGGACGAAAGTCAAGGGAGCGAGTTGACTCATCAAAGATGCCCGCGTAGCGGTTTTCGAGGAATCATCTGAGAATGCCCGCGTGGCGGCGTGTCCGTCGGGGGTGGTGTCCGCCGCTTCGGCAGTGTGAGCCATGGAGCTTTCGATGAGTGAACGCAAGGCTGTCACC
>NZ_JBFRGZ010000018.1:0-93727 GCF_052115605.1 Arthrobacter sp. 2MCAF15 | reverse complement strand
ACGCGCCGCTCTGCGTCGAGGATTCAAAGACCCAAGAGCGCCGTAGGCGTCGCACCAGCGGATTGTGCCGCAGAACCCTGAAGACAGCCCCCGGCAAACCAACCGAAATGACCCGCGAGAAGCTGCTTAACAACGAATTAGGAGCGCCGCAGGGACATTTCCTGAGCCGCAGGCCCCGACGAAGGAGGGGCTGGACCGGCCGGAGCGGACACGTACAATCCGACAGGACAGCAGCCAAAACGGTAATACTGGAACAGTCCTTGAGCCGGCGTGACCCAGCCAAAAATTGACGTACCAGGCGGCACTGTCTTCCCGACGATCTGTCCGCCGGCTCAAGGTCCGTTAAAAGGGGTGTCGGGCCAGGCGGACATGACCTCATAGGAGCCTGATACGACCAGTCCCATTACCGTTTTGTCTGCCCACCTGGCCCGCGCCCGATCAATCAGCATTCGACGCGACTGAGGGGCAATTTCCATCTTGGCAAGCGAACCAATAAAAGTCATCGCGGGTATCGACACCCACGCCGACACACACCACGTAGCCGTGATCAACGAACACGGCAAACCCCTTGCAGACAGGGAATTCCTGGCCGTGGGATCCGGATACCGGAAAATCATCGACTTCATCACTTCCTACGGCACAGTCGTAGCCGTCGGGGTCGAAGGAACAGGCTCCTACGGTGCCGAACTCGCCCGAACTCTTCGGGGTGAAGGGCTCACCGTGCTGGAGGTAAACCGCCCGAACCGGGCCGCCCGTCGCCTCAAAGGGAAGTCAGACCCGTTGGATGCCTACCAGGCCGCCAAGTCCGTGCTCGAGGGGCGGACCAAGGCGATCCCTAAGGCCAAAGACGGCCCCGTCGAATGCCTGCGGATCGTACGTTCCGGGCGCGCATCAGCCATCAAGGCCCGCACTGCGGCCATCAACCAGATCAAGGCGCTCCTCGTTTCAGCCCCGGACAAGATCCGGGCGAAATACCGGGCGCTGGCCACCTCAGCGCTGATTCCTGCCCTGCAGCGCACGAGACCTTCCGGGCATATGGCTGACCCCGAGTACGTGACTCTGCTGACGCTCAAGGCGTTGGCAGCCCGATGCCAAGCGCTGGGAACGGAAATCGCGGCTGCTGACGCTGCACTCAAGGAAATCCTGGACGGCTATGCTCCGATGCTTTGTGATCTCCCAGGAGTCGGAACCGAAGTGGCCAGCCAGTTGTTGATCACCGTCGGGGACAATCCGGACCGTCTGGGGAACGAGGCCCAGTTCGCTTCGCTCGTCGGCGTCGCCCCGGTGCCAGCCTCATCGGGCAAGACAACCCGCCACCGGCTCAGCAGGGGCGGCGACCGCAGCGCCAATAATGCCTTGCACCAGGTTGTTCTGGTGCGCATGGGCTCGTGCCAACGGACCAAGGAGTACGTGGCTAAACGCACGTCAGAGGGAAAGAGCAAACGCGAAATCATGCGCTGCCTCAAACGCTACGCAGCCAGGGAAATCTACCGTCAGATCACCAATCCCCGGCCCGCACCCGACAACTCCGACCTCCGCCGCAGGCGGACAGACCTCGGCATGACCTTAACGACCGTCGCCGGCGAACTTGGTCAATGGGTTTCCATCATTTCGCGTCTGGAACGCGGACATATCCGCAACGATGCCCTGGCCGGCGCCTACCGGAAATGGCTCATCGACCAGGCCGAAATGCCACGCCGCACACCTCCGACGACAGCTGCAGCAAGGACAAATGCGTTACCGGGCGCCGTTAGCTGAGACTCAAGGCTTGACGCTTTACTCAAACCAGACTTACTCTAAAACCACAAGGTTATATAACGACAAGGTTATGGTTTTGATGGTTGATGAATTGAGTGCAGTGTTCGCGGCGTTGGCCGATCCGACTCGGCGGGCTATTCTGCAGCGGCTCGCTGACGGTGACGCGCAGGTGTCCGACCTCGCGGCGCCTTTCAGGATCAGCCAACCGGCGATTTCGAGGCATTTGAAGGTATTGGAAAATGCTGGCCTGATCTCCCGGAACCGGGTAGCGACTGCCCGGTTCAGTCATCTGGAGCCCGACCGGCTTAAGGAAGCGAGCGAGTACATGGAGCGGTACAAGAAGTTTTGGGGTGAGTCCTTCGACAAACTCGACGGCGCGCTGGCCTCGTTTCAGCGCGACACCCCACCTACGGGAAAGGGCCGAGATGTCTGAGGGGCGCCAGCAGGAAGTCACAGAACACGATGTTTTCATTTCCCGCTCTTTCGCCGCCCCCAGGGACACGGTCTGGCGGTTCTGGACCGAACCCCAACTCCTCGCCTCATGGTTCGGGCCTGAAGGAGTTCACGTACCCGTGGACAGCATCATCGTGGAGCTCGTGGAGCAGGGCCGGTGGGAGTTGACCATGGTCGACAACGCTACCGGGGCCAG
This sequence comes from Arthrobacter sp. 2MCAF15, assembly GCF_052115605.1. Lineage (NCBI taxonomy): Bacteria > Bacillati > Actinomycetota > Actinomycetes > Micrococcales > Micrococcaceae > Arthrobacter > Arthrobacter sp. 2MCAF15. The sequence continues at coordinate 91,320 of NZ_JBFRGZ010000018.1, read as the reverse complement.
CCACCCCATCCGGGGGCGCATCACCGCCTTTCAGGCACCGGAATCCCTCGAGATTCAACTGACAGCGCTGACCGAGGCTGGGCCCGTGGACGACGTCGTGCTGCGGCTTCAGTTCCACGATCACGGCGACCGGACGCGCATGACCCTCCATCAAGGCCCGTTCACCGACGAGATCCGGGACATGACCCACGCCGGATGGATACTGTCCTTCACCAAACTCGACACCCTCCTCGAAAGGCCCACAGCATGAAAACCAGCGCCGCCCAAAGCCAGGTCACCCAGATCACCTCAGCGGACGGAACCCCCATCTCCGTCGAACACATCGGCTCCGGCCCCTCCCTGGTCCTGGTTGACGGCGCCTTCTGCGGCCGGTCCTTCGGCCCGGCGCGGGCCCTGGCCACCACGCTGGCCGACTCCTTCACCGTGTACTTCTACGACCGTCGCGGCCGCGGCGACAGCGGTGATACACGGCCCTACTCCGTGGAACGCGAAATCGAAGACCTAGCCGCCGTCATCACCCATGCGGGCGGAGACCCCTACGTCTATGGCATCTCCTCCGGTGCGGCCCTCGCCCTCGAAGCAGCAGCGGCGGGTATCCCGATGCGCAAGCTCGCCACCTACGAGGCCCCCTACACGGGAATCGGGAACGTCGACGGAACGCCCGTCGACCACGCCGGGCACCTGAACTCACTGCTCGCCCAAAACAAGCGCGGCGCGATGGTCTCCTACTTCTTGGTCAAGATGATCGGCGTCCCTGCATTTGTGCCCCTCATGCTGCGCCTCATGCCAAAGATCTGGAAGAGCCAAAAGGACGCCGCCAACACCCTCCCCAATGAAATTGCCGTTACCAACAACTTCACCGCACCCACCGGCCGGTTCGCCAAAATCACGGTGCCGACCCTTGTCATGGTCGGTGGAAAAGCCGCCCCGGTCATGACCTCAGCTCAAGCAACAACAGCCGCCGCGATCCCCCAGGCCCTTCACCGCACCCTCGAGGGCCAAACACACCAAGTCTCAGACGCAGCAATGGCAGCCGAACTCCGCGGGTTCTTCACCAACTGACCCGTTGACCACTCTCACCAAATTCATTTCGCCCACAGACCGGAATAGACCATGCCCAAAATCAGCTATCAGACCGAACATCAGGGATCCCAACGACGCCCGCCCGCCTCCTCTGCCACGCGGGTATTGCTGGCCTGTGGCATCACCGCCGGCCCCCTATACCTTCTGGTCAGCTATGCCCAGGCGTTTCTTCGCCCGGGCTTCGACGCGGCACATAACGACCTCAGCGTCCTAGCCAACGGCGACCTAGGCTGGATGCAAACCACAAACCTGATCCTCACCGGCGCCCTAACCCTCCTGACCGCCGTCGGATTCCGTCGCGCACTCAACCCCGGACGAGGAGCCACCTGGGGGCCGGTTCTCGTCGGAATCTACGGTGCCGGATTAGTGGGTGCGGGGATTTTCACCGCCGATCCCATGAACGGATTCCCTCAAGGCGCACCTCCCGGACCCCCTATCTCCGGGTCCCTCCACGGGTTTCTTCACTTCGTTACCGCAGGGATTGGCTTTGCCGCCTTCATCGCTGCCTGCTGCGTTATGGCCCGCCGGTTCTACACATCCGAAAACCGGAGGCTCGGAGCATTCTCCCTTGCTACCGGAATCCTCTTTCTCGCCGCCTTCGTCGGCATTGCCAGCGGGTCAACGTCAGCCGTCATCGTTCTTAGCTTCACAGCAGCCGTAGTCCTCGCTTGGACCTGGCTGGCAATAACGGCCGCCCACCTACGACGCAGCCAACCCCTGCCTCCCACCGTCCGCACCAGCTGAGCGAGCCAACCACTAAAAAGCACGATCAACAGCAATTTGACGACTATAGGAGCATCGTCGTAGACAGAACAGGGCCAGAGGCGGCGGAGCCCTGCGGAGCCGGCACTGGCCCCACAGCCGGCCGCGCCAGCGGACGCCCTTTTCCTGGTGAGCCCTGCGAACCCTCCATCAGCACCCCGGGTCTTCTTTCGGCGTCCCTGGCATCGGCGGCCGCGCGCCCCCGGTCGCCGGCACTAAGTGTGCGAGTGGCGGTCCGCCGCCGACCCACAGCGCAAGCCGGCCACGACGGCGGACCGCCACCGGTGACCGCCCCGGCAACGGGACGGCCACCTGAAGGGACTAGCCTGCGAGGAGTTCGGCCAGTTCGGCCGCATCGGACACCAGCACCGCGGCGCCTTCCTTCAGGAGCCTGTGGCATCCTGCCGAGTTGGCACTGTGCACGCTCCCGGGGACGGCCGCGACATGCCGGGCAATGGTCTCGGCGTGGTGTGCGGTGTTCAGCGCCCCTGAGCGCCAGCGGGCCTCCACGACACAGGTCACCCCTGCAAGGGCGGCGATGATGCGGTTTCTCTGCAGGAACCTGTACCGGGTCGGGGCGGAACCGGGCGGAAGCTCTGAGAGGGTCAGGCCGTTGCCGCGGATCGCGGCCGCGAGGTCAGCATTACCGGACGGGTAGTCACGGTCAAGGCCTCCGGCCAATACCGCAAGGGTCGCCGGTCCGTCTCCCTGGCTTCCGGCCAACGCGGCCCGGTGCGCGTGCGCATCGATGCCGTACGCAAGGCCCGAGACCACGCAGATTCCACGTTGGGCCAGCCCGTAGGCCATATCCCCTGTAACGGAGGCGCCGTAGCTGGTGGAGTCCCGGGAACCGGTCAGGGCCACACACTTCGAAGGCGCCGGGATGCCGTTGTCGATGTTGCCCCGGTACCAAAGCCCGTATGGCGCGTCGGGCAGATCATCCAAGCCCTCCGGCCAGTGTTCATCTCCTGGGATGAGGAACCCGCCGCCCAGGCGTTCGATGGTGGCCAGGTCCTTCTCCGGGTCAACCTCCGGAACCCGCGGAGCCCACCGCTTCAACGCTTCTGACAGTTCTTCGGCCGTGGCCTCCGGAATGGGGTGTACGGCCTGCGCGCCGGTGGCAAGCCTCAACACGGCGTACGCGCCGAGCCTGCCCACAAGGGCCCGGCCGACACGGTCGCCGGGTTCGAAGAGTCGGGTCAGGGCTGCGCGTGCAATGCGATCGTTCATGGTTTTCTCGTCCTTTGCTGAGGATCCGGTGGGTGGGGCGGCTATGGTGACCGGCCAGCTTCCCCTCTCCCCCGGTCGTTTTTGCCTGCTGGCGGAGCAGCGCGTAGCTGTGCCCGACGGAGCCGGGGCAACCCGAAGTGCAAGCAGCGGATGGATTGTGAGAGGAAATAAGCGAAGCGCCGACACAACCCATTGGCTGCGCAGCCGTCCGCAGGACGGTTGAGCCGGTGGAGCGGGCACGTACGATCCGGAGGACAGCAGCAAAAACAGAAAAACGCTTCTACAGCCCGAGCGAAGCGAGGTCCGTGCAGTAGACCTGGGCGCTAGCTGGGCGAAGGCCGGAAGCCGGAGTCTTCAGGTGACGCGCGGTTTCCCCTCTACTTTGTGGTGCTCTCGCGTGCAGAACGGACTTGCTGGTGACTGTAGACGTTGCGCGTCGCGCGGCGTCCTCGGCGGTGCGTCCTTTGACGCGGGCGTCCAGGGAATGGCGGTCTTTTTACAGCCTAAGTCGCACTCTCAACAGGGGGCGCCGCATCGGTCTTCACGTGATGCGCCTTTGGAGCTCGCGGTACACCGTCGTCCGGGATACCCGGAACAGTTCGGCTAATTCTGCCTGCGTGTGCTCACCAGCGTCGTGCAGTGCCAGGAGATGCTTCCGCTGCGTCTTGGACAATTTGGGCTGCTTGCCTTTCAGCCGGCCCTTCGCTTTGGCGACCGCCATGCCCTCGCGGGTGCGCGCCCGGATCAGATCCGCCTCAAACTCGGCCACCATTCCCAGGACGTTGAACAGCAGCCGGCCTACCGGGTCAGTCGGATCGTGGGTGCTGCCGCCGAGACTGAGGACTACTCCTTTGGCCGTCAGCTCGTCGGCAATGTCCCGGGCATCGGAAAGGGAACGCGCTAAACGGTCCAATTTGGTCACCACGAGGGTATCGCCGGCTCGGCATGCCGCCATCGCTTCACGGAGCCCAGGGCGCACCCGGTTGGCTCCAGTAAGTCCGTGATCGACGAAGATCTGGTTCTCCTCTACACCCAGAGCAACTAGGGCATTGCGTTGGGCGGTAAGGTCCTGGTCGTTAGTCGAGACCCGGGCATAACCGATCTTCATTCCAGTCATGAGGATCATGGTTGCAGTAGTCCCCCCGTCACCGTGCATTTGATCGTGCGGGTCTTACGTACATCGCCTAGGCCAGTCACTGCACGGGCCGTGGCTGCGCGTTTTCTGGGCACGGTGATCGACCGCTAAATGGGACGATTTGAGGGGTCTTCGCGGAATGGGCCTAACCCGACGGTGCCGGTGTCGCCTTCGCGGGTCAGCTGCAACACACATCATCACAGACGCATGACCTCTTGGCCTTCAGTGAGGTAACGAATGGAGAAATGTGGAAGCCCGGCATTCGGCCTCCGGGAACTCCAAAGCCGGTGCGTAGAATCGAGCTCAAGACGAACGCAGCAGCTCGCCGGAGGTTTGGAGAGACAATGTCACAATGCCGGTGGTCGTCGTCAAAACCCACGCGCACTATGACGACTTCTTCGGCAACGCCGTCTTCGCGGCAGACGGCGTTGCCGAATTCTGGGGCCACCAGAACTGCGCCGGGGAGATTGACGAGCGGGGGGACCTGCACATCTTCGGCTTGCCGTGCCCGGGCATGCCTGGCAGTCCATCCGCGATACCCCCAGCGATGCCACGAATGCAATCCCAGTGCTGCCCTAAGGCCCGGAGCAGTCCGGGCTGGTTCATCAAGCCCCTGCAGGAATCCCACCGGGACCACTAGGGTAATTGGAACGGGGCCCAGACGTGGCTGACAATGAAGTCCGGCGGGGCGGTTCCGGACTTCCGGCGGTGAAGCGTTCGCGCTTCCTCCTGCTGGCTGGTTTCGCTTTCGCCGTTATGGCGGACCCCGTGTCCTCGGTGGCCTATGCGGTGGAGGCGGCACTGCGGGCACTCCACGGCGACCTTGCGTTGCTGGTACCCACCATGAGCCTGGTAGTGGCGATCATCGCCCTGGTGGTGCTGAACTACCGGCAGCTGGTGATTCGCTACCCCAAGGGCGGCGGCGCCTCTGCCGCCGTCGGCGATGCTTTCGGAGACGGTTGGTCCTTCCTTCCGATCGGCGCGCTGGTGGTCGATTTCAGCCTCACCATTGCCATCAGCGTCTCCGCCGCGTCGTCGGCGGCAATTGCCTACGCTCCTACGCTGGCCCCGTGGCGCCTGCTGATCGCCCTGGTACTGGTGGCACTGGTGGGCGGGATGACTTTGTTCGGGAGCCTCGGCCGGCTGGTGTTCGCCGTCATGTGTTGCGCATTTATCGTTACGGCCGCAACTGTTCTCCTGTTCGCCTTTGGCGCCACGCCGTCCCCGTCCGGCACAGTGGGTGAGGACCCGGGCCACGCCCCGTTCATCGCCGTCGTCCTGGCCTTTCCCGTGGCGATGGCTCTGGCAACCGGCGTCGAGGCCCCGTCCACGGCGATCGCCGAGCTGGGCCAGCTGGACGACGACGGACGCCGGCGTTTCGGGCAGATTACCCTTTGGCTCACCCTAGGCATCGTGGGGACAATTACCATGGGGATCGCGGCCCAAGCTGTGCGGCTGCAGGTGGGAATACCGGAGGGGAATAGCACCCAGATCGCCGAACTGGCCCGGGCAGCCGCCCCAGCCCCGGTGTTCGCAGCGTTCCAGCTGACCACAGCGCTCCTGCTGCTCTCCGCCGCGTCATCGTCATTCCAGGCCGGCCCAGGGCTGCTTAAGGCACTGGCTCCCCACGGGTCGGGTGCCGGGACATCTCCCGGAGTGCTCCCCGCCTGGCTGGGACGCACCAACTCACACTTCATCCCCTACTGGGGCGTCCTCCTGTTCACCGTCCTGGCCGCAGGGCTGACGACAGCGGCAGGCGGCGAGGACCAGACCCTTGTCCTGTTCTACGCCGTGGCAGTGTTCCTGAGTTTCCTGGCCGGACTGGCGGCCATGGCCTTTTTCTCCCACCGGGACGGCCGGACGGGCTACCTGGTCATGAACGGAGCGGGCGTCCTCATCGTGGCGTTCACCCTGGCGGTCAACCTCTTTCGGGGTCTTCCCGTGGTCAGCCTGGCCGCCGCCGTCGTCATCGCCGCCATCCTTCACCGCCTCTGGGTGAGGGCGGGCCGGCCCGAAGGTGTGCGAGGGCCCGGAAAGTTGCCCAACTGAGGTGCCCGGGCTGGGGCAGCGGGTCTTGAAAAGGGGCCCCACGACGGCGCAAGGTTTATGAAATCCGAGCGTCGTGCACGGCAGACCCGGCATGGTGAGGGGGATCGTGATCAGCAGCATGGATTTTCCTGCCCGTAAGCCGGTGGCTCTCCAGACGCTTCAAAGCGTCCGGTTAGGGATCGGTTAACGGTCACGAGGTGACAATTAGCGCTGCGAAAAGTCCGCCACTTATCGCTGCGAATCTGGGGTTCGTCGCTTGTTCCGAAAGGGGAGCGCGCTCAACACAGCATTGCGCATTATGATGCCCGATCGGGTCTTGGGTACCAGGAGGCGCGATGCGATGCCGGCGCCCCGTTGTAGCGGCCGGATGTGTTTGCGGTGCATGTTTTCATAGTCGGCGAAAGCGGCGGTGTGGTCATCCGGGTGGGCGGCAATCGCGTCGGCGAGGGTCTTGGCTCCAACGATCGCGCTGCTGGATCCTTCACCGAACAGCGAGATGCAACTGGCTGCGTCACCGAGCAGCACCACGCGGCCAGCGGTCCACTTCGGTACGTCCACGCGGGTGACGGCGTCGAAGTACCTATCGTCGGACGCGCCCCATTCCTCGAGCGCGAGCGTGGTGAGCCATCCGCCGCCGGCGTAGGTGGACTCGACGAGGCGTCTGCCTTGGTCCGCGTCGCGGTAGTCGAAATCGTGCTGCCCACGGAAGATGAAGGCGAACCCGGGCTTCCCACCCGCCGGATGGATGGTCAAGGAGGTTCCGGGTTCGTTGTACAACAGCACGGTGCGCGGATCTTGGATCGGCGCAGGGGCGCGCACGGTGCCCACGAACATGCCGAATGGGCGGGAAAAACGTTCTTCGGGGCCGAATGCCAAGCGCCGAACGGTGGAGTGGAGTCCGTCGGCTCCGACGACCAGGTCGAAGCGGCGGGAAGGGGTCCGTTGAAACTCGACGTCGATTCCGCCGCCGTCCTGGTGCAAGGCGGTGATCGAGTCGTCCCGGATGATGAGGCTTGTCTGCTGGGCCTTCTCGAGCAACAGGGCGACGAGTTCACTGCGTGCGACCTCGACCTCCTCGTGGCGGTCGGCGCGTTGTCGCGTGCGGATCATGGCCTGTGCCCGCCCGTCGGCGTCGACAAAGACCAAGCGTTCGACACCGGTGGCAGCATCCTCCAGGCGCGACCAGATGCCCATTTGCCGTGCAATAGCGACCGCTCCTCCGCGTACGTCGACAGGGTTGCCGCTAGATCGTGTGTCGGCCGCTCGTTCCACGACCGTGACCGACCAACCGGCCTTCGCCAGCCAGTACGCGGCGGACGAGCCGGCAATCCCGCCGCCAGAGACCAGTACGCTGCGATCCGCCATGCCCTCATTCAAGCACTCAACACCAGAGGTAAGTCCGCATCGCTGGGGATTCCATTTCGGGAACGGCCTGCGGGACTGCGCAACGTTCCGCTAGCGGATGCTTCAATGCTCTCCTGCTATGAGCAGGAGCCTCAGTCGGTGCGAGCATTCAGTCTCTGACGCGGTTCTCGTCGACGGCCGGCGTCAGGGGGCCGACGGCTCCGCGGATCATGCTCATCAGCGAGCCGATCAGACCGGGAAGCGCGTCATCGTCAACCTGCTGGGACATGAGCCAGACATCCATCGCCTGGCCCATGCCCATCGCGACCGCGATCAGCAGGGTGGGTGGCACATCGTCGCGCACCGCGCCCACGCTCTGCCCGGTGGCGAGCACCTGCGCGATCCATGGGAGGGATGTCTGCTCCAGCTCCTCCTGTGCGCTCTGGGACTCGGGGCTCTTCGCCGCGGCAGCCCAGCCCCTCAGCAGGGCTGCCAACTGCGGGGACGCAACGAGCGCCCTCATCAGCCGGAGGTAGTAGTCGCCCAGCACTGACCAGAACGCGGCGGCATCGCTCACTCCCAAGTCTGGGAGTGGCCCGACCTGCTCGAACAGTCCGGCCAGTCCAAGCTGGGCGACGTAGGCGTAGAGATCCTCCTTGCCGTCAAAGTAGTAGTACATCGATCCCTTGGAGATCCCCGCGGCCTCGATTATCCGATTGAGGGAGGCGTTGTGGAATCCGTGGGTCGCGAACTCGACAAGAGCCGCCTGCACGATCTCCTGTTGCTGATGGGCAGCCAGCTTCGTGAATCGAGGCCGAACCATTCGGTCAACGCCCCGTGTTCAGTTCCGGGAACGACGGAAGTTCCACGCGGTCATGGAAGCTCCTGCCCATCACCAGATCGGCAACCTTGGGCAACCCCATCATTCTCATCACCGCGTTTCGTACGAAGAGCTGCCGCCTGTTCTTGGGGGCGAAGGCCAGACCGAGCCCTCGAGCGGCATCCTGTTTGGAGCGTAGCAGCGACTCCAGTCGTTCCTGGTAACGGGTGAAAGCCTGGCGGTGTCCGTCGCCCGTTCTTGCGGGCGTGGTTGCGAGTTCGGCCGCTAGCGTATACGCCTCCACCATGGCCAGCGCCGAGCCCTGACCGGCTAGGAACGACGGGCACGCCCCTGCGTCGCCGACCAGGGCGACGCGCCCGGTCGACCATGACGGCATCTGGATCTGGCTCACCGAGTCGAAGTAGAAATTCTTTGACGATGACATCAGCGACAGCATGGTGGGAACCTCCCACCCTGCGTCGGTGAGCTTCGCCCGAAGTAGGGCCTCTTGTGCCGCGCGATCGAGCGGCACGTCTCCCTCGTACCGAAGGCTGAACAGCAGCAGCGTGGTGTCGTCGCGGAACGAGAGTCGCAGAGCCTGGAAGCCGATGTCGGCATACATCATGGCGACTAACTCGTCGCGTTTCGGATACCGTTCCACCTCGAACGCGGCGACCACCATGCCCAGATACGTCTCGAACTGCTCTTGGGGACCGAATGCGAGTTTCCGGACCCGGGAGTGCAGTCCATCGGCGCCGATGACCAGGTCAAAGTCACGGATGCTCCCGCCCTCGAACGTGACCCGAACGCRCTCCCCATCGTCGTCGAGGTGTTGCACCGTGTCTCCGAGCAGAAGTTCGGCCGCCCCGCCGAGGGCATCGTAGATCACCGCAGAGAGGTCAGAGCGGGCAATGGTGAGATAGCGGTCGTTGGACTCAATGATGACCGCGGGGTTGAATGATGCCACCTTGCGGCCATCCCGATCGATCGCCCTCGCCTCGGTGAAGACGTAGCCACGCTCACGCAGTTCGGGAACGATGCCCATCAGCTCTGCCACATCGAACCCGGCGCCCCAGAAGTCGATCAAGTAGCCGCCGCTGCGCAACTCGGGGGCGTGTTCCACGATCGTGACTTCGTGTCCGCCCTTGATCAGCCAAAACGCAGCCGTCGGGCCAGCGATGCCGGCCCCTACCACCAAGATCTTCACGATGCACCCTCTTCTCATCCGGGTAGACCGTCAGTCTATACTGCCGGTCGAGATTCTTAAAGGGCTCAGCGGCCTAACAGATCCTCAAATCCCTCCCACAAGGTAGACGACCTGTGGAACGTCATCCAGAGTGACGAGGCGGGCGCCTGTCGGTGCTAACGAGATGAGGGGAACGAGGCAAGTCCCGGACCGATGGCGTCTATCCTTCGATGCCTTCGGGCGCATGCTAGGGGACGAGCCCCAAGGCGAGGTGCGGGTCAATGACTGACGCTAGAAAGCGCAGTAGCAAACGTTTCCCCGTGCATCGGTATGCGACAGCCTCTCCGTCGACGGCGGCGAAGGTGACGACATTGCTCGAGTCTCCCCCGCCGTGAATTTGCACCGTGTGGCTTCCGGGCGAGATCGAGAATTCAATCGACTGGCTCATGGCGACAGCCCCGACGTCTTGTCCGTCGAGAACGATGTCGTATGGGTGGCGCCGGACCTCAGAGCCGCCCGCAAGTCGGTCGGAAGTCGGGTCGTCTGAGCGCAATAGCGAGATTTCAAGACTCGGGTGCGCCGTCGTTCCGCTGAGGAACCCTTACCGGTGCGCAAATCGCCCTATGATCTGCAACCGTCGGTGTCACGGCGACAGAGTTGGCGGTGTACGCGCGAATCCTGGCCTGCGCCACTGTGTATCGCAGCAGCAAATGGGGGAGTTTTCTAAGCCTCAATGTCACCGGCATGGGCCGTTGGCTGTCTGGCCAAGAAGCCGGTCCGACCGTCGACTATGTGGAATAGAACCGAGAAGATGGGCAGAGTGTGGCCATGGGAAACAACGTCGCTGTAGGGCTGAGTGTCACCGTGATAGCGATCGCCGTTCTGGCGGTCTTAGACGCCTGGGTCTACCTCGATGCGCGATCACAGGCGCAGAAGAACCATCCGGTCTCCGTCCAGGTAGGCAGCCTTGTCATTGAGGAACCCCGAGCTTGGCTGACGTTCTGCGTGGTGCTATTTGCGTTCTTCTTCCCGCTTTATCTGGTAGCACGACGCACGGATGCCTAGCGCTTCCACAGCAGAGGTGAGCCTCGCTCTCGCGACCAACCCCAGTGAGGCCACGGTCTGAGGCGGGAGAGGACGGTGCCCGCAAGCCAATCCTTTAAGGGACACCAGCTGAACCATCTGCCCCGGCAACGAGGGGTGGGGCTGGCTCCGCTGTGGCGTAAAGAGCGTTGAGCTGGCGGTAGAGGATTCGGGCGATGTAGCGCTTGAGGGATCTGCGGATTTCGCGGTAGCTGCGGCCTTCTTGGGTGCGTTTGGTGACGTAGTCCCGGGTTCCGGGGTCATGGACCATCCGGGTCATGGTGATGGTGTGCAAGGCTCGGTTGAGGCGCCTATCACCGCCCCGGTTCAGCCTATGCCGGACTGTGTTACCGCTTGAGGCCGGCAAGGGATTCACCCCTGCCAGTGAGGCGAAGGCAGCTTCGCTGCGAACCCTTCCTGGATGCGACCATGCTGTCAGGACGGTGGCGACTGTGACAGCCCCGGCGCCCATCATCTCCAACAGCGGCGCAGCGGGGCTTTGCTGGATCAGTTCTGTCATGCGCTTGTGGTTCGCAGTCAGCTGGGTGGACACTTCGAGAACGCGGCGCGCCAACCGAACTGCTTCCTCGCGCGCGATTGATAGTTCGATCTGCTCGTGTCGTTCCCGCCATCTGGTAATCGTGGCGATCTGGGCGGGAACCAGAGGTTTACGCGCGTCGACTCCCAGATCGTTTGCCCGGAGTAAGGCGGTAAGCGCATTAACATTCACTGTTCGTTCCCGGGTCAACTGATCCCGTGCTGCGCTCAGGATCCTGAGTCCGGCACGGGCTCCTTCATCCCGGCGCGGGGCTCGAAGCTGGGACTCCTCTAAGCCGATGACTGCGGTTCCGATGGCGGCGGCGTCCAGCGGGTCGGATTTGCCGATTCCCCGGCGCCCGCGGGCGTTCATCCGGGGAGCTTCGGCGACGTCGTAGCCGGCGTCGGTTACTGCCCTGGCCAGGCGCGCCCCGTAGGAGCCAATGCCCTCAACGGCCCATAGACAGGCCATGTCGCCGTCTGTCCGTCGGCCCACCCAGGCAAGTGCACGGGAAACACCTGCCGAGGTGGTCGGGAACTGCTCGCACGCGATCTGTCGCTTGGTACTGGCCTCGATGATGGCGTACGTGTGGGTGCGGGCGTGGCAGTCCACGCCGATGACGAACGGGCGGGTCTGCGCAACGATAGTCAACGCGGCCCTCCTTCCTTTCGAACGGGCAAGATTGGTCGCATCACGACCGGCACTGGACCTGGGAAGAGTCACTTCGAGGCAATACTGTGATGAGCCACAACCACAAGGGCTGGGCAAGCTTCTAATCAAGCCACCGTCGTGGGACAGGTCAACGCCGGCCGCTCCACCCAGCGCGGACAAGTCGGGGGAAATGCACCCTCAAGGGGCAATTGTTTTTTCGAGTCACGCGCCAGGCAGAACGACCGATATCAACACTGCCAGCTAGTCCCAGACCAGCCACTGCAAGACTCACAGTTGTTTTTTGGCTGCTGGCGGAGCATCGCGTAGCTGTGCCCGACGGAGCCGGGGCAACCCGAAGGGCAAGCAGCGGATGGATTGTGGGAGGAAATAAGCGGAGCGCCGACACAGTCCGTCCGGTGCGCTGCCGTCCGCAGGACGGTTGAGCCGATGGAGCGGGCACGTACGATCCGCAGGACAGCAGCAAAAAACAGAAAAAACGCTTTTACAGCCCGAGCGCAGCGAGGTCCGAGGGCCCAACTCGGGCGCTACCTGGGCGAGGCTGAAAAACGAGGGCGTCCGTCACCCTCCATTCAGGAGCAGTTATATTGTGGTGCTCTCGCGTGCAGCGAGGGCCTGCTGGTGGCGGCAGAGCGTTGCGCGGCTCCAGCCGACGATGCGGGCGGCGTCTTCGGCGGTGCGTCCCTTCGCGCGGGCGTCCTGGGCGATCGCCAGCTTGTCCGCGATGACGTTCGGGTCGGACACCGGCCGGCCGAAGCGTGTGCCGTTCTGCGTCGCGGCTGCGATGCCGGCGGTGACCCGCTCGACGATCAGCTCGCGCTCATACTCGGCAAGGGTGGCGAGCATATTCAGCATCATGCGCCCGATCGAGGTTGCCGGGTCAATGCCGTCGGCGATCGAGCGCACATGGATCCCGCGGTCGCGCAACAGGGTCACGGTGTTGAGCACGTCGATCAGCGACCGGCCCAACCGGTCGACCCGCCACACAAAGACGGTGTCGCCCTCCTCGGCGTACTCGAGGAGCCTTCACATTCCGGGACGTTCGATTGCCGTATTGCTTCCCGATGTCACATCGGCGAAGACGTCGCCTTTCTGCACGCCGGCGGCGACCAGGGCGTCGAGTTGAAGCTGGGCGTCCTGGCTGGAAGTACTCACGCGCGTAGGCTGTTGGTCGTGAAAGGCCTTTAAGTCTCAGCCCTAAATGGCGATTTACCAGCGCCACTCACCACCGCACCTGACCGAGAGGGGTTCAACTCGCGGTCCGGTAATGTCAGTCGGGTATTTCCATTTGGAACCCGCAGCTGCAGTGCAGGACCTTGGTGCGCAGGTACACCTCCAGGGGGCCTTCCCCGGGTTGTTCCGTTGAGAGCGTGGCGTGGACGCTGCGCTGCTGGGATCCGGCTATCGTCATCGGTTCCCCGCAATGCAGGTAGTTGCCGCCGAACTGAAGCACCCCGGATCGTTGGCCCGGCCGGTTCATGACCTCAGCGACCCCGGCAACCGAGGCGGTGTGGGCGTAGAAGAAGTCGCATTCAACGCAGGTGTACGTGACCTCGACCAGCCCTGTGCGCGGTGGCCGGAGGGTGCCGATGGATTCGACGATCAAATGCTCATCGGTCTGGCATTGAGTGCACCAGAGCCGCTGCCCGCGGGACCCGCTGGGCGGCCCAGGCTTGCGCGGATGCGAAACAGTCGACATTTACAGACTCCTTTGCCCGGGAAGTCCGGCCCGCATGCACCGGACGCAGCTTCCCTCACCGTGCCCTCCTGGATCAGGCTAACTCCCGGGTCCTGGCCCTGACAAGGAACCGGCCAGCGCAGGGCCGGTCCGCAGCGTGGGCCGCCCGGTTCACGAAGGGCTCGCCCAGCAGTTGGCACCCAAGGGAATCCGGGTCAACGCCGTGGCACCCGGACCGATCTGAACGCCACTGCAGGTCAGCAGCGGCCAGCCGAATGAGGCGCCGCCGGAATTCGGCACGGACACTCCGCTGGGCCGGGCCGGCCAGCCCGCGGAACTGGCACCGGCCTACGTGTTCCTCGCCTCCCCGGAATCCGGGTTCGTCGTGGGCGAGACCCTAAACGTCAACGGGGGCAGCCCCACTCCGTGACCCCTTGACGGGCCTCAACACCGCGGCGGCTGCTTCTTCCGTGTGCCCGGGCAGGATCGTTCTATCCCGATATGACCGCGCCGAGGGGCTGACCTAGCGGGCCCCTATTCGTCGTGGCCCTGGTCCCGGCTCATCTGGTCCTCGGCCGGGGGCGTCTCTCCCGGAGGCACTCCCCCGCCTGGCTCCAGCCCCGTGATCTTGCCGCTGAGCGGATCCGGGTTAGCCGAGGCAGCCGGCTCGACGGCCGGCTCACCCCTCGTGCCCGGATGCGCTGGGGGCTCCCAGTTGTCCCCCGGCTGCGGTGGATCCGGGTTGGCCGGGTCCCTTTCGGGATCATAGGTGCTCATGGTTCAGCCTTCCCTCGCGTGGCGACTCTGGACTATTTGTAAGCATGCTGATAATTCTGGATCCGTCAAGGCCGGGAACCCGAAACAGTCAAGCGATGTGAGGAGCAAACCGATGGGAATTGGTGACAGCATCAAAAAAGCCGCGGAAAACGCCATGGAGGACCTGGCCGGGACCTCCAAGTCGACCGATGACGCGCATGTGCCCGAGCCGGGCGCACCCGACGAGGACATCCGGGTTCATTCGTCCATCAGCGAAGGGTCCAACGCCATGGACGACGCCAAGGAGACACCCCGCCGTAGCAACGACGAGCAGCGGCTGCCGGACGAAGACACGGGCCCCGGCGGCGAGGGGAAAACCGGCGACCCCGAGGGGTCGGATGCAGACAGCGCGGTCCGTGAGGTTCCGCGGGACGTACCAGGCCCGGCAGGCCTGCACAGCCCGGACCCGGACGACCTCCGCGCTGACCCCATCAGAGGGTGACGAGGATCCCTCCAAGGAAATGGGACGCAGCTGAAGGGCACCCTGGACCCCGACAGCCGGCCGCGCCAGCGGACGCCCGAAGGCAGTGTCTGTGGACCCGCGGCGGGCGGGTCTGGGGTTTCCCGTCCCGCTTTCGGGTCCGGACCTTTGAGCGGGCGGCTGATTCACTTCGTTGTCACCGGCGGCTGTTAGGGTCCGGGCATGGATGAACTGTTGCTGGGACCAGACTCTGTTGCTGCACGCGATCTGTCGGACCGGGCCGGTTTCGACGCCGGCTTCCTCGGTGTGCCGGTCCCTGTTCCGACCCTGGCAGGGGTCGAGACGGTCCTTCTGCCCTACACGCATTTCTCCGTGCTCATGCGGCTGGACAAACGTCTGGCCGCGGTGACGGCCCTGGGGATTGACGGGGCGAAGCTGATGGGCCTGGACCGATCCGGCATCCGGTGGCGGCTCGATCCCCGGCTGGGCGAAGACCAGCAGACCGGCGAGAGGGTTTACGCCCGCAACGATATCGACCGAGGCCACCTGGTCCGCCGGGCCTCAGCCGTCTGGGGCGAGACCCGGGAAGAGGCCGCCCGGGCCAACGAGGACACCTTCCACTACACGAACGCCGCACCCCAGGCGTCAACGTTCAACCAGGGCCTGAACCTCTGGCTCGGCCTGGAAACCTACCTGCAGGACAACGCAGCCGACAACGGCCGGCGCCTCGTCGTGTTCACCGGCCCGATCTTCAGTGACACCGACCCCGCCTACCGCGGCGTGCACATTCCGCTGCGGTACTTCAAGGTCGCCGTTTTCCTCCACCACGGGGACCTCGCCGCCACCGGCTACATCGTGGACCAGACACCCGAGCTCGCGAACCTGCCCGACGTCCCGCGGCCCGGCGCCATCGACGAGGCTCCCCCGCTCGGCCCGTTCCGCACCTTCCAGGTCCCGATTAGAGACATTGCCGCCCTGACAGGCCTGGACCTGGACCAGCTCGTGGCCGCAGACCGGATGCCGATCGCCCGCGCGCTGACCACCGCACCAGTCACCTCCACCTGGAGACGGCTGAACTCCCCGCAGGACCTCGACCTGGACTTCGACCTCAACGGCACGGACTGACATCCCCGACCTGACCGAACCCGGCACCGGGGCCACCGGGATGACAGGCTCCGACGGCGGCAAAAAGGAACAGTTTGGGCACGGCAAAGCCCTCCCACGGCCCACACCGGTCCGGTCCGCCGGCCGCATCAGCTGACGGCCAGAAGCAGTGCCTATGAGCCGGGTGCACGCCCGACTTGTGGAAAGGGCCGTGGCAGGATGGGGCCCATGGACAGGCGGTTGCGGCGCGCCCCGGACGCCGAATGGGTGCTGATGTACCGACTCGGACTGAGCCGGCAACGCATCGCTGCCCTCGTCCGCGCCGAGCCCGCCGCCGTCGGATACCACCTGCTCATCGCCCGCCGCCAGGACCCGGGCCTCGAGGCCGAACACCATGCCGCCGCCGACGCCGCGGCCGTCCCTCACCCCTCCCCCACGGACCTCGCCCGAATGGACGAGGTCATCGCCTGGGTCTCGGCTGAAGGCCGGCTCCCCGAGGACCGTTCCGGTGACCGGGGGGAAAGGTCGATGGCGCGGTGGCTGTCCGGGCGCCGGCGCGAAGCAGCCGCGGGCACCCTGGACCCTGCCTACAGCTCCGGTCTCGCCCGTCTGCCGGGATGGCTGGAGAATCGGAGGGAAGCCGAGGACGAGGCCCGCTGGCAGCATCGCCTGGCCCAGCTCGTGGATTTCCGGCAGGAGGGCAACGACTGGCCCCGCCATAAGGACTGTGACTCAGAGCGTGAGCACACTCTCGGGGTGTGGATCCACACCCAGCGGTACAAAAACCGCCGCAATGAACTGGACCCTGTGAAGGTCAAGCTCCTGGACGCTGCCGCTCCCGGTTGGCAGGCCGGGAGGACCAGGGGCCGCCCGCGCCGGCGGTGACCTGGAAGGCCGCGCTTCCCGGGAGGACAGCGGCCAGCACGTCACGCCGGCTAGTACCCTTAGAGTGGTTCTCCAGTCCCCCCAGCTTGGAGAACCGGGAGCCTCCGCGCTTGAGTCCCTGGATTCGCGCGGAGGCTTTCCTCATACTCCCGACCAAGACCGCGCTCAAAGTGCCATCAAGGGCCGGGCCGGCGCACGTCAGGCGGCCGGCACGGCGCCGCGGACTCCCGCGGCCGGCCGGCCGGGAAGCGGCGTGACCTTTTCCGGGCCCGGGCGTGAGATCAGTTGAGGACCAGCAGGTGCCTCGAGCACGGCGAGCGGGAGTTCGCGGTGGACCAGGTAATCGCACGCGGCCGGGCCGGTCATCCTCAGGCCCGGACACCTGCGGCCACGGTATTCAATGTGGACATCGGCTGCGCGCAAACCTGCTCTGAACGCCCTGCCACCCAGTGGTGCAAACCCTCCAAGCCCGCACCAGCTCAGATACAAGCCATACAGTTCCTCCACGCTGAGACCGCCGTCCGGATCCGGTGCGACGCACTCAGTGAGGAAATCTTCCAGTGGTGTCTTCGTCATCGTGGCCTCCTGCATCCTGGCGGCAAAGCCGCTCAAATGAAACAGCAACAGCATGAATGTGAAGCATGACCAACCCAGAAACACTAAAAAATCTAGAAGCACCAATCCCCACTGTCAACCAGATCTTCCGGAGCGAGCCAGGCCTGCCCGCACGGAGCCGCGCGGGCAGTCCACAACCCTGAAGGAGAGCCGCAGCAAGGCCCGCAGGGGTTGTGCCCACTGGGGACAGGTGGAGCCCTCCGCGCAGCTCAGGCTGGGCGGTTTCTAACCATCGTCGCAACGGGCTCGAGTTGAAGGTAACTGTATCCGTGTGTGCGTTGCCGGCATTGATGGCAGGACCAGCGTGCCCTGGCACCCGCTTGACCGAGGGGCTGCCAGAATTGTCCGACCATCTGCAACACACATAGGCATGTGGTGGACAGGTACAGGGTATGAGTCATCCATCGAGGGCCCCGGACAGGGCGGACGCTTTCCGGTCATTGTACGAATCCGCATACGGCGACCTGCTCAGGTTTGTTCAGCGTCGCACCGACACGGCAAATGCCGAAGACGTCGTCGCAGAGGCCTTTCTTGTCGTCTGGAGGCGCTTCTCCGAAGCACCAGCGGACGAGAATGATGCCCGGGCCTGGGTGTTCGGGATCGCGCGTAACCTCTTGCTGAATGCTCGACGCGGAGAACAACGACGTCAATCGCTAGGTATCCGCCTCGCTGAAGTATCACCAAATCTCCTTAGCACCTCTCACGCTGACCTGGTCGGTAGTCGCATCGATCTAAGCCGCGCCTGGACGCTTCTTTCTGAAGTCCATCAAGAAACCCTAGGGCTCGCCGTCCTCGAGAACATGGCCGCGCCACAGGCAGCCAAAGTCCTTGGAATCTCCCCTGTCGCGTTCCGACTGAGACTGACGCGCGCCAGACGGGCGCTCCGTCTCCTCCTCAACCACCTCCCACACCATGCCTCGGGCATTTCTGCGGCATCACCTGAAAAGGCCTCAACGCTATGAAAAGTCACCAGCACCTCGACCTACTTTTGCGCTCGATGGACGCGGCAGAGCAAAGCTCACCGCCGAGCCCGGCCCGGGCACAAAAGGACCTCACCCGCATTCTCAACTCCCAACCGTTTCCCACTGCGTTCAACAGCAGGACGGAAGTTAGCCACGTGCCGGCCAAACCCACGCCCAATCGCCGGCGCCGGGTGGTCATTCTTGGAGGGCTCGCAGCAGCAGCCACAGCAGGATTACTCATCCTGCCGGCAATATCGGGAGGCGACGCAGCCTTCGCCACCTGGACGGCAGCACCCGGGACACTGATTGGTTCAGAACGCGACACCGCGGTTTCAGACTGCCTCAATTCAAAACAAGGTGTCGGCGGTGGCATGTACTCAACTGAACTTTCAACAGCGAAAGTAGCGATTGCAGAGAGGCGAGGAGCTTGGGTGACTGTCGTCCTCAGCGGCCAGGATGGCTTTGAAGCGACCTGCACTACCGACGCCACCGCGCCCTGGTTCAACAAGGGAATGATCGGTTCCATCGGAAAGCCCGGCAATGCGACATCACTCCCAGCACGAGGTATCGCCGCTACTCAACTCGGAACCGGAACGATCGGAAACAAGCCCATCTCAATCGCCTCAGGTCGCGTAGGAACCGATGTAGCGGCGATATCCTACACCAACGCTGCCAAGGAAAAAGTGATCGCGACCGTCTCGAAGGGTCACTTCGCATTTTGGTTGCCCGGCAGCGAGCTGCAGAATGCGTCCGATCAGGGAATACCCGTCGACGTAACCTACACCAACGGGGCAACTGAAAGTCAGCGACTCAACTTTTGAGTGGTGTCCCCTTTTTTGGGAGCGAAACCTTGCCTTCAGTGACTGCGCAACCCTCCGTGTCCTGACGCGTAGCCGCCGCGTGAAGAGACCTAAACCGGATGGTTGCGCTGTCCCAGCCGAGGACGGCTCGCGGCCGTCCGTTGATCTCATCAGCGGCGAAGCGGACTTCAGCTTGTTCTACCGTGCTGAGGTCTGCGCCCTTACGAAAGTACTGGCGGAGCAGGCCATTAGCATTCTCGTTCGAAGCACGTTGCCAGGGACTGGCCGGATCACAAAAGGACACGAGCATCCCCAGCGCCGCGGTGACCTCGGCATGCCGGGCCATCTCCGTGCCCCGGTCCCACGTCAGGGTCCTCCGCAGCGTCGGCGGCAAGACCCCGAGCGCCTCAATGAGCTGGTCACGCATGACCTCAGACCTGCTCCCTGGGCGGAGCACGAAGGCGAGGAGGAGCCGGGAAGATCGTTCCACCAGCGTCACTATCGCCGATTTGTTCCCCTTCCCCATGATGAGATCACCCTCCCAATGGCCCGCTTCTTCCCGGGTCGCGATGTGGGCTGGGCGGTCACCGATCTTCAGAGCATCAGCCATGTACTGGGGTGGCTTCACCTTGGTCCTGGACCGCGGCCGCCTGCTGAACTTGCCCGAACGCCGCAGCCGGGCAGACCCGACTGGAACGGGGCGGATGCTGAGCTGATAGAGCGCACGATAGAGCGTTTCATGCACCAAATGGCGATGCTTTTCTCCCGGAAACCGTTCCTTCAGGGCACGGCAGACGTGCTGAGGGCTCCACCGCTTCGACAGGCACTCCACAACGTAATGCCGCAACTCGTCATCACCGGCAAGCTTGGCGAGCCTTGGCCTCGGCCTTCTCTTCTGCGCCATTTTCTGGGCGCGAAACGGATGATAGCGACGTGAGTCGGGACGATTCCGAGCCAACTCCCTGCTAATTGTGGACGACGACCGTCCAAGATCACGAGCGATCGATTGAAGACTCGCCCGAGCCAGCAGCCGGTCGGCAATGAAGATCCGTTCGTCCTCGGACAGATAGCGGCTGGATACAGCTGCCGCAGGAACCGCCTTACGAGGCCTCGGATCCAATCCCTGCTGCACCAAGCCCTCAACCCCGTTGCGTCCATTCAACCAACGAAGGCCCGTGTTCGGGTTGATCCCAAGAATCCTGCATGCTGCCCGATTGGAGAGCCCTTCTTTCATGAGCTGAACATACAAGGGCCTCTTCTCAACCAAGCCCGGAGGCCTCATTTTAATTGATCGGCGCGTCGAACTGCGCATGAAACAACACCACTTTCAGTCGGTGTTGCGACGATGGTTGGAAACCGCCCTGTCCCCATTGGCGTGCAACCCGTTGATTGTCGGAGCCCTCCCCCATACTGAATCCAGCGGCCGAGAAGGCCGTTTTCTTTGGCGTGTCGTTTC
This sequence comes from Arthrobacter sp. 2MCAF15, assembly GCF_052115605.1. Lineage (NCBI taxonomy): Bacteria > Bacillati > Actinomycetota > Actinomycetes > Micrococcales > Micrococcaceae > Arthrobacter > Arthrobacter sp. 2MCAF15. Next base: position 70,684 of record NZ_JBFRGZ010000018.1, on the reverse strand, counting down.
GAACATATGTTCTAAGGTTGTGGTATGGGATCGGAGCAAGCGAGCCAGCTGCAGGCGCAGTATGCGCGCCGTGCCGGCCCGATTGGGCTGACGGTGGAAGAACTCGATTTCGAGCACTTCCCCGCCAAAAACGGCTTCCCCGGGATCCCGGTGAAGGCGTGGATCCGGTTCCCGAACTGCGCCGAGCTGGTGGACGGCGAGGTGTACGCCTGGACGGCCAAGGCGGTGGAAGTGACGTGGAAGGACGGGCCGGTGACCTACCGGACCTGGGTATGGAGTTCGGCGGTCACCCGCCGGGAAGAAATGATGACCAGGAACTTGGGAGAGCGCGTAGACCGTGACAGCAGTAGCGAATGAAACAGCCCTGGACGTTGCCGTGGACGTCCGGTTCACCCCGGCCGGCACACCGTTGGCCGTCTGGCACGAGGGCCGGATCTGGGCGGTTGCCGCCGATCCGGTGCGCTGGTTCGCCCGGGATTCCTGGTGGGACACCCGGCGCACGGCGGCCGTCGGCAGCGGCGACCTGGTCAGTATCGAATACTGGCGCGTGCAGGTCCGCCTCAGCTCGAACTCGGCGCTGCGGACCTTTGAGCTGCGCCGCGACCCGTTGTCAGAGCAATGGCTGCTGGAGTCCATCACCGACAACTGAGCCCGGCCTGCGTATAGCGTGGGGCCATGGGACCCATTTATGATGACCCGCGGCTGGCCGCGCTCACGCTGATGCGCATCGCGGCAGAGGAATCCCAAGGCCCCAACGAACTGACAGTGCGCATGCACGCGGTCCTCGACGACCTGGCCCAGCGGAACGGAACCGGGTATCTGGCGGAACTGGCCATCACCCTGGCCCGGACCGGGTTCATCGCGCTCGATGAGCTGGCCAGGGTCACCGGCAACAGCACCACCGAGCTGCTGGACGCGGTGGAAATCGACGCGCTCGAAGGCCTCGATGACGGCCGCTAGTCCGCCGGCCGGAACCGGACTGCCGGCGGGCCTTTCCCGCCGGTGAAAGTCGCCCTGGCCCGGGCCGTCACGAAGATGCCCCGTGCCGATGCATTGCCTGGGAAGCTGATCTACGAGCCAAAGTGGGACGGCTACCGGGCCGTCGGAATCCGCGACAACAACGGGGCCACCCTGTGGTCCCGGCAGGGCAAGGACCTGAGCCCGTACTTCCCGGACCTCGTTGCGGTCATCGCGTCCGAGGTGCCCTCTGGATGTGTAATCGACGGCGAAGCCGTGATCTGGACCGGAGGCCGGCTGGACTTCTCCGCACTGCAGCAGCGCCTCGGCGCCGGCCCGAAAACCCTCCCCGGACTGGTCAGCCAGACACCCGCCAACTACACCGCCTTCGATGTCCTGGCCGTGGCCGGACATGACGCCCGGGATCTGCCGCTGCACCAGCGGCGGGCACTCCTCGAAGAACTCGCCAAGGGATGGCAACCGCCGCTGTCCCTCTCCCCCGCCACCACCTATCCGGACGAGGCTGCCCGGTGGTTCAACGAACTCCCCCACACCGGGATCGAAGGCCTCGTCATCAAAGACAACAACCAGCCATACACCCCGGGAGCCAGGAACTGGCTGAAACTGAAGCACCGGGAAACCGTGGAAGTTGTCTGCGGGGCGGTCATCGGACCGATCACCCGGCCCTCCGAGGTCGTGGCCGGCCTGATCCTGGACGGCGAACTGCGGATCGTTGGACGGTCCTCGCCACTGAAAACAGCGGCCGCCCGCGAGCTGGCACGCTGGCTGGAACCGCCCCCGACAAGTCCACCCATGGCCAGCCACCGTGAAAGGCACAGCCCTGGACCGGTTCAACCGGGACAAAGAACCGGTCGCGCTGACACTGGTGGAACCCGTGGTCGTGGAAGTCTCCGCCGATACCGCCTGGTCAGGCCGGTCCTTCCGGCACCCGCTCCGCCTACTCCGGGCACGGCCCGAACTGTCCTCGGCAGAGGTCGGCCTGCCGGATATCCTCCGGCCACCCCTTCATTAGACGGGGCTGTGGTTTTTGTCCGGGATCCCTGACACACTGACTGTCAGAATTTCCTGACAGAAGGGTGCCTTCATGGGCTGGGTATCGAACGACCACGAACACGAGGGCTGGGCGGCCGCCGTCGCACCCGACGGGCGGCTCTCTGCATCATCATCGGGCGAAGGAATGCTCGTGCAGGGCATTACCGGCCACTACCAGCCGGACAAGATGCTGCCCGACTACGAGGTGGTCCCGGATCGGGAGATCATCGGCTGGCGCGGCGCCTGCGGCTGCGGCTGGCGGGGCGAGCTGTGGGAGCGCGTCACGTCGCCGGCGGCCGCGGACTTCGGCCGCCGGCGGGACTTCGTACCGCTGGACGAATTCGCCAACCCTTCGTCCAAGGTCGAAGGCGCCATCCACGATGAGTGGAAAGCCCACCTCGCACCACTGGAAGCCGTCGCCGGTGTGGAAGCGGCAGCGCGTGAATACAACCAAGCCGGCCGCCGGCTGGACAAGACAGTCGCGGCCGCCAAGGCCGCCGGCGCGTCGTGGGCCGATATCGGGCGCGCAGTCGGCATCAGCCGGCAGTCAGCACACGAACGGTGGGCGGAGAAGCAATGAGCACCGGAATCGCGGCGCCAGACCTGAAGAGGCATCAGCGCCATTACGAGGTTCTGTTGCCCAGCAGCACCTTATGTACGAACGATTTGAAGAACCAGCTGCCCTCGCCGCAACCTCATGAACCGGTAGGCCTCCCTGAGGCCGGGCACCCACCGGTTGCGTGCAGCATCCCCGGGGCCGGGCAACGGTGACAGTTCGGTTGGTGCCCCGTGCACTCGACCCCGAAGGCTTCACAGATGCCCAAACAATCGCAGCAATCGAACGAATCACCCGCAGAAACTTCCGCCTCCTCGAGCGGTTGTTCCCTCAAATCACCCGCGTACTGAAAATCAACCAACTCGAATCCATCACCGACGACGTCATGGAAGCCGCCGCGAGTATCCTCGTCGTCGGCAACTGACGACAAAGAGCGACCACGAAACACCGCCGAAAAGCTCCGAAGTCCACAAGCAAGAGCCAAGGAACTCAAAGGCAAAGGAGTCAGCGCCTCCGACATCGGCAAGCTGCGGAGTCTCCCGCGCCACGGTCTACCGATACCTTTTCTAATCAACACGGAGAGGGTTCCGACTGCCCGGCGATGACATCAAAGGGCAGCCGAGCCCTGGTCCCGGATCTCCGGCACGGGCCGCAGCTGGGTGCCGTCCTCGACGGCTCGTTGAAACGGACATCAGCTCCTCGCTGTCTTCGTAGCCGGTAACTGGGAAGTGAACGAAGGCAGGAAATTCACTGGCTGGATCCTGACTCTGGACGGGGGGCATCGACGCATGCTTGCTGGTCCTTGGGCGACCGCCTGCCCGGTCTGTCCGGGGTCTGACTGATCTTCTAAGGAGCTGCACAGTGGCTGGTCTGAGCGATAAGTTCGATAAGGCATACGAGGGCAAGAGCATTGAGGAACTGGCCAAGGCACCTGTTGGTGCGCTTCAGGGCTTGTCCGAGGCCGACGCTCTGAAGTTACAGGAAGCCCTGAACATCAAGACCGTAAAGGACCTCGGCACCAACAAGTTCTTCCTCTGGGCCCAGGCGGTGGCAAAACTGGCCGAGTAGGCCGCGGAGTCCAGAACCCGGCCGCCGACTCCGGTCTGGGCCGGGGGCCGGTGCCTGGCCGGCTACTTCACCGCGCTCCTGCTGCTGGGCTGACGTGACCAGCCAAGGGCCTGGTTCCGTGAAGTAGGGCCGACAGGCTCAATTCCGGTGATTCTCAAAATCCTTGGGATACGAGACGTCTCGCCACCTAGCGGGCGATCCGGATGACAGTGACTTGAATCCACTGATCCACTGCATTTGCACCAATCCGTCATCGCCCGGAGATTCTCGTAACTATGTCTCGAAACCTTCTGATTGAACTGGTGTATTCACCCTTGGTTACGTGACACATCAGGGCGGCCCATGACGAAACTGATCGGTTCCCACACGTCTCAACGCGGCAGCAGTCCGCAGACCGGCGGCAGGTGGCTCTTCTGGCGCCGCCCGCGTCCGTCACGATGACCCCCGGACCGGGGAAAATACCGGTCGAAGTCAGCCCTGCGCAGTCTCGCTGGGCGGACGCTCATCCTTGCCTGCGGGTCTTTTCATCCCGAGGATAAGGAACGTCGTGCCCATCGTGAAGAACGCAATCCAAGCCGTAGTGCCCAGAAATATCATTGCGACCGCAACGATAAGGAAAACGACCCCGATCGGCAGGAACGCGGCGCCCCTGTCTCGCTTCGCTCGGCCGTTCGACTCCGACTTGGGGTTTCCTTCACCGTTCATCTGGCCGAGGCTACGTCGGCGAACGGAAACCCGCAAACGCTTCCCGAGACTAAGAGCTGCTGCCGATCGGATCTGCCGCGAGAGGAAAGTGTCCACTCTGCCGTGTCTCACTTCCTTCGAACCGGGGCACTCTTTGTGGGGCACGCCCCGATGCACTGGGCTGGTTAGAGCGGCCGACCGTAGGGATAGTCCACCCAGGCCCCGGTACCTTCTTCCGGGCACGCATCTCTGGCGCCGTTTTTCGTGGACCAGTAGTCCGCGGGGTAGCGGGATCCCTGAAGCACGGCGTCCAAATTGACGTCGTGCTCCTCACGCCCGTCCGCGAACCTCGCGTCATACCGAATGCTGAGATACCGGCTCCTCAACCAACGACGCGTCTTCCAATAGGCGGTGGCTCGTATAGCTATCGGCATTTGTGAACTCATGCCTACATCGTCGCCTGTCCGTTAGTGCTCCTGTAGCGAACCGCCCGTGGAAGGCTCAACGGATAATCGGACAAACGTGTCCCACTTCCTTGGAACTGGGACACCCTTGACGGGACACTCCCTCGCGGATCTGGATCCGCAGCAGACCGCGCAATCCGGGTGTCCCGGATGTTGTTCCAAAACTCCCGACTCATTCGCACGTCACAGGGATAACTTTCGGTACGGTTTAGGCATGGAAATTGGTTACGCCCGCGTGTCAACGGTGAAGCAGGACCTCGCCCGGCAGCTGGACGCCTTGACCGCCGCTGGCATCGAGACGGTCTTCTCGGATGAGAAGTCCGGGGCCACCACGGACCGCGTGGGGCTACAGGACGCTTTACGTCATGCCAGGGCCGGTGACGTACTAGTGGTCCACACCCTCGACCGGCTGGGACGGACAGTGCGGGACACACTAAACCTGGTCCACGAACTAAAGGAACGCGGCGTCGGCGTCCGCACCTTGGCTGATCCCCTGCCTATCGACACATCCAACCCTGACAACCCCATGGCTCAGCTGGCGGTCGTCATGCTGGCACTCTTCGCGGAAATGGAACGTACTTATGCGGCCGAACGCGCCTCGCATGCCAGGGCGGTGGCCTCTGCCAACGGGCGGCGTACGGGACGGCCTTCCGTGATCGACGCGGACAAACTGGAACACKCGGTTCTGCTGCGGGACAAAGGCTTGTCAATGAAGGAGATTACCGCCAAGACGGGGCTGAAACGTACCACCCTGTACCGGCACCTTCCACCACGCTCCCCCGCCACCGACCTGGTAACCACTGATGCCGTTTGACGCGAACACAGTGAGGTTCGCCCTTGCTCACGGGGAACGCTAGATGTGGCATTGCTGATGTTTATTGGGCAGTCGCCGCGGCGGGGATCTTCTGATTCTTGCCGGCATCACTTGGCTGACGGCGTACATCATCCAGGGAATTGCACGATCATTCAGCAGACCCGACCCTCAATGAGAATGGCGCCGGCCCAGTCCGCCCCCCGTTCGCTCAGGGCCGCCGACCCAGGCGGGTCCGTAATCGACTTAGTGTCGGTGACGACGATACGCACGAAGCGTGCGCGAGTCTCGCCGATGCTGACGTGGGCCTACGCTGTGAGGTCGGGAAGGCGAGGTGAAGCGTGGACAGACGCCGGGCCCTACAAGTCACGCGTGGGATCCGGTCCGGACGGCCTCGGCCCGGGATCGGGCACAGGGCTTGGCCCAGGAAACGTCGGGTCGGGAGACCCCGGCGCAGGCACGGGGGATGTCGGATCCGGAGAGTCGGGCAGCGGCCCGGGGTCTGGCGGAAACGGGTCGGGTTCGCGTTGCGGCGGAAGAGTCATGGACTACCCCTAAGGTCTGGCCCTAAAACGGAAGAAATCCCCAGACTAAGTCCCCGGGCCGGGAAAGGACAGGGGTCGAATTAGTTCGCGGGAATACCCTGCGTCTACGCCGTCATCGTCGCCAGCAACGCCCAGTTGGCGATCGTTATCCAAACGGACGGCATTGCAGGGAAAGCGCCCGGCAGGCCCTAGCTGCCAGTTTCTTCAGGATCCCTGCGCGCCCTCCTCCGGCGTGGCGCCTTCCGCATCGGGCACCAGATCCGGGTCAACAACAGGGGAGAAGGCATCAGCGGGAACTTCGTTCCCGTCAGGTCCCTCATCGGGATCAGAGGGGCCGCTTTTTGGAATCTCACTCATCTGCACACCGTAGGCTCGCACGTCCGCCCTGTCCACCTACGTGACCTCGGGAAGTGAGGGGGCGATCGAGCGGCCCAAATGAAAACGTGCTCCAATACGCCGAGGAGGCGACACCGAGGTTTCAGGTGACCGGGACGCCGGCGGGGGCGCATGAGGGGGACGTGATGCCCGGCCGCGCGCCGGTTGAGGAGAGCGCGCGGCCGGAGTCCGTGGATCAACGACCGAGCCGGGGTCGTCATTTCGAGGCTTTTCTCAATGTCCCTCTTCGAACTGAGAACAACCTGAGAGCCGTCTCTCCGCGGTAACGCCTCCCACCGGCCGGATCGGGGCCTGGCGGTGTGTCGCCGCGGCCCAGGAGGAGGTAGCGCATGAGGTGCGCCAAGGGCTGCCTTCGGACCCCTCGAAGTAGGCGTGCGGGATGACTCCTGTGGTGTCCCGGAGTGCCAGGAGGATGGCCGAAATGGCTTTCGGGCTTTCGGCCCGCGGTATCCGTTGAGTTCGACGCCTTTGACGTCGAGCGTGCTGCCGAAGTTGGACGGATCGATGATGTCGATCTCGACAAAGATGATGTCAGCGGTTCCGGGCACTGCGTTCTGGCCGCGCTGGTCCCGTTCCTGCCAACTAGTGCAACCCGCCGGCGCCGCCCGGCATGCCCGCCTTGATCAGCTCCATGACTGACGAGTCCGCCAGCGTGGTGACATCCCCGATCGGCCTGTCCTGCGCCACGTCTTTGAGGAGCCGTCGCATGATTTTGCCGGACCGGGTTTTAGGCAGCTCGGCTACCACCATGATCTGCCGGGGCCGGGCGATTTTGCCGATTTCCTTGGCTACATGGTCGCGCAGCTCCTGCACGACTTCCGGTCCGCCGTCGCCCGCATCGCTGCGCAGGATGACAAACGCGACGATGGCCTGCCCGGTGGTCTCGTCAAGGGCGCCGACGACGGCGGCTTCGGCCACCTTCGGATGGGCGACGAGCGCGGATTCGATTTCCGTCGTCGAGAGCCGGTGTCCTGCCACGTTCATCACGTCGTCCACCCGTCCGAGAAGCCAAATATCCCCGTCCTCGTCCTTCTTCGCGCCGTCCCCTGCAAAGTAGAGCCCCGGGAACCGTGACCAGTACGTCTCCACGTACCGGTCGTTGTCTCCCCAGATGGTGCGCAACATGGATGGCCAGGGTTCCCTGAGTACCAGATAGCCGCCGGAGCCGTTGGCAACCGGTGCGCCCGCGTCATTGACGACGTCGGCCACGACCCCGGGCAGTGCCCTCATGGCGGCTCCCGGTTTGCCCGCTGTGACTCCCGGGAGCGGACTGATCATGATGGCTCCGGTCTCGGTCTGCCACCACGTGTCCACAACGGGCGTTTGGTTGTGCCCGATGTTCTCGCGGTACCAGATGTATGCGGCCGGGTTGATCGGTTCGCCTACGGTGCCGATTACGCGCAAACTCCTGAGGCTGTATTTAGCCGGTATTTCGGCGCCCCATTTCATGAACGTACGGATGGCGGTCGGGGCACAGTAGAGAATCGAGACTTTGTACTTGTCGATGATTTCCCACCAGCGGCCCTGGTGCGGGGTGTCCGGCGTGCCCTCGTACAGCACGGAGGTGGCGCCGTTGGCCAGGGGACCGTACACGATGTAGCTGTGCCCGGTGACCCAGCCGATGTCCGCGGCTGTCCAGAAAATATCGGTCTCGGCCTTTAGGTCGAACACCGCCCAGTGGGTGTAGGCGCACGCCGTGAGGTAGCCCCCCGTGGTGTGCAGGATGCCCTTGGGCTTGCCCGTGGTGCCCGATGTGTACATCACGTACAGGGGATGTTCGGCGTCGAAGGTCTCGGCGTCATGATCGGCGGAAGCCAGTGCAACGGATTCGTGCCACCAAATATCGCGGACCGGTGTCCAATCGACCTCCTGGCCCGTGCGGCGGACCACCAGGACGTTGCGAACGTCCGGGCAGTCCAGCAGTGCCTCGTCGACGGCGGACTTCAACCCGCTGGCCTTGCCGCGGCGATAGGCGCCGTCGGAGGTTATGACAAGCCGCGCGTCGCAGTCGTGAATCCGCGTCCGGAGCGCGTCCGCGGAGAACCCGCCGAACACGACGGTATGAGGTGCTCCAATTCGCGCGCAGGCCAGCATCGCCACGACGGTTTCCGGAATCATGGGCATGTAAATGGCCACCCGGTCTCCGGACTTGACGCCCAGATCTGTCAGCGTGTTCGCTGCCTGGCAGACCATGTGGGTGAGCTGGGCATAGGTGATCGCGCGGGTGTCTCCGGCTTCGCCTTCAAAGTAGTACGCGACCTTGTCTCCGCGGCCGGCAGCTACATGCCGGTCAAGGCAGTTGTAGGCGGCATTGAGCCGGCCCCCGACGAACCATTTGGCGAATGGCGGATTGGACCAGTCCAGGACCTCACTCCATTTTTGGGACCAGTCCAGCCGGTCCGCCTGCCGCGCCCAAAACGCGAGCCTGTCGCCGTCGGCTTGGTCATAGTCCGACGCCGTGGCGTTGGCTTGGGCGGAAAAGCCGGCTTCCGGGGGAAAGCGCCGCTGTTCGTGCATCAGGTTTGCGAGGGTCTCATCCGATTCTGGGTCTGCGGACATAGCCTGTCACCGTCGTCCCACCGGAAGCACAGTCCGTTTGTAGGTGGAGTTCGCGACTACCGCGAGGGAGCAGTACCAGGCAATAAGCGCCGTCACGATGCCCAGCCAGCCGCCCAGCACCGTCAGCCCGGTTGCCCCGGAGAAAGCGCCAAGAAACAGCGCAATGAAGGTCAGGGTCAAGAAGACGAAAACGGCAAAGACGCCCATACTGACCCGCCACGCGGCAATGGTCATGTAGGCGGTAAAGATTGCCCAGGCCAGAAGGTAAAGGCCGACTCCTTTGCTGGCGTCCGCTGCCGGAAGGCTGCCAGCGCTGAACTGGCTCAAGAACCAGAAAGACAGCCAGAAGGCTCCGTATGAGCAGAAGGCCGTCGCGCCGAAGACGTTGCGGTTGGCAAATTCCCACATTCCGGCGCCGAACTGCGCTAAGCCGCCGTAGAACAGTGCAAGTCCCAGGACAACCGGTTCGACCGCTTTGGGGATCAGGCCGGCATTGATGACACTGAGGACAAAGGTGGTCAGTGCGAAAGCGCCCAGACCTAAAGCTGCCGGGTCTGCAAAGGGTGGGCTGATGCCCGCCTGGGGTGCCACAACATTGCCCTGGGCTGGTACGGGAATTTCTGCCCTGCGACCACTTCCCGCCGGGACGGTCCCCGCCGCGGAGCTTGATTCGACACTCATGGTACGACTCCTTGGTCAGCACCAGCACCATTGCTGGTGACGTATATCAGGCTACTCCTGAGTGCGCAAGGAGTTTATCCGAATTGGTTGTGATTCAGGTCGCGCACCCTTGTGTCGCAGATCACACTACTTGGCCCAGTGGTGAAGTGCCGGCAGGACCATGCCCCCTCTTGGCCTGAACCGTACCGCCTATGGTCGAGCATGCGTGTACCGTTCGAACCGAACGGCGCCACGCCGGGCGGACCAAAAGTCGACTCTGCGGCTCCCGTCCCGGCCCAGGACCTACACTCCTGACCATGACCACCCACAATGAACGGCAGGCCCGGGCGGAACACCGTTGGCCTGCCGTCATCGGCCTTCTCATCGCACTGGCGCTATACGCCACGCTGCCCACGACGTTCCTTCCGGCGGTACGCTACTCCGTTGTTGTCGTCGGCCTGGCGCTGCTGATTCCGCTCATTATCCTGAATCCACGCAGGTTGGTCCGCGAAACCCGCTGGTCAAGGCATCTTTCCGTCGGCCAGGCGTTGTTGCTTGTCGTGGCCAACGAGGCAGCACTCGTCCAACTGGTCATTCTCCTCACGAACTCCGGAAACAGCAACGGGCCAACGCTGCTGCTCGCGGCCCTTCAGGTATGGGTGACAAACGTCATCGCGTTCGCCTTGGTCTACTGGGAACTGGACCGGGGCGGTCCGGTCACCCGGCGCCACGCCACGCGCCATGAGCTGCCCCGGGCAGACTTCCGGTTCCCCCAGGACGAAGACCACGACGCAGTGCAGGAAGTTGCCGCCCGGTCCTCCGTGAAGACGGACTGGACGGCTTCATTTGTCGACTACGTCTACTTCTCCCTTTCCAACTCGATGGCATTCAGCCCCACAGACACGATGCCCCTTTCGGCCCGGGCAAAATCCCTGATGGGACTGGAGGCCTTCGGAGGATTCGTGCTGCTCGCACTCGTCATCGCCCACGCCGTCTCCCTGCTTGGCCAGTAGGCCGCCGGGCAGCAACGGGCCGGACACGAACGACAGCCGTTCCACGATCGAAGCGCCCTGCCCCTATATGTCGCACACACCGGTTCACAACGGACAACTGCTCCCCGCCAGCCAATTTTCCGCAAGGTGACTTGCGGCTGGTCTCAGTTTTCGTCGAATTATCTCGGCCTCCGCATGGTCAGTGGCGGTGTCCTCCTGCAAGAGGGTGTGCTAACTGTCGTCATGGTGCCGCCGGCCGGGCGAGGCGGTGAGCTGTTTCGAGCATGGCGGCGTGGACGAACGCCTGGGGGAAGTTGCCGCGCAGCTGGCGCTGTTCGACGTCGTATTCTTCGGTGAACAGTCCCGGGGAACCGCAGGCGGCCCGGTTGCGTTCAAAGAGTCTGAATGCGTCTGTGGTGTTGCCCTGCTCATGTTCGGTCAGGGCCAGGAAGAAGCCGCACAGGAGGAAGGCGCCTTCGGCGTCCGCCAGGGGGCCCGGCCCGTGCCTGAACCTGTAAACGTATCCATCGTCGAGGAGTTCTTTCCTCACGGCCGCTGCCGTGGCGAGGGAGCGGCCGTCGCCGGTGGGGACGGCTCCGCGGATGGCGGGAAGAAGCAGTGCCGCGTCGATCCTCTCGTCGTCGGCCGATCGTTGCCATCTGCCGCTGGGGTGCGTGCAGGTGTCGGCTGTATGTGCCAGAATCCTGTCTGCCAGTGGTCCCCAGGCAGAGACCTGGGTGGCGGGGGCATACCGGGAGACGGCTTTGAGGCCGGCGACGCACATCAGCCGTGAATGGGTCCACCGTTCGTTCTCGAGTTCCCAGATGCCGGCATCCGGCTCGGCCCACTTCTCCTCTATAGCCGCCACCGCCTGCTCCACTGCGTGCCAGTGCCTGTTGTCGAGGTGGTCATGGCGGGCAGCGGTGGCGAAAAGCAGCAGGGCTTCGCCGAGACTGTCCAGCTGGAATTGCCCGTTTACCCAGTTGCCGACCTTGTCCGTCCCGCCCGGGTAACCCGGAAGGTCGAGTGTGTGCTCGTCCGGGACCCTGCCGCCGCGGACGGTGTAAGCGGGTTTGAGGCTGGTTCCGTCCGCCAGCAACCGTTCGCTGACGAAGTGCACCGAGCTGTCGAGGAGGCCGGTGGCTCCGCCGGCACCGGCGGCCTGGCCGGCAATGCATTGATCCCGGATCCAGGCGTAGCGGTAGTCGTAGTTGCGTTTTGCCTCGTCACGCTCCGGCAGGCCCATGGTGGCGGCTGCGGCCATGGCACCGGTTGCGCCGGTCATCCCGCGCATGACCGCGTAAGCCCGGCGGGCGTCGGCAGGGGCAACAGTCCCGTTCATTGCAGGTACCGTTGTGGCCCAGGCGCGCCCGGTGGCCGTCCAGAGATCCGCAGGGACGGGCGGCCGGGTCGGCAGCGGCCTGGCGGAAAGCTCCATCACGACGTGGTGTTCCTCTCCGGGCCTAAGCTGCACATCCTGTTGCAGCACGCCATCGTTCGCGTTTGCCCGGCCCATCCCGCTGACGCGAAGGTGCAGTCCGCCGCCCTCACCGGACCACACACCGTCCCCGCCGTTGGAAAGGTCCACCCGGCACCGGCCGAAGCCCGGCCGGGGGTGCAGGAGGACCCGGACCGGCGCGGTGCCCGATATAACCCGGATATGACGCATCAGCACCGCCAGGGCGGGGTCCCCCGGCATCGCGAGGGCCTCGCGGCATTCGACGATGCCGTCCGTGGTGACCCAGCGGCTGTTCCAGATCAGTGTGCCGTCGTCGTAGTGCCCTCCCCACACATAGCGCGGGTTCAGGGGTGTCACGGAAAATGCCCCGGCGCCGCCCACCAGGGACGAGAACACGGCGGGGTCATCCCATTGCGGGGCACACAGCCAGACAACGTCACCGCGCGGGCCGATCACCGCGCCCCGTTCACCGTCCGCCAGCAGGGCATAGTCGCGCAGAACCTGGGGCGGGAAGAAGACTTCCCCGCCATCGGGCTGGGCTGGTGTCATCAGGTGTCCGCCAGGCCCGTACCGGCGTGCCTGCGTCCCTGAAAAGCTGAGTGTTTCAAGCTGGCTCCTTCTGGCCTAGGCCTGGATTCGGTATGGTTCGGCGTCCAGGGCCCGGAAAATGAGTCCGTTGCCGGGCCGGTCGTCGCTGGGCCGAACGCTGCCTCCTTGTGGATCGGGCGTCCCGTCGAAGAACATCTCCTCGATCCGGACGTGGTCGTGGAACCACTCCAGGTGACGGAAATTGCGGGTGCTTGCAGCCGCGGGCACGGTCAGGTTCGGTGCACAGTGCCCGGAGACTTCCAGGCCGTGGGCCGCGGCTACCGCGGCGGCCCGGAACCACTCCGTGATTCCCCCGCAGCGGCTCACATCCACTTGAAGGCAGTCAACGGCGCCGGCGCCGCACATCTGCTGGAAATAGAACAGGGTCGTACCGTATTCGCCGGCTGCGACGTCCGCCGTGACAGACTGCCGGACCTGGCGAAGCCCCTCAAGGTGATCGCTGGATACCGGTTCTTCGAACCACGTCAGATCCTGCTCTGCCGCGGCGTCGAAAACCCGAACGGCTTGCTTGGCGGTGTAAGCGCCGTTGGCGTCGACGAACAGCTGGACGTGCGGCCCGATGGTGTCCCGTGCCTGACGGATCCGGAGGAGGTCGCGGGCCGTGTTCGCGCCGCGCGCCTCGCCGATTTTGATCTTGACCCGCGGGATCTGTTGCTGGCCGGTCCAGCCCTCCAGCTGGCGTCGGAGCTGGGCCTCTGAATAGGTGGTGAACCCGCCGCTGCCGTAAATCTCCACCTCCGCCCGCGCCGCCCCGAGGAGCCGGTGCAGGGGAAGGCCGAGGATCCGTGCCTTGAGGTCCCAGAGCGCGCAGTCGACGGCGGAGATCGCGTAGCCGGCCAGTCCGGGGCGTGGAGTGTTGCGCACCGCCCGGGCCATGGCTTCGGCCGCTGCAGGAACGTCGAAAGGGTTGAGCCCGGTAACGGCCGGTTCCAGGGTCTCCTTGATCAGCGCCGCGCAGGCCCCCGGCGCGAAGGTCCAGCCGATGCCGGTCCAGCTGCCGGCCACGGCCTGGACCAGGACGATGGTGGTGGCGTCCCACGCCAAGGTTCCGTCGCCCTCCGGCGCGCTGGTCGGCACCGTGTAGGCCGAGACGTCAAGACGTCCCAGCTGAAGGCTTGAATCGATCATGACGGTCAATCCTTCTTGTGCGGGAGGAACTCCTGGGCCTTGGCTTTGACGCCTTCTTTGATGATGCCCCAGCCGCTGTCGTCGCCCTTCATGACCGCTTTTGCGCTGTTGAGTGCCTGTTCCAGGGTGGCGTGGGGCGGGATTGGCGGGATGTCCGGGTCTGTGCGCACATCCAGAACGGTCGGCCGGTCCGCTGCGAGTGCCTTCTCCCATGCGTCCCCGAGTTCGTCGGGGGACCCCACGCTGATGCCCTGCAGCCCGAGGCTGGACGTGAAAGCCGCGTAGTCGACGTCGGGAAGGGCTTGGGATTCACGGAACGCCGGGGCCCCTCCCATGGCCCGCATTTCCCAGGTCACCTGGTTCAGGTCATCGTTGTGCAGGATCGCAACGATGAGCCTGGGATCAGTCCACTCGCGCCAGTAGCGCTGGATGGTGATGAGCTCGGCCATGCCGTTCATCTGCATGGCACCGTCCCCGGCGAAGGCGATCACAGGACGTGCGGGGTGGGCGAATTTTGCTCCGATGGCGTAGGGCACCGCCGGTCCCATGGTGGCCAGGTTGCCGGACAAGGAGCCGCGGATGTGGCCATGAAACTTCAGTTGCCGGGCGTACCAGTTGGCCGCGGATCCGGAGTCTGCTGTGATGATTGCGTCGTCAGGCAGCCGGTCGGAGAGCTCGGAGAAGAGCCGCATGGGGTTGATGGGGCTGGCTTCGACCATGGCCTCGGCGCGCATGGTCTCCCACCACCGGGTGATTTTCGTTTCCAGGTCTGCGCGCCAGGACTGGTTCTGTTTCCGCTGCAGATGCGGAATCAACGCCCGCAGGGCGGTGGCGGAATCGGCGACGATGTTGAATTCGTAGGGGTACCGCAGTCCGATCATGCCTGGGTCGATGTCGATCTGGACACCGCGCGCCTGCCCTTCTTCCGGCATGAACTGGGTGTAGGGGAAGCTTGATCCGATGGTCAGCAGGGTGTCGCAGTCGCGCATCATTTCGTAGCTGGGGCGGGTTCCGAGAAGGCCGATTGATCCGGTCACATAGGGAAGATCGTCCGGCAGGGAGTCCTTGCCGAGCAGCGCCTTGGCAACGCCTGCGCCCAGCAATTCCGCGACCTGGCGGACCTCCGCGGCCGCGCCACGGGCCCCCCGGCCAATGAGCATGGCCACTTTGCTTCCATCGTTGAGCAGCTGGGCCGCGCCGCGAATCGCGTCGTCGTTGGGCTGGATTTCAGGCCAACGGATGCCGAGGCTGGAAGGAACCATCTTGAAGGCGTGCGTCGGTGGCGTGTACTCCAATTCCTGGACATCGGACGGGATGATGACCGCCGTCGGGGCCTTCCTTGCCAGGGCTATCCGTACGGCCCGGTCCAGGACGTTGGGGAGCTGCTCGGGGACCGTGACCATCTGGAGGTACTCGGAGGCCACGTCCTTGAAGAGGCTCAGCAGATCCACTTCTTGCTGGTAGGAGCCTCCCATCGCGCTGCGGGCTGTCTGGCCGACGATCGCCACCACCGGCACGTGGTCCAGTTTCGCGTCGTACAGCCCGTTGAGCAGGTGGATCGCGCCCGGGCCGGAGGTGGCCATGCAGACCCCGACCTTGCCGGAGAACTTGGCATAGCCGACGGCTTCGAAGGCACTCATTTCTTCGTGTCGGGCCTGAATGAATTTCGGTTCGTTGCCGGCTTTCCCGAAGGCAGCGAGCAACCCGTTGATGCCGTCCCCCGGAAAAGCAAAAACTTTGTCCACGCCCCATTCGCGGAGCCGGGCCAGCAAATAATCAGCAACTGTCTGTGATGCCATGATCAATCGTCCCTTCCAGTGCTCAGTCTTTCGGCGGCTCGGGCCGCCACTGCCATGATCGTCAGCGCCGGATTCGCGCTGCCCTGGGTCGGCAACACGCTGCCGTCGGTGATGAACAGGTTCGGAACGGCGAAGCTGCGGCACATCTGGTCGACCACGCCATGGCGTTCGTCGGCAGCCATGCGCGCCCCGCCCACCAGATGGGCGAAGCGTTTGATGGTCATGACTTCGTCCGCGCCTGCAGCTTTCAGGATCTTCTCCATGACATCCTGTGCGGCGCCCATCAGTTGCCGGTCGTTCTCGCATTGGCTGTAGCTGAACTCGGCAACCGGCAGCCCGGTCCGGTCTTTTTCCTCCGCCAGGGTGACACGGTTTCCTTCCAGCGGAAGAAATTCGCACAGCGCGCCCAGGCAGGCCCAATGCGGAAAGTCGCTCATATAGCGGCGCAGGTCCGCTCCCCAATGTCCCTGGGCGGAGACGTGCTCGGCCCAGGTGATGGGCAGCGGCGAAACGGTCTGAATGGAGAATCCCCGCTTGTAGGGCTTGGTGGGGTCCGTTTCATAGAAGTCCTCAGTGCTGACTTCCGGCGGCGGAGCCTTCCACATGCGTACCTCCGCGTCGAACCGGCCCGCCGTTTGCGGCGCGCCCTGGACCATCACGTACCGGCCGACCTGGTCGAAGTCGTTGCACATACCCTGCGGGAATCTCGCTGAGGTCGAGTTCAGCAGGAGACGCGGTGTTTCGATCGAATATCCGGCGACGGCCACCATCCGCGCCCGCTGGAACCGTTCCCGCCCGTGCCGGGTGTAGTGGACACCGGTGGCCCTACCGGTCCCTTCGTCGAAGCCGATGCGGGTCACCATCGAATCGGCCCGCACTTCGGCGCCGTGGGCGAGTGCGTCCGGAATGTGGGTTATCAGGGGCGACGCCTTCGCGTTCACCTTGCAGCCTTGAAGGCAAAAGCCCCGGTAAATGCAGTGTGGCCGGTTGCCGAAGCGGCCGTTGGCGATCGCGACCGGACCGACCTTGGCCGTGATCCCGCAGGCGCGTGCACCGCGGAGGAAGAGCTCTCCGTTGCCCGAGACGGGGTGAGGCCGGTGCGGATACCGGTGCGGATCGCCCCACGGCCAGGGTTCTCCGGCCACCGGGAGTTCCCCTTCGATGTCCTCATAAAAGGGGCGCAGATCCGCGTAGTCCAGGGGCCAGTCGGCGCCGACGCCGTCCGTGGTGAAGGTGCGGAAGTCGCTGGGGTGGAACCGGGGCGTGTATCCGGCGTAGTGCACCATGGAGCCACCCACCCCGCGGCCTGAGTTGTTCGATCCGAGGGGCACGGGGTCATCACCGCCGATCACGCGCGGATCGGTCCAATACAGGTGATGCGAGCCGGCCTCGTCACTCACCCAGTCACGCTCAGGGTCCCAGAACGGGCCAGCATCGAGGGCGACCGCCCGCCATCCCGCGCGGGCCAGCCGTTGCAGCATGGTTGAGCCGCCCGCTCCGCACCCCACGATAACGATGTCCACTTCGTCACGGTCATCGAACACGCGCATGTCATCGCGCAGCCGGTGGTTGCTGCCTGGGCCGGCCGGCAGCAGCCACGCGGATTCATTACGGCTCCGCACGCTCCGCACGTGGCTCACCTCCGGGTTCCACCGTCCAGCGCCACGGGGTCCTCCGTGGGTCTGGTATCGGCCACTTCGAACGGTTCCAGCCGGTTGAGTCCCACATTTTTATACCCGCGGGGGTACGCGGGCCCCCCGAATCCGATCTCGTCCCACGCCCACGGATGTGAGTAAAAGGCTGTGCACGCGTAGCGGGTCCACAGCCCCCACACGCGTCCGGCCGGCAGGCCCTGCCATGACGAAGCGCCCAGGTCCCTGACGGTCCGGAGCAGGTCGGCCTGCCGGTCGTCGTTGCAGCTGGCGAACGTCTGGTTGAACGCCTCTTCCGCCGCACGGTCCAGCGCCGACAGCGATGTCCGCCAGGCCTGTCCGTCTTCAGGCATGTCCTCGAAGCGCCAGCCGTCGGTCTGGTTCTCGGCCAGGCGCGCGTCGACGAAGTTAACGACCGGGACGCGGGGCTCGGCATGCTGGTCAAGGAGTTGGTCAAAGAGTGCCCTGGCAGTGGCCTCTTCGGCCGGGGTGAAGAAACGGATGTCGGCGGGTCGCGCCAGCCGGCCCAGGACCACGCCCGCGGTTGCCCGGTCCCAATGGCCGGACTGGGCGAGCGTGCTGAATCCCGGGTACCGGCCACCACCGGCGCCCCTATCCAGGGGAAGCCGGCTCATCGCTCCCGCCTGAGAACGGAAGCCAGCAGCCCCATGCCGCCGACCAATGTCACCAGCAGCGGCGCCAGCAGCGGCGGTCCCATCTCCAGGTTGTAGCGCAGATTGGAGAATCCGCCCGGTTTTTGGGCTATTCCCCGGGCATGCAGATAGGTTCCCTGCAGCCCATTGGCCACTATCGCGGCACTGGCGATCGGCAATACAGTTTTGGCCATCCTGCGGCTGAAGACCCCGGCAACCCCGGCCGCGGCGCCCACCGGACCAAGCGCCACGGGCAGCCACATCCATTTGTTCCCGAAGCTGGCCTTGTCATGTTCGAAGTAGATTTCTGCCGCTGTCACCAAGGCCCCCGCTGCGGTGAGCCCGGAAAGAGACCGTTCGAATCTGCCCGTTTTCACGTTGCGGACCAGGCGATCAACGAGGTGGGTCCTTTCCCTTTCGGGTGCATGCTTCATGGTGTGCTCCTCCGCAATCAGGAAAAATACGTGCCGCTGGGCAAACTTTGCTGCTCCGCAAGCACCGGGGTAATACTGGGGTGCGTGGAAAGAAACAGCGACGACGGCGCCGACGCCCAGATCGATGCGGTCCTTAGGGCCGCGAACGTCCTGCTGCGTGTCGTGGCCCAGTCAGTTGTCGAAGTCGAAGACATTGTCACCAGCCCCCAGCTGCGGGTGCTGGTAATGATTGCCTCGCGCGGACCGCAAAATCTCGGTGCGGTAGCCATGGAACTGGGGGTCCACCCGTCCAACGCCACCCGCACCTGCGACCGGCTGGTCAATGCCGGGCTGATCGCGCGGCGCGATGACCCCGCGGACCGGCGGTACGTGGAGTTGTCCCTGACCCCTGAAGGCGCGTCGCTGGTCAACACCGTCCTGGAGCACCGGCGGAACGCCGTTGCCGCGGTGATGGGACGGATGACAAACGAGTTGCGCGGCGCCACGGCTCTGGGAATGGACGCGTTTGCGGCGGCGGACGGCGGCGAAGGCACCGAAGACGGCAGGTTCACCATCGACCTGCGCAGGTGACCGGCGCCGCTGCCAGGCGCGCAAGCAACACCGCTGACGATGATCATCCGAACTCCCCCGCCGCGAAAACCAACGCAAGCGCCGCGCTGACTCCCGCAGACCTCCGATGACGGCTATCCAACGCGGCGACCCCGGCCATACTCGCGGCGTGGACCGCATCCACGCTGCCTCCGACAAGGTGGGCAGTGCGCCCGCCGCGGACAGTCAGCACCGCCTGAACCAGGTGCCGTGCGCCCAGAATCCGGATCACCACGCGGGTCCTGCCATCCGGCATCTCACCCAGTAGCAGGCCGGAAACATAATCCGGTGCCAAGAGCTCGCACATCCCGTACGCCGCCCGGACCAATTCCAGCGGCTTCACCGGTTCGCCGACCGCAAAAGCGCGCGGCCCGCGACGGCCACGGAGGCGAGGAACCCGGCTGCGGCCGTGCCCACCGCTGCATAGTGCTGGGAGGCCCACAGCTGCGCGCTGCGGTTGGAGGCCCTGGAATCAAAAATGCCGCGCGTCCCGAAATCCTTCCGTTTGTCGGCAGGTTCCCAGAGATTCTTGGGCTGGTCGGGATGGCGGGGTTCCGCGGTCTGCTGGGCGTTGAAGCCTGTCTTGGCCAGGTAGCGGTCGAGCAGGCCTGGGGCGACGGCGTTCGCGATGAGTGTCCCCGCAGTGCTGCCGCCGACCCAGTACTCCCGACGCTGTGGATGCTCCGCCGCGTACACGACCGCCCGGGCGGCCAGCTCCGGCTGGTAAATCGGCGGCACGGGCTGCGCCTGTCGCGGGAGGCGGGACAGGACCCAGGAAAACTGGGGCGTGTTGACCGCCGGCATTTGCACCATCGTGGTGTGGATCCCGCTCGACTCATGCAGCAGTTCACACCGCAGCGATTCATTGAAACCCTGGATAGCATGTTTCGCGCCGCAGTAGGCGGTTTGCAACGGGATGCCCCGGTAGGCCAGGGCCGAGCCGACCTGCACTATGACGCCGCGGTTTCGCGGCCGCATGCGCTTCAAGGCCGACATGGTTCCGTAGACGTAACCGAGGTAGCTGACCTCGGTCACGCGTGCGAACTCAGCTGCGGAAATTTCCGAAAAGGGGGAGAAAACCGAAGTGAAGGCAACGTTGACCCAGACGTCGATGGGCCCCAACTCGCGCTCAATTCGCTCGGCGGCAGCATCCACAGCATCGGCGTCGGCGACATCGACGCTCAAAGTCCACGCGCGGCCGCCGGCGGCCTCCACCTCCTGCGCGGCCCCGGCCAGACCTGCCTCGCCACGGGCAAGCAAGGCAACGGTGGCGCCTTGACGGCCAAAGGCAACCGCCGATGCGCGCCCGATTCCGCCACTGGATCCGGTAATAGCGACGATACGCCGGGCCTTGTCCATGAGGGTGACTCCTTAGAGTGTCAGCAATCGCGTCAGCTTCCCGCCCTTCCTGCACGGGCGCCGAGCCGGGTCCCCCACTAAGTCTTCAATCTAACGGGAATCATTGCGTAACCGCAACAGTATGCAGGCTTATGGATCTCAGGAAAATACCTGACTGTGGCGGCCCTTGGGTCGTTCTGGTCGACATGGCCCTTCCGCATGCTGGCGACTCTGCACTATTGCAAAGCATGCGTCACGACCAGGAACCCCGGATCAACCGTTATCCAGACACTCCTGGAGAGGGTTCCGTGGACGACCGATTCGGCACGAGTGGAGCTCCGCAGGCCCGTGTCGTCAGGTGGCCATAGAGCCCGCCTGCGGGAACTCGGATGTAGGTGGTGCCGTCGCGGAGCACGGCCCAGAGAAGGTTGAGGCGGCGCCGGGCCAGGGAGAGCATGGTCTGGGTGTGGGTCTTGCCTTCGGCGCGCTTTCGGTCGTAGTAGGTCCGGGAGGCGGGCAGCTCTTCAGGGCCGAGAGATCCGACCGGTAGAAAACCCGCAGGAGCTGCCGGTCGTAGCCGCGGGGCGGTGGAGGTTGCCGGGGCTCCTGCCGGAGTCCCGCGGGGGTCCGGTGTTTGGTCCGGATCACGGCCGGTGTGAGGCGGGGCGGCCGGGCGCCAACGCCCCACCCGGTCGAACCACAAATCGGGAATTTCCTGTCTCCGGAGCAACGACCGTGGCCTGCACTCCGGCTCCCAAGCTCGGAGATCGCCGCGGCAACGGCTTCCGCCAAGGCAAAAAGACCCCGGCCCCTCGCGGACCCTTCGGACGACGGTCAACGCGAGAGAGTCTTGAGCGGTTCGTAACTTGCGGCGGTGATGGCGAGGAAGTGGTTATGGCATGAGTGTCAACGCCGACGACAAACCGACGGAATTGCGCCACGATAGACACACCTGCCCCTTGTCTCGTCCTCGTTTCGCGGATAACCAGGCCGCGTTCGGTCGGACCCAGTCCGGTAGAGGTGACTCGGAACAGCACCGTCCCAGCCCCGCCGCACGGGCTTCCGGGTCAAGTTACCGGGCGGCGAGCAAGTACCGTCGATGCCCGCGGACGGGCAAATTCGAAGGGCAGTTGGACCCAACATGACAGAAAGGAACCCCATGAGCCCCGACTCGCGCAACGCGGGCACACCCAAGACCGGGCCACTTAACACCGACCCCGTTGAAGAGGCTCCGAGCGCCAAAGACCCGGCAGCGGATGAGAAGGTGCAGCTCCAGCTGGCCATTTTCGAAGTCACGCAGGTCGCCCGGGGCAAGAGCCTGGGTGAGATCCAGCAGATGCTCCTGGCTGCGTTCTCGCGCCGCGGGGTGGAACCCCCGCCCGGCATCTGGCTGGACTCGGTGGCTTCGGCGGCCTATTACGGTGAGCCCTACATCGTGGACCTCCCCGCAGCGGTGGCAGCGGACGGCGTAATGCCCGCTCCGAATGAGAAAGTGCGGCGCAGGCTTGCCTCACGTCGGCGTCTCCGACAGCAGAGGCTTCCGGCCGGTATCTTCCCCTCCCCTGCCGAATGGGAGGTGACGGACAACGAGGTCACAGGTGGCAGCACCGGCCAGCCCGCACACGGGTTTCCCCGTGCCGTCACCGGGCGGCTGGGTGGACCGGGCACGGCCTTGGCCGCGGCCGTGTTGATCGTGGCCGCCGTAGTTGCCGTGCGCGCCGTGAGCGCGGTTCGCCAGGAGCGTGCAGGCAGTCGGTCGGGCCGCCCCGGGTAACCGAGGGGCAACGACGCGGTCCTGACGAGAGCACCGAACAAGAAGAACGAACAAGCTTTTCAAGGATCTGCGGGGTGACAAAATAGCGCTGCGAAAAGACCGCCATTTATCGCTGCGAGTCACAAGCCAGCACCTGCACGGAACGTAGCGGCGCGTTCCTGGGCACGGTGATCGACCGGCATACGGACAGCTGGTTCAGGGAAAATGAAGGGCTTTATCCTCAGTCGATGGAGCGATTTGAGAAACAGTTGATAACAGTTCGCCAGGGGAATGTCCGCCCGACCGGCTCGTGGCTTTATGTGTGGGTTGATACTGCTGATGGCGCGATGGCGTACGTCGGTGCCACCGGCTTTGACCCTGAGCTGCGAGCACACTTGCATCTGACAAGTGACAACCCCGACCATGGGCGAGTGCGCGCATCGGTTCCGCGCTTTCAGGAGCGGGACTTTGACGTTCTTGCGTTCAAGCTCCCAGATAACCTGTCGCGCTCCGAGGTAAGACCGCTCTAGTCAGGCAGCTTGTCGATGGTGATCTTTAAGGTCACAGAGAAACACAGATGCCGGGATATTTCTCGGCGTTCCCAGAGGCCGCCGGTTGTTCTATAACTAACAGAACAAGCGTGGGAGGTGGGAAGGATGATCCTCAACGTCGATCTGGCCAGGGAGATACCGATCTATCAGCAGCTCCGGGACCAGATCGTGGAGGCGATCGCCGAAGGCGCGCTGACCGAGGGCAGCACCTTGCCGGCCACCAGGACGCTCGCGGCCGACTTCGGCATCAACTTCCACACCGTGAACAAGGCCTACGACCTCCTGCGCCAGGAAGGCCTGATCCGGCTCAACCGCAAGACCGGCGCGGTGGTGACCCAAATTACGGTGGCGGATCCGCCGTTCCCCGCAGAGTGGACCGCGAGGGCACGGACCCTGCTGGCCGAGGCCGTCGCCAGAGGCCTGCCGGCCGACGAGGTTCTCGCGACCTGCCGGGCGATACTCGAGTCATTTGACGCCAAGAAGCCAGAGGACACCCCATGACCGGTGCCATCATCCTGAGCTCCGCGGTGCTGGCACTCGTGCTCGTGATCGCCCTGGTGCTGCCCTCCATCACCAGCCCCGCCGTGCCCTTCGGGGTCCGGGTACCGCCCCAGCATGCCGGGGACCCGACGGTGGTCCGGCAGACCAGCATCTACCGCTGGCGGGTACTCCTCGGTGGAATCGCCACCGCCGCGGCCGGCGTGCTCATCTTCGCCGTGACCGGCGCAACGTTGGTGTTGCCGCTGTCGGTGCTGGTGCTCGACGCCGTCTGGTACGGCTGCTTCTTCCTGGCCAACCACGAGATCCGGGCCGCCAAGGCCGCCGGGGGCTGGTACCAGGGCCTGCACCAGGGCATCGCGGTGGACACCGAACTGCGGACCAATCCACCGCGGTTTCCCTGGCTCTGGCTGGCCCCGGCACTGATCATCACGGCCGCCACGGTAGTGATCGGCGTGATCAGCTACCCATCGATGCCCGAAGTTCTCGCGGTCCACTACGACGCGAACGGGGTGCCCAACCGCGTGGTCGCCAAGTCGGTCGGCGCCGCCTTCTCACTGGTGTTCGTGCAGATCGGCATGACCGCGCTGCTCGCCGGTATAGCAGCGGCCATCGTCCGCAGCCGGCCCGATCTCGACCCGGCACACCCCGTTACCTCCGCGCGCTGGTACCGCCATTACATGTCACTGGGTGCCGAGGCCCTGCTCGGGCTGACCGCGATGATCGACCTGGGAATGCTGGGATCATCGCTGCTGATGTGGACCGGGACGGTCACACCGTGGGCGCCGCTCGTAATCGTCCTCCCGATCCTGACCGCCGCCGTGGTGGCCGTCGTCATCCTGGCCAGGAACAGCCGGGAGCGGAACGACGCCGAGGAAGACACCGGCCTGATCCACCGGGACGATGACAAGCACTGGCGCGGTGGCCTGTTCTACATCAACCGCGAAGACCATGCGCTGGTCGTTCCGCGCCGGTTCGGTCTGGGATGGACGCTTAACTTCGGCAATCCCAGGGCAGCGATGCTTCTGGCCGGTGCGGCCGCGCTGATCGGCCTGGCGGTCAGCCTCCGTTTTGGCGGCTGACCCAGACCATAGCGTCGCGAGTGGACTTGCGTCCCTCCCCAACGTCTATCGGTAACGGCGAAAGCCCCTGCCTCGGGGGGCTTTCCCATGTGCCGGGTGTACGGGCGGGGCGGCGTTCACAGGCCGCCTGACCAGGGTCCCGGCGCGCCCCCGGCGACCCTCATGGAGCCAACTGCCGTCTGCTCGCAGCAACGGTGGCGGACGTTCGGGACCCGTGTCCTGCATGCCCGGCGTACGCCTAAAGACTTGATGCCTCATTCCCTTCGGACGGAGGGCACGACTGTGACTGTGTGGGCCTACCGCCATTGGGATCAGGATGTCGCGAGCCGAGCCTCGGGAATCGTCGGTTCGAATAGTTCGATCGGATTGCCCGAGGGGTCTTCGATCAGTACCTGATTTCCGCCCATGCCCGTCACGATGTCATTGCGGAACTGCACGCCTGCATCGCGGAGGGTCCGCACGGTTGCCGCGAGGTCAGACACCTCCAGCGCGAATCGATTCCACCCGCCCGGCGCGGGCCGGGTGCCGTCGGGCATGCTCTGCCCTCCTCCGCCCTGGCCGCTCGGAGCGCTGAGCAGCAGCCGCAAATCACCGCGCTCGAGCATGGCAAAAGGCGGGGCCGGATGCATGACGAGCGTGAATGCCAAATGTTCGCGGTAAAAATTGATGGCTGTATCGACATCATCGACGATGTAGCGCACGCTTACGGTGGCCATAAGGAGACCTCCTTGCTCTGCACTCAGGAATACGCGCCACCTCGCGGCCTGTCAACGCGCCGAATATCAGACACGCCTACGATCGTTCGGGGCAGGACATGAAGGCAGTGGTTGTCGGGGCGGGCATAGCGGGCCTCGTCGCGGCCCGCCAGCTCGGCTTGGCCGGCTGGGACGTCGAGCTCCTCGAGAAATCGGCCGCTCCGCGTCCCGATGGCTACATGATGGACTTCTTCGGTCCGGGAGTCGAGGCGGCGGAAAGAATCGGCCTCTACCCGCGGCTCGCAGCGGTGGCCTACCATGTCGAGGCAGCCGAGTATGTGGACGCAGAAGGCCGCCCGACGTCCAGCCTCGACTACGACCAGTTCGCCCGGCTTGCCGGCGGGAAGGTCCTGAGCCTGCTGCGC
The DNA here is from genome assembly GCF_052115605.1 of Arthrobacter sp. 2MCAF15. Taxonomy (NCBI): domain Bacteria; kingdom Bacillati; phylum Actinomycetota; class Actinomycetes; order Micrococcales; family Micrococcaceae; genus Arthrobacter; species Arthrobacter sp. 2MCAF15. Next base: position 45,275 of record NZ_JBFRGZ010000018.1, on the reverse strand, counting down.
CCCGACATGGAGTGCGCAGCCCTCGCCGCGCTCGACGACGTGGCCCCTGGCCGGGTGCGGGTCCGCTACGGGATGCCCGTTTCCCGGGTATGGAATGATGAGGACGGCGTGCGGGTCGCCGTCGATGACTCGCCGGACGTGACGATCTCCGCGGACGTCCTCGTGGGCGCTGGTGGCATCCATTCCGGAGTGCGCGCCCGGGTCTTCGGGCCCGAAGAGGAGTACTTGCGCCCCCTGGGCATGCGTGCTGCCGCATTCATCGTGACCGAACCGATCCTGAATGCAAGCTTCCGGAACAGGTTCGTCCTCAGCGACAGCATCGACCGGATGGTCGGGCTCTACAGCCTCCGCTCGGACGAGGTGGCGGCATTCATGGTCTACCGGGACGCCAGAGGCGCACCACGGCACCTGCGGCCCGGGAGCCCGCGGGAGCGGCTGCGCCGCGAGTTCGCCGGACTCGGCCACGCGGTCGACCGGCTGCTGGACTTGTGCCCCGAGCATCCCTACGACGATGTCGTCGCACAGATCGTCTTGCCGGGCTGGCAGAGGGAGCGGACCGTTCTCGTGGGGGACGCCTGCGGGGCCGTATCGCTCCTCGCGGGCCAGGGCGGCTCGCTCGCCATCGCCGGTGCCGCGCTACTGGGGGACATTCTTGGACCCGTGGCCTCACCCGAGGGGATCAGTTCGGCCCTCACCGAGTTCGAGCGACGCTGGCGACCCGTGGTCGAGGAGGCTCAAGCCGCCGGGAGACGCACCGCGTCATCGTTCCTCCCCGCGAACCGGACCCAGCGCCTCCTCCGCCGGTGGACCATACGGGCAACCCATCTGCCAGGAATCGACCGACTGGTGGCCCGCCAGATCGTGGGCAGAATTGCAAAATAAGCCCGACCCACGCCATCCCCAGTGACCATTAGTGGAAGCCGCATGAAAGACCCGCACAACACCCTCGGGAATCCGAAGGACACCCTGATGTCAGCAGGCAACGACCTGAACAGCGCGGTGACGTGGTCTCTGATTCTCGAAGGCGGCGGCACGCGGCTGATCCTCATTCACGAAGGGTTCGACCCGCAGGCGCCCAGTCACGTGAGAGCTCACCGCCTCATGGGCGGCGGCTGGCGCGGACAGATACTCAAGAAGCTGACGGAAACGCTGCGCAGACCGAGGAGTGGGTATCCGCCAGTCCGGGGTAGTCGAACCTGACGACATGGCCTGCCATTTGTGGTTTATACGCCCGCCCGGGCCGAGCCGGCGCCTTTGAACCGGAGGAGCAAATCTCCCTGCGACGCCCATCTCTCAGAATCCTTAATCGCCTATGTTTCGGCCGTCCTTTTCGTTTCGGTCGCCGGAGGTGTCTCTCCGCCTGCCCGGCCCGGAGGCGTGGATTCCTGCAGCCTGATGCGCGCATGCAGGACGTCGCCGATGAACCAGTCGTAGAGCAGCACGCCGATCACTGCGCCGATGAAAGGCCCGACGATCGGCACCCAGAAATACCAGCTGAAGGCCCCGTCCACGGTGCCCGGCAGCGCCGTCTGCCCCCATCCGGCCAGCCAGGCAAACAGCCGTGGCCCGAAGTCACGGGCCGGGTTGATGGCATAGCCGGCGTTCGCGCCGATCGACATGCCGATGGCTGCAACGGCCAGCCCGATCATAAACGGACCCAGGTTCGCCTGGACCGCGGTATTGCGCATGTCGATGATGGCCACCACGAACATGAGGAGGAAGGCCGTGCCGACAATCTGGTCGACCAGCGGCCCCACGGGGCTGCCGTTGAAGTAGGGTGCCGGGAAGGTGGCGAAAATGGAGTAGCTGGCAAGCCCCTTCGGATCTGCACGCCCGGTCCCGACGGCCTGGTTATAGGCATCGATGGCGTCGTGATACAGCAGGTACACCATCGCGGCGCCGACGAAGGCGCCCAGAACCTGGGCGACGATATACGGCCCCACTTTGCCCCAGGGAAATTTACGCCGGACTGCGAACGCCAGGGTCACTGCCGGATTGATGTGTGCGCCGCTGACGCCACCGGCAACGTAGATGGYCATCGTCACCGCCAGTGCCCATCCCCAGGTGATCAACAGCCAGTCCCCGGCGGCCATGAAGATCGTCGTCGATGTAGCGGCCCGGCCGGATCCCGGCAAAGCGGCGACTGCCATGGCCACAACGCCGTCGCCGAAAGAGATCAGCACAAAAGTGCCGAGAAACTCTGCAAGAAGTTCACCCCAAGTGCCGCCCAACTGCTTAAGGCCGCTGCCATGACGGACTGCATTTCTGAGTGGACTGATATCGCTCATCGCGAGTGCCTCCTCGAGTCATCTGATCTACCTACCGAAATTGACAACCCCAGTAGATTTATGCTACGCCGATAGTGTCCGTAGGCAACGGTCTAAGATCTATCCGCCGTGGGCAGCACCTCGGGCCCGCCCCTCCCGTCCCGTCCCGGCAAGCCCCAGCAGGCGCGGAGGCGGATTCCGTCGGGGAGCGCGGGCCACGGTGGGCTTGGATTGCGCCGCAAAGACGCGGATTTCGTTTGGGAAAGGCACCACCATGTCCGACGACAGCAGCATTGAAGACACCCCCGATGAGGCAGGCCCGGAGAAGAAGCCGGAAGAACCAGACCTGCGCGGCCGGTACGTCGAAGGCAACTACGGCAAGGCCGGAGCGCAAAGCGGCCGCCATGCGGACGACGAGGAAGGCCAATACATCGAAGGGGACTACGGGGCGGCCGGCAGCGAAGGCGGACTGCCCGAACCCCTCGGAGACAAGGCAAAGGAATCGGGACGCTACGTGAAAGCCAACTTCGGCGACGCCGGGTCGACACCGGGCCGCACCGCTGAATCTGAAATCGGTCAGTATCCAGAGGGCAACTACGGAGCAAGCGGTTCCGTGGATCCCGTCCGCAAACCGCGCACCAAGACCGACACCGATACGGACACCGGCACCGGCACCGGCACCGGGACAGATAAACAGGAATAGTCCGGCACCTGCACCCCGCAGAACAGGCCGGGAGCGCCGTCGACCACCAGTAGTGAAACCCCCAGGCTGACGCAATATTCGGTGCCGCTGTAAACGGCACTGCTGGTCACTGACTACCCGGTCAGCAGCCCGGGTGAGAAGCCGGCCGACCGCTCACCCGAGGCGCGGCGCATTCTTTGCCTAGCCGATTCCAGAGGGAGGGCGTGGCCGGCAGCACCGCGTGACCCACCGGTGCTTGAGTCAGCCACGGATTGAGGCACGCCTGCTCTTCCGGGGAGCGCGGGAGCTGACCTTTACCGTCCCTCACGGGCAGAATGAACGACATCGTTAATCCCGGCACGATAACGCAGAACCCTGCCCTCGAACGTGCCAGGGCGACACAGAACCGTGCAAACGACAGCTGACGCGCGCCTCCTAAACAACGCAGCCGGCGCCGCCCCAAACAAGGAACGAGCACACGGCGGGCAAGCCTCCCCCACACCCGTAGCTCCGTTGGCAGAGCAGTGAACTCTTAATCCTCGGGACGAGGGTTCAAAGCCCACAGGCGCACCCCAGGACCCCCACCGCATCACGCGCCCCCGGCGCGGAGGCGGCCCGGGCGAGTTCCAACGGCACCCGGGCCAACCATCACCGCACCCGCCCATCGGAGGGAACCCGCTGCGGCATATCAATACCTATGGCCGGGCAGGAGTAACGGTAGGAGTCCTATGGCCCTGAAACTACAAATGCCTGGCCAGCTTTCGGTCGGCCGCCCATGCCCTACCGGACCTTGGCATGCCTTCAGTCGCTTCGTTCATGTTCGCCACGGATAGCGGCCAGGGCGGTGGTGACGGCCGCTTCGGATCTCGCTTTGTCGATTCCCAGGCCGGTGAGCACGCCGGTGCCGGCTTCGAGTTCCAGCAGCGCGAGCAGGATGTGCTCGGTCCCGATGTAGTTATGCCCCAGCCGCAGGGCCTGCCGGAAGGTCAACTCCAGGGCCTTCCGCGCCTGCCCGCCGTAGGGGATGAGGTCGGGCACGCGGTCAGCCGCCGGCGGCAGGGCGGCGTGGGCGGCCTGGCGGATGGCGTCCGGGGAGACTCCCTGCGCACTGATGGCCCGGGCCCCCAGGCCCTCGGGCTCGGCCAGCAGCCCCAGCACCAGGTGTGCGGGGCCGATTTCATCATTGCCTGCGGCACGGGCTTCATTTTGCGACGCCGTCACCACGTTCCTGGCCCTGGGCGTGAACCGGCTGAAGCCCTGGCCCGGCTCCAAATCGAGCGGTTCGGCAGAGCCTTTCGGGACGAAACGCTTCTGGGCTGCCTGCTTGCTGACCCCCATGCTCCTGCCGATGTCCGACCAGGACGCACCCGAACGCCGCGCCTGGTCCACGAAATGACCGATCAGGTGGTCGGCCACGTCGCCCAGATGGTCCCCGGCAATGACCGCATCGGACAACTGCTCGAGGGCATCGGTATGCACCTTTTTAATCGCCTCGATGAGATCGTCGAGGCGGACAGCGTTCGTCATGCGGATGGGATCTGTCATGCGTCAATGCTAAGTTGACGCGAGCGTGATGTCAACCTTGGGTTGACGATACTGGTTGACGCCGTCCCCGGTACGTTCACCGGTTTCCCGGGACGACCAGCGGGCCGCATCGGCCCTGGACTTCCGGCCCCCGGATCCGGCTGGCGCTGAGGGCAGGTGGTACGGACCCCGGAACGAACGACGCGGCCTCTTCAGCGAGCCGGGGCGGAAACCTCCGTCCGCGTTCCGGTCGCAGAACGTCCCGCGGAGCGCTGGCACGGCAAGGGTCGTTGTCGACTTACAGATCGGACAGCCCTGCGCCGTGCCGCGTAAGCCCTTCTGGGCTAAGAGAATGCTGCGCGCCGTCCGTCCCAGGGCTTTCCCCAGGGCGCTAGCCGACAAGTGCCGTGGGGGTGTTTTCCCTTGAAGTGAGTCGCGCAATGATGCCGTCGAGCAATTTGCGGAGTCCCCACATGTATTGCTCGGTAGATATATCCGGCCATGGCGCCTGCAGCGGCGGCCCCGTTCCCGGACCCCGAAACCCACGAACAACCCCTGCCCCGGGCCCAGTGGATAACTCGGGCACCGGTGCCGCGGTGGTCTCCATCTGGGCCCAAGACCCCCGGCACCGCTCCTTCGCCGCCTTCTACCTGCCGCCCGCGGGTGGCATCCGGGTGCTGCAACCCGAAACCGCCGGAATTAGCATCATGAACGAACCAGACCCCCTATCCCTCGTCCAGTACAGGCTCTGGGAGGTCCGTGAGGGACAGATCCTTCGGCTGGCCGGCTCCAGCTTCGCCGTCGTAGCCAAACACCGCCGACACCGGCTGGTCCACCTCGACCTGGAAGCAGACGACGGGGCACACGCCACATTAATAGGGGTGCCCGGCGCCCTGGTCCGACTCGGCGAGAAAGCGACGCCGAACCCGCTCTAGACACCCGCCCCCATCCCAGTCCCGCCCCATCACCAAGCGAGCCCTGCCATCCCCGCCTACCCCACGGCCGGAGGCCTGAACACGAGCGCCCGCTAGAACGAAGCATCCACACTGATCGAAAACTGATCCGCGGCCCTTGAATTGTTCTTTCCGGCGGGCGCCCGTGTCGGTCGCTCCGGCCCAGGCCGGCCCGGGCGAGCTCCCACGCCACCCACCACGCCACACCCGCCCAGTGCGGGCGGATAGCCGCAGCCCGCCCATTCGTACCCCCACGCCAGTGGTAACGGCAGGAGTTACCGATGAAATGACAGTCCCTGCCTGTTGCATCCGGAAAGCAGCGTCGGGACCCGGCGGCCTTATCCGTCCATGTCCCCGTGCGCCCCTTCAGCGAGCCGCCGTTGGGCCTCGAGCTTGGCGGCCGTCCCGGACACCACGGAGGCTCTCCGGGTCCATCAGGTTTGGAGAGCCCGCGGAATCTCCGCTCCGGACTCTTAAGTGCTGCTCTGTTGAGGACGCCTGACTCTCAGCCCGGTCCGGGCCGCAGTAAGGGCGGCGGCAAGCCGGGCGGCGTCCGTTGCCCGCTTCTGGTCCGTAGGTGGCACGGTGCCGGCCTCGCTGGTGCAATTCAACAGTGCTGCAGTGACTTCGGGGATCAGGTCCGGGAATTGGCTGGACCGGTAGCCTCCGTCGGAGGGGTTTTCGGAGTGGTCGAGGGTTGCGGTGACAAGCAGGGCGGCCTGCGTCCTGGTCGCGGTGCCGAGTTTCGTCAGGATGGTCGAGACCATGTTCTTCACGGTTTTTTCTGCCAGAAACATCTCCTTGCTGATTTGGCGGTTGCTCAGTCCTTTCCCCAGGCCGATCGCGGCAGTCATTTCCTGTTTCGTGAGAGTCAGGAGATTCTCATCCGGGCGCTGTGGCTGGAGCAGGAAGAACGGGGCCACGATCGCCGGATAAAAGCGGCCGCTGTACGCGGTGTGCCCGGCCAGGGCCCGTCGGATGAGCCTGAGCTGTTCGCTGCCCTCATCGTCTTTGGACAGGCATCCCCACGCGCCGGCCAGAATGGCGTCGATCAGCACGGCCTCGCCGCCCTCCTCGGTCATCAGCACACACCGGATCCGCGGGTCCGCCACGGCAACGGCACGGCACACCTCGGCACCGGAACCGTCCGGAAGGTCATCATCAATAATGACCAGCTCCGGGCGAAGGGCAGGAATCCGCCGGACCGCTTCGCGCGCGGATCCGGATTCCCCGGCGATGCCGAGACCATCGAACTCCAGCAGCTGGCGCAACCCCCGCCTCACGACCTCGTGATCGTCCAGCAGGTATACGCCCCGACCGACAAAAGCGGTGCACGGACGGAGTTCCGGGTCAGCCATCATTGCTCCGTTCCCTAGCCCCAGGGTGTCAGTCGGGTATCTCCATTTGGAACCCGCAGCTGCAGTGCAGGACCCTGGTGCGCAGGTACACCTCCAGGGGGCCTTCACCGGTCAGTTCCGTTGAGAGCGTGGCATGGATGCTGCGCTGCTGGGATCCGGCCATTGTCATCGGTTCCCCGCAATGGAGGTAGTTGCCGCCGAACTGAAGCACCCCAGATCGTTGGCCCGGCCGGTTCAGGACCACAGCAACATCCCCCACCGAGGCGGTGTGGGCGTAAAAGAAGTCACATTCAACGCAGGTGTACGCGACGTCGACCAGCCCCATGCGCGGTGGCCGGAGGGTGTCGATGGATTCGATGATCAGGTACTCATCCGTCTGGCATTGAGCGCACCAGAGCCGCTGCCCCTGGGACCCGCTGGACGGCCCCGGTTTGCGCGGATGGGAAACGGTAGACATGACAGACTCCTTTGTCCGGGAAAGCTGGCCCACATCCAGCGGCCCCGCTTCACTCGTCGTGCCCCCGTGAATCAGGCTAACTCCCGGTCCTGACACTGACAAGGAACCGGCCAGCCGAGGGGGCCATCCCTGCACCGCCGCCCGCTGGGTCAGCCCACCCGTCCGGAGCCGCGGGACGAGCCAGGCTCCGGGGCCCACTTGGAACCGTTGACCGATACAAACCATTGCCCCCTGTAAATTCACCCACCGGACCAGGCCTTCGTCATTGCTTGCTGCCAGGTTCCAGGGACAAGGGACGCCCTCAAGGCCCCTGCGGACACTCACGTCCGCTCCATGATGCGCCTCGAAGTCAAGGCGTATGCTCCGGTTGACAGTCGCAGCCCGGCATCCTAAATTTTCTATGTGCCCGGCCACGCCGGGACGGTTTTGCTTCACCCCTTGATAGCTGTGCCAGCTGAGCGGCTACGCCGCCGGACGCAGGAGGCCAAGATGTTGAAGTCACCGCTGCACGAGTTCGTCAACGACTGCATTGCCCGGAATCAGGACGCTGACGGGCTCACCCTTGAAGAGCTGTACGGGCTCTACCTCAGCTGGTGCTCCCTCCGGAGAACCCCGGCCGCTCCAGCCAGAACTTTCAGAGCCGGGCTGCGCGCAGCGAACATCCAGCCCGACCGCCACCGCGGCCTGTGCACCGGGCTGGCGATGACCGGCCCCGCTGCCTGCAACTACATCCTCCACCGGGAACTCCCCCTCGCAACGCTCCCCCAGGAGAGCCAAAGCAGCGTCGACGACGGTATCACCCCGATCGGCCGGAAACCGGCGGAAGGAAACGGCCCGGCAGCGGCTCCGGCCGCCTAGAGCCCGGTCCGTTTCCTCGATCCGTCGGGGAACGCTGGCGCTCCCAGGCGTTGCAATATTGTGCCTTTTGCCCAGAAAGATCGTGTGCGACGATGCGGTCATGAGCGAACACACCGAACCCGGGCCGGCACAACGTGCCGCCCCGTGGATGCGCCGCGAGGACCTGACCACACACCAGATGCTCACCATCGGGCAACGGCGCGCTGCCGCTGAGGAAAAGCTCGCACGCCATCTCAAGGAAGCACACCACCTGGCCGGGGAACACCCTCCGGCCACGGAAATATCTCCTGACGTATAACCGGCCACATCAGCTCCGCCGTACGCCGCACTGGACCGGTCAGGCGCCGGGTGCGGGCGGCACGGGGACCCGAACCGAACCTGCCCGATCCCTTTAAGGGAACGCCTCGTGCCAAAATACGCAGACCAGCCAGGGCGCAGAACCAGCATTTCCATCCGCAGACAAACAAGGGAGACTCTCATGTTGCTTTGGATAGCCATCATTATCGCTGTTCTCTGGCTTCTCGGCCTGCTCGGAGGCATCGGCGGTGGGCTCATTCACCTGCTTCTGGTAATTGCCGTGGTCGTCCTGATCTTCCACTTCCTCCGCGGCAGGTCCCGCGTGTAAATACGAACGATGCTCCCGCCGCCGCCGACTTGCCGGACAGACCACAGGTGCCGGAAGAGCGTCCAGCGTCAACAACGGTCGTTTGACTAGTCGCCTTGAAGTGGCTTCCATGGGCCTCTGACCGCCGAGGGAGTAAGCATGAGAACTCGGGTATCCGATCACAGCCGGCAACTCTCCCGTATTCTCTCAATCCCGAACAATTCGCTGTTGTGAGACCGCCTTTTGTTGGACGGCATTTCGAGGCAGCGGCGGCCCTTGTGGTGCCGGGAACTCCTGAGGCCCCGTGCGAGCCGCCGCGTGTCTCATCAATCGATCGTATTTGAGATGCCAGATGAGTGCTCGATGCCGCATCCAACAGGCCACCAGCGGGCACCGCGACCGCAAGGCAAACCGCTCTACGCCGAGCGGCGCACCCTCCATGCCGGATGCGTCAGAAACGGCGACACGCGCAGGTTCCGCACAACCGGACGCTTGTGTTACGGGAGTGACTGGTATTCCAGACAGCGAGGTGACCACAATGTGGTTATGGACCCGATTGATCCAGACTTGGCGCTGGCCTTTACCAGCGCCGCAGCCGTCGGTTCGTCGATGATCTGGGCATTCCGCATCGACGACGCGAAAGCCTGCACGCGGCTTTGCCGCAGAATCCTTCTCTTCGCAGCGGCTCCCCCGCCCTCAGACCTGGCCGGGATCGTACGCGCCCTTTCCGGCCTGGACAATGTCCTGGCCGCCTTGGGTCTCCTGACCCGCCGTCTGGCCCCGCTCGGGACCGCGGACGCCATACACCTGCGCAACGCCGAGGCCGCCCTCACGTCGCTCCGCGATGTTCTGGGCCCCGGCTCGACTGCCGATTTTCACCCCGCCTGCACTCTGGCGGGCTCCCGTCGGCAACTCACGGGAACCCGCCCATCAGCTGTACCGGCACGGCCGGGACGCCCTGGCACCGGCCGAACTGTCCGGCCATCGTGAACAGGGCGCGCTCGTAGCAGGATGCACAATGCCCCCGTAGGAGCCAGGCCCCGGCCGGCAACCCTCTGTTCCGAAGGTTTGGGCAATGGCAGAGACATCAACTGTCACCGGGAATTCGCTGCCCAACCGCCGATAACAACGCATCTGTCGCGTGTCATGTTGAGTTTTCAGACCTTCCATCTGCGTGGACCAAGTCCACGTACGGTAAATTTTTTACACATGGATTTGCACATAGATTATGTGGAGGTCCCACTCAAACTTGAAGGTCGGTGACTACAATCAGCCGCTTCTCAGATGGTCCGCCAGCCGCTCGTCAAGGACGCTATGAGCTACGTGAACCAGATTCCCTGTCCCAGGACCAGAGGGTGTTGTATGACAAGATCATCAACGGACCCCGGAAAGCGCAAAGGGGGCAGGTTCCCATCGCCGATGACCGCGGATGCCTGCTGGGTCCTTTCGGGCTGATGACGATCGCTCCGGTGGTGGGTGAAGCCGTGCAATCGGTCGGTTCGGCACTGCGGTTCGGTAGCGGCTTGAGTCCGCGGATACGGGAAATTGCTATCTTGGTGATCGCTGCCCGTTTTCGGAGCGAGTTCGAGTGGTTTGCCCACGAACCTGCCGCCAGCGCGTCAGGGATCGCAGAACACCAACTGGACCAGCTGAAAGCCGGCTCCATCCCTGAGGACCTCTCCTCGGAGGAGGCACTGGCCGCTAGCCTCATCGAGTCCATGCTGGCGCAGCACACCCTCACCGATGCCGAATACAACGCCGCACTGCAGTCCCTTGGGGAACAGACGCTGGCCGAACTGGTCTGGCTCTGCGGCTACTACTCCATGCTTGCACTATCCCTGAATGTGTTTGCACCCGAGAATCCGTTGGCCGCCGGCCGCAACATCTTTTGAATTTAGGGTGCTAATTCGTGGACCACGCCTGCCCGTGTGACTGCACCAGGCTGAAGGGGGCTCCATGACGAGCTGCTCGGGCGGCGGGCCGCACTYGATTCCCACGTCGATTCGTCCACACCTTCCCGGAATAAATCCGTGGAGTTGCGAGAAGGCAGATGCGCTCGACAAGCGACTATTCATAGCTGGCCTGTGCCACAGTCGGCTTCTTAGCGAACGCTGCCACAGGTTCTTGACTCGTCTGCTCGCCAGACGGTGTGCTTGCTAATGTCGAGCAGCTTCCGCTCGCCGAAGTCCCTGATAATCCATACAAGTCCTTGTTCGGGGAAGGTCATGTCGACCCACCCGCACCAAAGTTCCCAGGTTTCGTGATCTCTCACGGCCATGCGGTGGCCGGGGGGCAAGGGACAGGAAGATTTCGATTTCGCATCGTGTTAGCGAATCTTTAGACCATTCCCCGACCCTACGTCGAGAGCGGCCGTATGCAGCGAGCAGGCAGAACGGCGGGCAGCCGGGCATGTCATCCTAAGTATGCTGCCGGTCGGCGAGGCGGACACATTGCTGTGGCCTTCGCTCATCGCAGCTCACTCCCCCATCTTTCGATTGTCACGCCCGGGGGAACGTCGCTGTTCAGACGCGCTTCATAGCGATCCGGATCCAACCGCGTTACCGAGATGCCGACCTGTTGAGCCATCGCCGCAGGCTTCAGAAGATCCACCGCTTCATTTAGGGCGGCGTCTAGTTCCATTCGAATTTGAACGGCTATGACGAGACTGCCGGGCGCTAGTTGCATGGTCATGAATCCTTACTCTCATGGCGGTGAAACGTACTTTGGACGGGGCAGATCCCCTTGCCGTCGAGGGAGGAGCGGTAGCCTGCCTGCGTGGTCAACAGGAATCTTCATCGAGGCGGCCGGTTGGCCCCTGCGGAGCTCAGGGAACTGGGTTTCCAGCAGAAGGAGCCGGACTGTCGATTGCCAGGTTTCGGCGGCCATTTACTCAGACAGTCCAGGCATGGTGGCTTCAACGTCTTCCAGGGATCGCTGAACCACGTCTGGCCGGCTATGTTGTCGGAGCCTTGAGCCGGATCCGGACGACGCCTTTACGATCTCAACCCTGCGGCCGGTCTTGACGGAATGTTCGAGGATCAAACGGCTGGATCAGAGCCTAGACTCCTCGTGCGGTAGGTGCGGTGCGCTAGTGCTTCTTTTCTGGGTTTAGCCGTCAGTTCCTGCCCGGTCGCGGCCGTGGACGTGGTCACCTCGCTGGCGCTGTCGTCGTGCAGCCAGCCTTCCGTTCTTGCCGGTTGGTCAGCACCACACCATTGGTCAGTCGGCCCTGTGCCCGGGTCGGGAATGAACCGGGCGACTCGAGTTTCAACTTGCCAAGTCGATGGGTAGCCCCATCCCCTGGCGCACGGCGGCGTCATATAGGAGACGGCCGATGGCCAGATCCTGCATCCCAATGCCTACTGAATTAAACAGCGTGATGTCCGCACCGTCCCGGCGGCCGGGGCGGACGCCGGCAACAACATCGCCGAGCTCGGCACGGACATCGCCCAGTGCCATGGCGCCCTCGATCACGGCCATCAGCAGGTCGCCCGACTTTTGAACGGCAGTGTCCATGGAGTCGACAAAGACACCGGCTCTGGACATTCCTGCTGAATCAATCTCGCGGTGATTCGGGCGAGGACGCGCCCCGATGGCATTGATGTGCAGACCTGGCATGAACCATTCGCCGGACACGAGCGGCTCTATTGACGGTGTGACGGTACAAAGCACGTCGGCAGCCTCGACCGCGTCCCTAACAGTTCCCGCGGTTACGACTTCGACGTCGAGGTGGGCGACGGCGGTGCGAAACGCATCCACTGTTGCCGGGCGGCGGGACCAGACAACAACGGTGTCAATGGGGAGCACGGCAAGCATCGCCTCAACGTGGGTGACTGCCAAGGCGCCTGCGCCGACCATTCCCAGCGTTGAACTCTCCGGACGGGCCAGGTGCTTTGATGCGACGGCGCTGGCCGCCGCCGTCCTGATGCGGGTGGGTACCCGTCCGTCGAGTACGGCCAGCGGTTCCCCGGTTTCCTGGTCGGTGAGCAGGATTGTCGACCGTTGAGTCGGGAGTCCGACCTTATCGTTTGACGGGATATCCGCCAGAAGCTTGACGGCGGCCAGCTTCTGGAAATCTGCCAGGCCACCCATGAGCACGAAGCGGGAATCCGACGACGGTACGTGCATGGAGACCGGACTGGGCTGGTTCGCAGTTCCAAGGGAAATGTCCCGGAATGCCTGCTCGACGGCGTCAATGGTGGCATGCATGTCCACCAACTGTTCCAAATTCGAAGCTGTCAGCACAAGAGTCATGGGAATAGCTCGTTTCAGGCTAGGGGAAGTTCTTAATGGACCGTGGATTTCAATTGGCTCGCGGCAAATCTCCGCGTTGGCGGTGTGAAGCCGTCACACCTTCAGCCGGCGCCGGTGCGTCGCCGAAAGGGCTTCCGGCCTTCCGCCCTGGAGGCGTAGCTGGCCAGCTCGGGCGCCGAGGTGGGCCCAACCGCTGCGAAAGCGACGGCGCGGAATCCTCTGATCGCCGGGTGCCGGCACATGCCAGCACCTGCGAGATGCCACAACACCCCGGGAGAGCGGCGGACCAGTCTCCCATCTCCTTGACCAGCAGACCGGTGCCGCAGGGACCGGCCGAAGCTGCAGCACGCTCACCCGCGGGCGGGGAGCGTGCTGCACGCGGCAGGACGGTTGGCAGCTTTGGCGACGGTTTGCGGGCGGACACGGATGTCAGGCGCGCCGACGGCTCGGCAATGCGTTAAACGACGCAGTTGCGGCAAGCACCCGAAGCCGGCCACCCCTTGTTCGCACTCGTGTGGGTGGCTAGTCAGGGGCATCGGCTAGTTCGTTCAGAAAGTCCGGTCCGCCGGCTTCCGCAATCTCGGGTGATGCGCTCGTGGGCATCCAGGTTTGCAGGAATCGAAGAGTCCGCTGCCATGCCAATTCCTTGGCCCCGGAATCAAATGAGTTTCGCTCGTACGTCGCGAAGGCGTGGCCGGTACCGGGGTATAGGTGGAAGGCCGCTGTCTGTTCAGCGGAGAACGATTCCTCGATGTTGTGGCGGGCGGCGGGTGGACAATAGTGGTCATTCTCCGCGAAGTGGAACAAGACCGGGCAATCGATCTGGGGTGCCAGAGCGCTCCGGTCCTGGACACCTACGCCGTAGTAGCTGACGGCGCAGTCCAGCTTCAGCTCTGCAGCGCTGAGGAATGCCAGGCCGCCGCCAAGGCAGTAGCCCAAGGAGCCGACGGCCGCTGTCCCGCGGCGGGTACGACGTCCCCAACTGACCGTCGCGGCGATGTCGTCCAGCACTGCGGCGAAGTCCAGCCCGTCACGCAATTTGATGGCGTGGTCAAAGTCCGAACCGGCGTAGGCCAACTCTACGTCCTTCTCTTGTCGTGCAAAGAGATCGGGGACTACGGCAAGGTAGCCGGCATCGGCGAACTCCTGGGCCATGGTGCGCATGTATTTGTTGATGCCGAAGATTTCGTGGAGAAGGACAAGAACCGGGGCACGCTCCGCCGAATCGGGAGTCGCGGTGAAAGCCCGGAACTCATGGCCGTCCGCAGCGGTCAGCTTGATGTATTCGGTCGCGTTCACAGTGCCTCGCTTTCCCAGTAGTTTTGGTGCACGTCACGGGAGGCAGAGCCGATGTCAACGTGGCGGATGGTGGGTGGATCGTCTCCGGCTGCCAGCGCATCGGCGAGGCCTATGGGCACCATGCGGACCGGGGAGGCAGGGCCGCACAGGGCTGCCAGTTCGTCAGCAGCCAGGGCGTAGACCACTGTTCCGATGCCTGACAAGTAGATCGCGCCTGCGCACATGAGGCACGGTTCAGCACTCGAGTACATGATGCAGTCCCGAAGGAAAGCGGGATCGTGGTTCACGGTCACGGCACGCAGTGCGTTTGTTTCGGAATGCCCGGTCACGTCACCGCTGGTCACGGCGTTGTTCTTGGCACCGACGATGACTTCACCGGATGGGCCCACCAGCAGTGTGCCGAAGGGCCGGTTGCCGGAGTCTCTGGCACTCCAGGCGAGCTGGACTGCCTCGTGCAGATACGTTTCGTCCTGCAATCTGGATTTCTCGGAAATCCAGGCGGATGGATTGTTCATGGTTCTCAGCCAGTCTGTTGTGGTTGAAATTTCTGTTGCTGCTTTGGCGGCTCTTCCGGTGGCGGCAGGTGCCGCTCCGCGGAGGCGAAGCTATAGGGTGGCGACGGCCGTTGCGTAGCTGAGCCTGGGAAGGCGCTCCTCGCGCCAGGCATTCGCGGCTGGGTGGCCGATGTTCACAACGAGGATGCTGCGCTGGTTTCCGTCCGGGAAGAACTCGCCGTCGACTCCGGCGGCGTCGAATCCGCCCATCGGGCCGGCGGCCAGCCCCATGGAACGTACGGCCATGATGAAGTACCCGGCCTGCAGGAACGCGTTGTTGTTCCCTGAGGCTGCCCGGGCCTGCTTATTGGCGACGAACCGGTCCCTCAGATGCGGAGCGTGCGGGAATACTTCGGGTATTTTTTCGTGCCAGTTTGCATCGAAGGCGAGGACGGCCGTCAACGGCGCCTCCAGCGTTTTGCGTCGGTTGGGTTCCGTCAGGAACCGTGCCAGCCTGTTCCGGGCTTGTGCGGAGCGGAGGTAGGTGATCCGCAGGGGCTGGTTGTTGAACGCCGTCGGCCCCAGCCTGGTCAGCTCGTAAATCGCGCGGGCTTCGCCGTCGCTGACGGTTTGGTCTGAAAAAGCGTTGGGTGTCCTGGCGTCCTGGAACAGTCCGGCGACGGCTGCCTGGCGTTGCCGGATCCCTGCCGCGTCCACGGTTTCAGTCATGGTCTGCATCCGTTGCCCCGGCGGTTGCAGGTCTGCGGACGAGTTTGAGGATGTGGGCGCGGAGTTCGGCGAATTCACGGGTGGATTTGGTGCTGACCTGGTCCCGCGGGTACGGCAGGTTGACGGGGACGATTTCGGTGACGCTGGTCGGGGTGCCGGAGAGGACGATCACCCGATCGGCGAGGTAGACGGATTCCTCGATGTCGTGGGTGACCAGGAGGATGGTCATGCCGTATTTCGCCTTGATGGTGTGGGTGAGGTCTTCCAGATCCGAGCGGGTTTGGGCGTCCACGGAGGCGAAGGGCTCGTCCATGAGCAGGACGTCGGGTTCGTAGGCGAGGGCCCGTGCGATGGCGACGCGCTGCTGCATTCCGCCGGAGAGCTGCCAGGGGTGCTGGGCTCCGGCGTCCGGCAGGCCGACGCTTTCCAGCGCGGCCTGGACCCGCAGTGCCCTCTCGGTCTTGGACAGGCCGGGGCGGCCGCGCAGCGGCAGTCCGACGTTGTCCGCCACGGTGAGCCAGGGCATGAGCGAGCGGCTGTAGTCCTGAAACACGACGGCAAGGCGTTGCGGTGGCGCGACGACTTTCTCTTCGCCCAGGTAGACGGCCCCGGAGGTCGGGGGCATGAGACCGGCGAGGCAGCGCAGCAGGGTTGTCTTGCCGGCGCCGGAGGGTCCGACAATGCAGACAGTCTCCTGGCTGCGGACCTCGAAGGTGACGTCCCCGAGGATCTGCCGGGCCGCGGTGCCTGTGCCGTAGGTTTTCGAGATCGCCACGGCCGAGAGGGATGCGGCGTGGACGGGGGTGGTTTTGACTGTGGTCATGGTTATGCTCCTTGGGCGGTGCCGCGTACGCCGCGATGCCAGCGCAACAGGCTGTGTTCTACGAATCGGAAGAGGATGTTGGCGACGTAGCCCAGCACGCCCAGCAGCAGGAGCGCGGCCCACATGACGTCCATCTGGAACAGTCGGGCGGACTGGAGCTGGAGGTAGCCGATGCCCTCGGTGGAGGCGATGTACTCGCTGGCCACGATCAGGATGATGCCCAGGGAAACGCTGATCCGCACGCCGGCAATGATCTGCGGGGACGCCGCCGGGAGCAGGATTCTGAAGATGTAATCGGCCGGACGGATCGTGTAGCTGCGCGCCACTTCCTTGACCAGCCCGTCGACACCGAGGATACCGTCGATGGTATTGAGCAAGACCGGCCAGAAGGCGCCGAACACGATAATGGCGACTTTCATGTCAGATCCGATGCCGAAGATGAACAGCGCGACCGGCAGGATGGCGACGCCAGGGATGGCCCGCATGAATTCGAGCACCGGCTTCACGGCGTTGTAAACGCGCGGAAGGGTGCCCAGAGCCAAGCCGACCGCCACGCCGGCGAGCACCGCGATCCCCAGGCCCAGCCCGAAGTTCTGGAGGCTGGGCAGAATGTCGGAGGCAAAGCGCGTCGACAGGACTTCGCCGAGCTTCGCCACGATCCGGGGAAGCGGGGGGAAATACAGTGAGGTGCTCCCGGCGCTGCCGATCCACCAGGCGGCAAACACGGCGATGGGAAGCCAGATCTCGGTGAGGACGGTTCCGGATTTAACAAGGACCTTGTTCATGCCGTTTCCTCCCGCACCGAGGGGTGCCAGTACAGCACAGCCCTGGAGACTTTGTTGAGACCGAAATCCACGCAGACACCCAGCAGCCCGATGAAGACCACGTAGGCGTAGGTCAGGGTCAGGGCGCCGCCGGTCTGCGCCAGGGCCATGTCCAGCCCGATGCCCGGAGCCGAGCCGAGGATCTCACTGGAAATCGCCAGCAGCAGGCCTACCACGGCAGAGATCCGCATGCCGGTCACCAGATACGGCAGCGCAGAGGGTGCCAGGACGAACCGGGCCGTCCGCAGTCCCGTCAGGCCATAGGAGCGGGCCGTGTCGACCAGGACCCGGTCCGTGTCCCTGACCCCGTAGGCGGTTTGGATCATGATCGGCCAGAACGCCCCGTAGACCACCAGAATGATCTTCATTTCCATCGTCGCGCCGAACATCAACGTGATCAGCGGAATCACCGCCACCGAGGGAATGGTCCGCATGAAGTCGATCAGCAAACGAGAGGAGTTATACAGGAATGTCACCCGTCCCAGGAGCATCCCGATGGGGACGCCCGCGACCGCGGCGATCAGCACCCCGATGGCCCAGCTGGCGATGGTCTGCAGGAAAGATGTCCAAAACGCAGGATCTTGGAACAGTCCCGCCAGGGCGCCCAGCGTGGTCACCATGCTGGGGAACACCGAACCAGGCAGCAGCCCGGTCCGGCTCCCCAGCTCCCACGCCACGAGCACCCCGGCGACCACCAAAAATCCCGGGGCCGCGCGGAATCCACGCAAACGAAGAGCCGCCATTATTAGCCTCCCGGCACGACAAGGGTATCGAGATTGATCTCGCCCTTGACGAACCCGTACTTGATCATCAGGTCAGACCAGATGCGGATCCGGTCTTTGTTGAGATCAGCTTTGAACACCGGAAGCTGCATGACGGCTGCCACTTCCTTGGGCGTCTTGCTGAAAGTCGGCAGCGCATCCCGGACAGCCTGGGGGTTTGCCGCGGCGAAAGCGGTTCCTTCGTTGAGGCCTTCGATGAAGGACTTCGCAGCCGCATTGTTGTCCTTCAGGAATGTTTCCGTAGTGACAACGGTGGACTGGGCCGCCTCGGACGTGGCGATCGCGCCGGGAGACATCAGGTACTGCGCGCCACCGGACTCGGCGGCGTTGGTGAACGGCGAGATGGAGCTGATCGCGTCAACCTGACCTGACTTGACCGCGTTGAGCATGCTGTCCAGCGGAACTTCGAGGAACTTGATCTGCTTGGTGTCCGCACCGCTCTTCTCCAGTGCGGCCCGCAGGGACAGCTCACCGCCGCCACCCAGGGAGCCAACGCCGATGGTCTTCCCGTTCAAGTCCGCGGGCTTGGCGATGCTGCTGCCGGGAGCGACGTAGACCTTGCCGGTGTCCTCGGCGGGGTTAGACGTCGTCACGGTCGTCGTGGTTACGGCACGGACGGGCACACCCGCGGCGGCACCCTGCAGGATGTCGGCTGTTCCGATCAGTCCGAACTGGGAGGCGCCGGAGATCAGGGAGGGAAGACGCGCCCCGGGGGTGGGCGCCAGCGCGACCTTCACGTCCAGACCCCGCTTGGAAAAGAACCCTTTCTCGATGCCGAGGTAGAGGGGTGCGGCATCAACGATCGGCGATACGACCACGGTGATCTTGGTGGTCCCACCCGCAGTGCTGGCCGCCGACGGGCTTCCGCCCACGGAACAGGCCGACGTGGCCAGGGCCAGTGCCGCTATTCCGGCCGCCATACTGATTTTGGATGTCTTCATAATAAGTTCCTGTTCTGATACGCGAATCGGACCGGGTAGGAGTAGTCGCTTCCAGCAGTTTGCGCTGAAGTTCTTCCGGACACGGCTGATGGATGTAACGTTCTGACTTTTTGCTTTCTGGGACTGACGGCTCGAGGCAGATGGCGAATTTGGCTTACGCCGGCTGGTATCCCCCGATTTCCCTCGTTACTAGCTGTGCCGCGTGGCACAGGGCTTCGAGGTGATCGCGGACAGAAGCCATGGGTTGGTCTGCCAGCCCGGTCATCGCCAAGGCGAGAGCGACGTTTCCGGCCCGGTCGAACACCGGAGCGGAAATGCTGTGCACTGACTTGGCTGATTCAAGGGGATCGGTCAGCACATCCGTACCTGCCGCCACTTCGGTGAGAATGGACTGCAATTGCCGCTGGCTTGACGGGAGCTGTCCCTTCGCTGCGATATGACCGATGAGGGATTCGACGTCGCCGAACTTTTCGTGGGCCGCCGTGGCTGCCCAACCGCGTTCGCGGATCTGCCTAAGCTCCCCGATGAGCCCGTGCCGTACTCCCGGATCCACCGTGGTGGTTGATCGGGACAGCCACGCCTGGACCGCTTCGGGGCCGGCCCAGGCGACAAATAGCGCTCCCATGGGCGGCAGGAACGGCAGGCGCAGACCCACCTTGTTATGCCCGGCTCCGGACCCCTCTGCACTGGCGTAGACAAGCTGGATGATGCTGTCCCCCACCACGGTCGTGGCCACGCACTCAGCCGCGAAACGCTGGGACAGCCTTTCGAGGTGCGGCCTGGCACGGTCGGCGAGACTCAACTGAGCCGAGATGCCGTCCTCGGAACCGGCCAGCAACGAGAGCGTGGAGAACCGCCCGTAGCCTCCTTGGAAGAAGAGCAGCGGAGGGCTGGGCTGCTCGGCGGAACTGAGGTTCTGGACGGCAC
Organism: Arthrobacter sp. 2MCAF15; assembly: GCF_052115605.1. Classification (NCBI taxonomy): domain Bacteria; kingdom Bacillati; phylum Actinomycetota; class Actinomycetes; order Micrococcales; family Micrococcaceae; genus Arthrobacter; species Arthrobacter sp. 2MCAF15. Next base: position 25,499 of record NZ_JBFRGZ010000018.1, on the reverse strand, counting down.
CGATGACGATATCGTGGTCTCCCGCTTCGTAGGTCGCCGACAGCTCACAGTCAATCCAGGCGATTGCGCCATCCAGGACGGGAGCACCGGATCCGGCAGGGCTCCACCCGACGTCGGCGAACTTGTCGGCACCGCGCCGGGCGAAAAGCCTGCACAGGTCATCCTGGTCCGAGCCCAGTACATTGACGCAGAACTTGCCGATGCTGCGGATCCGCTGGTAGGTCCCCGAATCCCGTGTCGGCAGAAATGCCACCAGCGCGGGGTCAAGGGATACCGACGTGAACGATCCCACGGTCATTCCGATCGGGCCATTGTCCGGGTCGAATGCCGTAATGACACAGACTCCAGTGGGGTAGTTCCCGAGGACACCGCGGAAGTGCTGCGGATCTATCCGGGCTGCCGTAACTGTCATGAGGGTTCTCCTAAGCTCGAGCTGATCCAGTTGCCCGGAGCTCAGACCATCCGCCGGTTGTCCAGGGTTTGCAGTCCCAGAATGTACTCACCATGCATTTCAAAGCCTGCTTCTCCGAGCACCCCGTGGGCGAGGATCGTGTTGATGTCGCGCAACAGTCGCGAGAGCACGGTGTCATCCGCAATGGCCTGTGCGCCGGCGTGCCGGAAGGCCCTTGTGATGACATGGTTGGCAGTTTTTCCGGCAAACGAGGCTGACGTCTGCATGAGGTCCAGCAGCTCCAAATCCAACTGGCCCCCCTGTGAAACAGCGTCGCGTCCTTCCTTGAGGGCCTCGTGGACCCGCCGGTTGACGTCGAGGGCAAGGGCGCGGGCCGCACTGAGCTGAGCGTCCAGCTCCCCGATTTCCCGTTGGAACCAGGACGACTCAGCGAGGCTCTTGGGTGTACCAATGTTGATGCGGCTCCCCCGCCGCTTGGTGGGAGCCATTGCGATGATTTCCTCGAGTGCCCGGCGGGCTGCTCCGAGGACCATGCCGGGGTGCATTTGCAGGACATATGGCACCATCCCCAGCCGGGCCAGGGGCGTATCAGTACGGCGGGCCGTGGCCATCGGGTTGAAAATCATAGCCTCGGGAACGAACACGCCGTTAACCTTGAAGGCGGTGGAGCCCGTCGCTTTCATCCCGAGAACCTTCCACTCATCCAGGATCTCGATGTCGCCTACGGGGATCAGCGCCGTCCGGCGTTCCGTGGTGCCGCCCGGGCCGTCGACCAGAAAGGCGGCAGAGACGAAATCCGCGTGGTGGATGCCGCTGACGAAGTCCCATTGCCCGGTAATCAGGTATCCGCCGTCGGTCTTTTCGGCGGAACCTGGGCGCAGCGAGCCTGCCTTCAAAGGAAGTGAGTCCTTGAAAAGCTCCGCCGCCTGTCCTGCGTCCAACTGGGTGGCAAGCTGCCCGGCCCCTTCGAGGAGGATGGCGGCGGTCCACGCCGTGCTGGGATCGACCATGCCGACCTGTTCGATGATCTCGAAGGCCGTCACGGGATCAACTTCGTTGCCACCAAGATCGTCGGGGGTCATGATCCCCAGGACGCCGGCGTCCCGAAGAGCCTGAACGGTGTCCGGGGCCAGGTAACCAAGGCGCTGTGATTCGGCAACCCCGTCTTCGAGTCTCTGGCGGATACCCGTCACTTGGCCGAGCGCATGCTCCCGGCGCTCGGCCAGCCCGGTCGGCCAGCTCGTCCGGCTGATCGCTGTTGTCACAGTCATGCTGTCCCACTTTCGTCTTTCTTGCCCTGTCTGGACTACTCCAAATGCTCCGCTGTTTGTGATGTGCATCGCATCACTGGAAGTCCGTATCTTTGCCTTACCGGCTCGGTCATGGGGGTGGTCCGTGTCACAGTGGGTTAGGACTTAGAAGAAGTGAGATGTTTCCCAGCGGCCAATTTCCGGCCGGCGGCATGCCATAGAAGAGGTGATATGGGTTTCAAAGACTGGACCGTACATGGCAGGGAAGCAGAAGTTAGTGCAGTTCTCGACATGTTGGCCGACGGGACCCGGTTGGTGGCCTTGGTGGGGTCGGGCGGCGTGGGTAAGACGGCAGTTGCCCGGAAAGTCCTGCAATCCGTCGCCCAACGCGACAAGACGAACACATTTTGGTTCGACATGGAGGCCCAGGCCGACGAGCAAGAGGGTCTCGCCGCCATAAGCGATGGGATCCGGGAAATGCTGAGGAACAGACCGGAGGCGTCAATCGACGGACCGCAGCTGCTGGTTTTGGACGGAGCTCCTGGCGCCCCTGATCTGGGCGCGCTGGCCGAGGGCCTCTTGGACTCGTATCCGGGACTCCAGATACTGACCACGTGCCGCCGGCTTATCAGGCTTCCGTTCGCCCGCACCGTTGAAATTCTCCCTCTTCCTGTGCCGGAAGATCCTGCAGAGTCCGTTGACGTGTCTGGGTTTGTTCAAGATGTGGCCGTATTGGCAATCTTTGCTGATCGTGCCGCGACCGTTGCACCGAGGCTCAGTCTGGATCGCCCAGCTGTGGCTTCGATCCTCGCCGTGTGCAGGAAGCTCGGCGGCCTGCCCCTGGCCGTCCACCTCGCTGCGCTACGAAGCTGTGTACTAACACCGGACGAAATTCTTCATGAACTGGATGATCCCTTCCGCTTTTTGACGGACGACTATTCGACAGACGCCCCGGCCCGCCATCGCTCCATGCACGCGTGCATCGATTCGAGCATGTTGTCACTTTCAGCAACGGAGAAAGCCGTCCTGGCGTCAGTGGCCGCTTTCCCTCATGGGTGCACTTTGGATTCCCTGCGCTGCCTCCAGACCCCTGAGGTTGAGGGCATCGGATCAGACCCGGCGTTGCGGATCGCGTCCTCACTTGCGGAGTGGCAGCTACTGCAGGCGGGCCCTGCTACGCCTTCGGGAACCCGCTTCACCACGGCACCCCTAATTCGTGCCTTCGTGTCCCAGTACATGGAAGCCCCGACCGTCATGGTGCGGCAGATCTCAGAGGCCCTAACCCGGCGCTTCGATTCTTTAGCCTGGGTGAAAGGAACGGACTGGGACCATGCCGGAGCCTGGGTTGATGACGAGTACTCGAACCTGAAACAGGTCATCTCCCGGTCGATTGCCGGAAATGACACCGCACTCCCGGCAACGATTGTCCACGGCCTATTTCGATACTGGCGACACCGGGGAATGATCGAGGAAGGCCTGGTGATAGCCGAGATGGTGCTCGCCGCGGGAGGTGCGAGTGTCTCTGACGATGCCAGAGTCCTTGGCGTCGTCGGCGGCCTCCGGGCACATCTGTCGTCCTACACCAGCGCCTACGCCGAGCTGGCCCGTTCCGTGGAGCTGTGGCGGAAGATCGACGATCCGAAAAATCTAGCCGGGGCACTGGTCACGTTTTCTGCTGCGGCGCAAGAAGTCGATGGGGTCGCTGCTGCCCGCTCCGCCCTGTCCGAAGCCATGTCACTGTTCGAAATCGTCGGGGACAAATGGTCTTACGCCCGCACKCTGGGGTTGCTCGGGGCCGTCATGGCCAATGATCCCGGTGAGTTGGAATTTGCTCGGAAGTGTCTGGAAGATACGTCTGCATTATTGCTGGCGCTCGGGGATCGAGGGGCGGCGAGTTTGCCCATGGAACATCTCGGTCGGATGCTCATCGAGAGCGGAGATCTGGATCAGGCCTTTCCCGTGCTTGAGTACGGGCTCAGCGAGAGTCGAAGCTTGCGGGATCCGCTCCACACATCGGCTTACCTCAACTTGCTTGCCTGGGGGGAATCGTTGATGGACAGACCTGCACGGGCCGCGGGCCACTATTTGGAGAGCCTGCAGATCGCCGTCCGACTCGGGCTAAAAGCCCGGGCCGTTTGGTGCCTTGAGGGGCTCTCTGAGGTTCTTGAGAATCTGGGTTCCCCCGATCTGGCAGCCACGGCGGAGGCATCCGCACGGATCCTCCGCGACGATCTGGGCCTTGAGTACTGGGTGGAGTTCTGTTGCCCGAGACGGCCCTCGCGGCCGGCATCAGAATCGGTTTCGCGCGCCGCGCAGCTAGTTCGGGCCGGCGGCGCAGCATGGCCACCGGATCGGGTGCTGAACCGCGTAACGGCGCTCTTGGCAGACTTGGCGGAGACTGGCGCACGTGCAGTCGCAGCCAACAGACGCGAACGGCCCGACGGGCTCACACCGCGGGAAGTAGAGATTCTCGGGCTGGTGGCCGGTGGTCTCACCAGCAGAGACATCGCTGAACGGCTGGTCATTAGCATCGACACAGTGGGCCGGCACATCACCAATATTTATCGCAAGATAGGCGCCCGTGGCCGGTCCGACGCGACGTCGTATGCCTTCCGGATGGACCTCGTGCCGGACGTCGCGTAGCCGCACTCGGCCACGGCGCGAGGTGGCGTTGCACGCTGGCTCCGCTCCTCGGCTTTTTCGCTGTCAGGAGTTCATCCACTGGTACGTTCCGTGCCATTGGTCCGGGAAAAGCCTCCTGCGCGCCTACGTTGGTTGTTTACGCATCGAGCGTCAGTGATATGCCGCAATCTGTCAGCAAAAGTCCCTACTTTCAGTGATTCCGTCCGTCTGCTTCTCGAATAGCCTGTGAAGAGCCGGTACACCGCCGGGAGGGCTGGCTACCGGTCCGCCTGTCGGGTGTGGACGATCTGCCGCGATATCACGCGCGAGCTAGCGCCCCGAAACCTCCTCGGCGGCCTCCTGATCCCTCGAAAGGACACAATCGTGAACTACGCCAGCTACTCCGCCACCGACGGGACGCCCACTTGGGGAATCATTTCCGACGGAACAGCCTACGACCTCGGGCCATCGGGACTCAACCTCGCACCGACCATGCGTGCGGCCATCGAACAGGGCATTTTCGGTGCTGTGGGCGACGCCTATCTCCAGGCACCGTCCCGCCCCGAGGAGGATATTTCATTCCTCCCCGCTATCCCGGATCCGGGCAAGATCATCTGTATCGGGGTCAATTACCGAAGCCACCAGGAGGAGGCCGGTAAGACCGAGCAGAAGGCCCCCACTGTCTTCACGCGCTTCTCCGATTCGCAGATGGGCCACCTCCAGGCCGCCGAGATGCCTGCTTCCACCACCCAGTTCGATTACGAAGGCGAAATGGCCCTCGTGATCGGCAAAGAGGCATTCCACGTTGACGAGGAAGATGCCTTCGACCATGTGTGCGGCTACGCGGCCTACAACGATTTCAGTGTCCGCGACTGGCAGCGCCTCACCTCCCAGTGGATCCCGGGAAAGAACTTTCCCGGGACAGGCGCCTTCGGCCCCTACCTGGTCCCGGCCAAAGACCTCGCCGACGTCACGCAACTCACCCTCGAAACCCGCGTCAACGGCGACACCCGGCAGAAAGCCTCAGTAGCTGACCTCTACTTCACTATTCCCCAGCTCATCGCCTACGTCACGGGCTTCACAAAGCTCTCCCCCGGAGATGTGATCGTGACCGGCACCCCCGGCGGCGTGGGACTGTTCATGCAGCCCTCCGGTCTCCTGTCCCCGGGCGACGTCGTCGAGGTCGAGATCACAGGGCTGGGCACACTGCGCAACACGGTCCAGGCGGTGTCCTGACCATGAAACGATGCAGTTCCACGATGGAAGAGGCCTAGCCTGCGTGCGGTGCGTTTCCGTGTCCCCGGCGGACCGGAAACCCTGTGCGTGGAAGAACTCGCCGATCCGGTTCCGGAAGCCGGCGAAGTCCTTATCGACATCGCCGCCGCCGGCCTGAACCGGGCGGATGCCCTGCAACGCCGGGGCCGCTACAACCTGCCTCCCGGCGCCGGCGACATCTTTGGCATGGAAGTCTCCGGACGGATCGCCGGGCTAGGTCCAGGGGTGACGGGTTTCAGGACCGGGGATGACGTGGTCGCGCTGCTCGCATCCGGCGGCTACGCCAGCCTCGTGGCAGTCCCGGCGGGGCAGCTCCTTCCTGTTCCATCCGGCGTCGGAATCATCGACGCCGCCGGAATTCCGGAAGTCGCGGCTACCCTCGTCTCCAATGTCGTCATGACGGGTTCGTTCCAGGAGGGTGCGACAGTCCTGATTCACGGCGCCACCGGTGGCATCGGCACGTTCGGAATCCAACTGGTCAAGGCCATGGGCGGACGCGTTGCCGTCACTGCCTCCACCCCGGAAAAGCTGGAGGCCGCCCGGGCACTCGGCGCCGACATCCTGATCAACTACACAACCGAAGACTTCGCTGACGTCGTTGATGGTCTCGGCGGTGCGGACATCATTTTGGACACTGTTGCAGGTCCCTATCTGGACCGGAACCTGCAGGCACTGGCTCCCTTCGGAAGGATCGTCTCGATCGGGATGCAAGGCGGGGCGGAGGGGCCGCTCGATTTCTCCAAATTGATGAAGAAGAAGGCCTCCATTCACGGAACGCTCCTCCGTGACAGACCAGCCTGGCAGAAGGCCGAGATCATGACCCGTACGAGGGAAATAGTCTGGCCCCTGATCGAAACCGGTGCCATCAGGATCACCACGGACACCATATTTCCGCTCTCGGACGTGGCATCGGCGCATGCCTACTTCGACTCCGGAAACCACGTCGGCAAGATCATCCTGGACTGCAGCCTCTGAGACGGGATAGGGGCCCGGAAGCATTCCGCTTCCGGGCCCCTTCCGCGTGCGCCCTGGCGGCTACGGCGCCGGGTTGGCGGGCGCGAGCCCGTGGGTCCGGAAATCCATCGGGCGGTAGTTGCTCCACATGTTGTACCAATTCTCGTCTTCGCCCCACACAACCGGGGGACGATTGGGGTCATAGATTTGTTCCAAGTCCGTGTAGAGCTCGATGACGTTGCCGGAGGGTTCCACGAAATACGCGGCAATGTTGTTCCCTGCGCCGTGCCGTACCGGTCCCCAGATGAGCTCGCGGCCGAGTTTATTCAGACGATCACCCAGTTTTCCTAGATCGGCAATGCTCTGCGTCTGCCAGGCGTGGTGGTGCAAGGTTCCCTTACCACGGACGAGGGCGATGCCGTGGTGGTCCGGGTTGCAGCGCATGAAGTAGGCGTAGTCGTCACCAATGACGTCAGAGAGGCGGAAGTCCAGCACTCGCTGCAGGAATCGCATCATTCCCCCCACGTCGCGGGGATGGAAGTTGAAGTGGCCGTAGCGGTCCGGTCCGAAGGACAGCTGTGAAGCTTTGTCCTCCTGCATGCCGATGTAGATTTCGAACACAAAACCTTCGGGGCCGACGAACGAGAAGCCGTCTTCAATGCCGGCCCCGCGAGGTTTCTCGCTGACTATTTTGAATCCTTCATCTTCCACGCGGCGTCGGATGGTCCGCAGTGCGTCACCGTTGACTGCAACGAGGCCAAAACTGTCAACGCCATCAACATCAGACTCGACGTACACGAGTTCGTGATGGACGTTGCCGGCGGCGAGATAGACGGCATCTGACGTCCGTTCCGTCTCGCGTAACCCGAGGATCTGTGTAGCGTCGAAAACAGACTCCTCAAGTTTCGTCGTCTGTATTCCCACATGTCCCATTGCGTTAATCAATCCCCAAGACATCTTCGTCTCCTATTCGTAGGTTGGCTGTTCTGAGTTTTTGCTGCTGAGATTTGGGCGAGGAAAGCCGAACCCCGTTTTTCGGGTCTGACGACGTCAGCCCTTGAAGACCTGCGTGGATTGGCGCGATGCAATCCGCCACTGCCCGTCTTCGTGCCGGTAGACGTCCTCGTACTCACCGACGGCAAAGACCTGCGCGACCGGCTGCCCCGACCCGGAGTGCATGAAAAGTGTGTAAGGAACGGTGCCCCGAACTTCGTCCGGCCCGCTCCACCGAAGTCTGGGCAGCCCGAGAATGGTCCGGGAGGTCTTGTCCTGGGCCGTCCTGGCGCGCGCAAAATCATCCAACTCGGTCTTTCCGCGGCGTTCGTTCCCGGCAGCGATAAAGACCCCCTCACCGGTGAAGAGGTCTCCAAAACCGGCCGGAAGCCCCCTGTCCAGCTTCCAGTTGAACTCAATTACCAACGCGGTTAGCTGCGCGCGCGTCTCCTGATCAACTTCCTTTTCCCTCGACATCTCACTCCATTCATAGAAACCAATGCGACCGGACGATCTCCCAACCGTCCCTACTAGCAATCTATGAAAACGCTCACGCTGTCCGCTTCACAGGAATTCGGGATCTTCGGTCCGTTGGAAATCCTCCGGCTGCAGAAGACCGAACCGTCCGGCTGGGGCTATGACGACGCCCGGCAGGCCGCCACCGCGACCAGCGTAAGGACGCAGCCATTGCCTTGCTCCGCATCGCGGATCCTGCTGCCCGCGGAAGAATCCTTCCGGCCAAAGCCAGGGCCTCACCGGCACGGTTGGCTGCACTCATCAAGGAACACATCCCGGCTCCACCAAGCCCGATACACAAGCTTGGAGCACCGTAGCTCCACCTGCATGAGCAGCCCCGAACCTTAAAAGCCGCCAGGAGCAGGCCAAGGACCCGTCGTTGGGAATGGCGGCTAATGCACAGTTGGGAATGGTGGTTCCGCCGGTACTGCTGGATTCCGCCGCAGGTACTGGTACACCGTTTCCCGGCTTAGGCCGTAGTCGCGGGCGAGCTGGGATTTAGGGGTGCCGGCGGCAGCGCGCTGGGCCAGTTCGGCAACCATCTCCGGGCCCAACGTTCGCTTGCGCCCCTTATAGACCCCGCGCTGCTTGGCCAGAGCGATGCCTTCGCGCTGGCGCTCCTTGATCAGGGAGCGTTCGAACTCGGCGAATGCGCCCATGACCGAGAGCATCAGGTTCGCCATCGGAGAGTCCTCGCCTGTGAACACCAGGCTCTCCTTCACGAACTCGACCTTCACTCCCTTGCCGGTGAGTGTCTGCACCACCGAGCGCAGGTCATCCAGGTTTCTGGCCAGCCGGTCCATGCTGTGCACGACGACGATGTCTCCGTCCCGCACGAACCCGATCATCTCCGCCAGCTTCGGCCGATCGGTGTCCTTACCCGACGCCTTGTCCGTGAATACTTTGTCCAGGGCCTCGCCCTCGAGTTGGCGCTGCTCGTTCTGGTCCAGTGTGCTCACCCGCACGTAGCCGATGCGCCGACCTTTCACCGGGAACACTCAACCTTCGCCACGAACCCTTAACTGTCAGGTTGGATTTTAAGAGTTTCCGCCGCCTGTGTCCATAAATAGGATTGCGGCCCTAACCTGACACGCATCAGTCGGAAGTCCTGACGTCCGGCTGGGGTATACCCCAACCGGACAGCCTTTCTGCTAGAGGAGCGCCATTGATCGTCAGTCACTCTGCGCGCGAAGCGGGGAAATCACTCCGGGGACTTACCGGACGGACTCAAGCGAGGCCGTCTTCCACAGTGCCGATTGACTCCGCTGAGGCGCCGGACCTGGCACCCGCTCCCCCAACCAAGTACCCAATTTCTGCTGCCTGCCACGGCGGCCGAGGAGGCCCACTCGATGCCGACGGACTTCATGACCCACGGGCATGACGAGCTGATGCACTCCCCGGCCACGACCGGTAGCGCCTAAGTCTCCAGGGGCCTGCCGCGGGGAACACTGCCTGGGTCTGCGGTGAACAAGTTCCCTTCGTTGTACTGGCGCTCCAAAGCCTCGACCTCACGCTCCACGGCGGCGAGGATGAAGTCCGAGAGTGTTCTGGATCCGGTCAAGTGACGGGTCGCCATGTACGCAGATCGCATCCGGGCGCCCGACTCCTTCGACTGGAAGAAGCTGGTCTTCCGGTACTTCTTCTTTTCCGGCTCCGCCGGCTCGGGAGCCGGTTGCTGCAGAAGGGCTTGGACCTGCTGCGGAGCGTGCTGCACCGGCTGGACCGGTGGCATGTAAGTGACAGGTTGTGGCTGCTGAACCGGCGCTGCCTCCATCGACGCCGGTGCAGGTGCAGCTGCGGCGGAGGTGGGTGCCTGCTCGGGGTCTGCCGCGGAGGTCGGCACGGAGTGCAGTGTCGCCGGCTGTGGATCCGCAGCCGGCTCATTTGCCATGCGCGTCATGTCGGCGATGACGCTGGTGTTCCGTGCCTTGCTCAGTCCGCCGCGTTTCCGGACGGCGTCCAGGGCGCTGGGGGTGCCTCCGCGTTCCGGGGCGGGTCCTGGGCGGTTCATGACTCTGCACCTTTCCAGATCTGCGTGGCCAGCTGGACCAGGTCGGCCCGATGCGGGGCGGCTTCGGAGCCCCATGCCCGCAGCGGCTGCGAGGCGGCCTGCGCCTTGGCGAACACTTCGCGGTCCTGAAGCATCGGTTCGAAGACGAGGTCACCGAAGTTGGCGTTGATCTTCTCAATCCAGTGCATCTGGTCAGCGCGCTTCTTCTGCTTGTTGACGATGACACCCAGAAGCTCGATGTTCTCGTTCAGGTTCTCCTGGACTTCGCCGATGGTCGTAACGATTTCGGACAGTCCCTCCACTGAGGCGACCCGGGGCTCGGTTATCAGAAGGGCATGCGTGGCTGCCGTCAGGGCGTTGACGGTCAGAAGCCCCAGCGAGGGTGCGCAGTCGATCAGGACGATGTCGTACTCGTCCGCGACGCCCTTCAGGGCGATCCGCAGCCGGTGTTCGCGGGCCATCATGGAGTCGCGTTCGCGGGATGCCAGGTTGCGTTCGGCCGCGATCAGGTCGAGTCTCGGGAAAGATTCATTCTTGTCGACCTTTGGTTGCCAGGCCTCCCCCGCCGGCATGATGGCGTCGCCCGCGACCCCCGGCATGATCTTCTGGTTGTTCGACTCGTCGCCGTAGAGGACATCGTTGAGGGTGAACTCCGGTTCCGTCACGCCCAGGGCGGACGTCACGTTGTACTGCGGGTCCGCGTCGATGACTAGTACCTTCTTACCGAGCGTTCTGGAAAAGACCTCAGCCAGGCCGGTCACGAGGGTCGTCTTGCCGACGCCACCCTTTTGGTTGCAAACCGCGATGATTTTTGCCGACATGTCTGGGGTACCTTCCGTTGCACTGCTGGTAGAAAAACGGTGCGGCAGAAGGCCCACGTGTGGCGGGAACTCATCGGGCCGGCAACCAATGAGACCAGACTAGCGGTGCTCCTGGGGTCTGCCCGGACGCCACGCGGGAGTGTTGGCGCAAATGGTTCTTTTCACGCGTATCCCTCCTTTGGAGCAAATGGCACCATAAGAGGAGTTTGCGGAAACGTCGCATATGTCTCACTTTGCGCGTACTGCACCCATGCCACCATTTGCGCATATGCCGCAAAGGACTAAAGCGTGACGAACTATGCGCAAAAAGAACCATTTGCGCCAGAATCGACGAGACCCGATTAGCGTGTGCCCAGGGACGGGTTCCCGCATAATGGTCCCTTTTGCCAATGTCGGGTGTCGTAGCACGGGGCTGTTAAAAAGGAGGACTGTAGAGAACCCCGGCCTGACAGCGATTCGCAAATGGTTCTATTTGAGCAAGCGGCGTCTCGCCGGCAACCACGTCAACCGTTTCGCATATGGTGGCATTTTCTCAAAGGGAAAACCGCAAGGAGCTGCAACGTTCGAACGCAAATGGAATCATTTGCGAACGGGCCGCCAAGGCCCCATTCAGGGACTTATGGTGGGATTTGCGCTTAATGAAGTATTGCCTCATATGCCACCGCATACGCATCTGGTACTACTTGCTCAAATAGAGGGATTTCAGGTAATCCCACATCTGCCGCAAAGGGTGCCTTATGCGCATATGGTGACATATGTGCCGGCAGCCCCTGCGGCCAGCTCCACGGACACCGAGCCGGGCAAGGGCGGTCCGTTTCCCGGACCACTCCAGAACTGGCGCGCAGTCACTCGACTTCCCCCTATCCACTTCACCGCCGGCTAGACATGGCACCAGGGCACTCCCCGAGCGGCGGATCCGTCCCTGCCGACGACGTTTCCTGACGACGTTTTCTCCCGGAACCCGGACCGAGGCATCCCACTTGGGTGTGCTCGCGAGCAGATGGTTCCATTTGCGGCCTGGAGCAATTGGATCTTTGTCAGCTGGCATCTGGCTGACGCAGGGGAGTGCGGTCCGGAGGCGGGATGTGCGCAAAAGGGAACATTTGCGCAAAAAGGGGCATTTGCGAATATGGGTCAATGGTGGCATTTGCTCATGATTAAGATTTAGGGGATGGTGCCGGACCGTCTCCTAGGCAGGTAGTTGCTTACCCTGTGCCGACTGACGGCCGGCGCGCCGGCCGGGGGAGAGTGCTCGTCCCGGAGGGTAACCGTCACTCCAGGCGGTGGGAGCGGTATCGCAAACCACACTGGAACCGGCCACCCAGAATCGCGGCAGCGAGGGGGAGTGGGCGTGGTCGCCACGTCTTCGCAAATGGCACTATTTGCGCATTCCCACCTCGGTTTGATCCGGCCGTCGGCACAGTCGTGACGCCGGGAGAGTGGGATTCGACGCACAGCCAGGAGCCTATCAACCAAACCGCCCGCGGAATGGCAGGGGAGAAGGGCGTCAGGAATAGGATCGGGGTGAACGAAGTTAGCCGGCCCTAGTGAACGCCATGTCCGCCAGGGCCCACTCGTCCGGTGGACCCTCAAATGCCTCCCATGGGTAGTCTTCGCCGGGGGAGAGGAGCTCGGCGACGGTGTTGACGTTCTTGGACAGCCATTCCTTCCACAGGAGCCGTTCGATCCGGTAGCGCTGCAGTTGCGCCGCCACAGCTTCCATGACCCCGAAGTGCTCGGCGAGGTCTTTCAGTGACGTCGATGCCACCACCGACCATGCCCGTGCGTGGTTTCGGGCGATCATGTTCCAGGCGGCCATCACCTCAAGCGCCTCACTGACAGCTGTCCTCGAGAGCCTGGTCAGCTTTACGATCTCGGATGTTGGCAGGCCGGGGGAGTGTTCCAGTGCCTCATACACGAAGGCCGCCGGCAGTCCCAGTTCCCTGAAAACTGGCCGAAGCGCGTGGATTTTCCCCTTCCGCCAGGTCAGGTCTTCAGCCGCCGTCTTCACCTCCTCCGGCACTGTCAGCATGTAGAGATCTCCCTTGGTACCGCGGCCCCGTTCAACGAGGGTCACCAACGGGTCCTTCTCGTTGCGCAGGGCTCTGAGGTGTGATCCGACCGTGGTGTGGTCGAGGCCGGTGGCCACCGCGATGGACCGGTCACCGAATTCAATGAACCTGGACGCCGTCATGTGTGCTGCCTCCCCCAGCGACCTCAGCACCATTCTCCTGGCCAGCCCGGTCCTTGATTCGGTGTAGGCATGTTCCTTCAACCGCAGTGCATTTCGCCAGGTCCGGATGAACCGATGCTCCACATCGGGGTTCGAAGAAATCGGATTCCCTTGTAGTACAGGGGGCTGTGTATTTGGCTGGCTTGTGGGGGATATACGGGCATTGTCCTTTCTGTCCCTGGACCCGGGGTTTTTGCTCAGATACGCGACCGCATTCAGCCAGTCCCTGCGCAACGCCGGGACACGGTGGCGGGAGGCATAGCGGGCGTAGAAAGAGGCCAGTCCGGGCCAGGTTCCCTGCAGCATCCGGCGTTCGACGTCGACGAGTTCCATGCCGGCGGCCGCGGCACCGGCGACAATGGCCTGACGTGCATCCGAATCGGAGGCGTACCGGTTGGTGTCGTACAGCCCCGTCTGGGCCATCAGCTGCATGGTCCGGGACATCCGCCCGGCGGGGTGCAGGAGTCGGGGCGTCTCGGCGGTGGCCGGTGTGATCGTGCCTTCGAGACGGAGTGCCCTGACCGCTGCGATCTCCCCCGCAAGATCCGCGTTCATGGCTCCCCAGACGGTGGCCGAGTTGGGCCGCCGGGCAACGTCGTAGGCCATGGACAACGACATGGCGAGTTCCTGGTGTCCGCCGCGCTTGTGCGGGGATCCGGGTGTGCGCATGCAGCCATGCAGGAGGTTCTGGTGCGGGGTCTTGTCCAGGCTCCGGTAGCGGGTGCCCAGCGCCTCGACAAGATCACGCGCTTCAGAAAAGGTGACCCGCTGCTCGAGCGGGATGTAGACGTGCCGGCCGCCGTTGGGGGAGTAATCCTCAATCCAGCGGGCACCGACCGAGTGCAGCCACGTCTGGACGGCACGGACGTCGGCCTCGACCAAGTCAATACCGGCGACGGACGAGTCAAAGTCAAGGAAAATCGCAGCGCACGTGCCGTCCTTGCCAAAAATCCGGACCGCCGCAGGGAACGTGGGCAGGGTCTCAGTGAGAGTGCGCTCATGCTTTTGCGGGTAAGTCTTACCTGCATCCCGGGAGAGGCGAACTCGGGGCTGACCTGCGAGGATAGGCGCCAAGGCAGCCCACGCCTGAGCGGGGCTGTGTGTAGAGGATGGCCCGCGCGACACGCCAGCGCCGTATATGGCTGGCAGCACGCGGGTGTGCTGTTGTACGATGATGCTGTTCCTGTCGAGGGAATGAGTAAGGGCCGATCTTCCAGGATCGGTTTTGCAACACAAATGAAGCCCTGTGAAGGTCTTCCATCCGATCTACGATCTGTTCGCCGGCAAGCTTCCCGGATCGTGGATCTTCAGCTTCGAAGGCCCGCCTAGTGCGGGCCTTCTTCTGTTATGAGGCTATGCGGATCGGCAGTTCCTCCTGGTGCGCGAAATGATCCAGCAATGCCAGGTCTTCGCGCAGGGACCGGTCGACGGCAGAGGAAACGTAATCAGTGACAGTCATGCCTTTAGCGGCAGCGATCATCTGAACGTCTTCCGCAGTCTTAGCCTGCGTGCGGAAGCCAATGTATTTGCGTAGGCCCTTGCTAGGCCGTCCGCCTCCACGATTGATTACTGCGCTCATGGTCATGTCCTTTGAATCTCGCACAACTTGCGGTTGTGACTGCTTCATCGCTGGTGCTGCCTGGAGTCGACCACTTTGAGGTTTCTGTTTACAGCTATCGACTGAGTCGAAATTAGCACTGCTTGCGGCGGCATCCGGGGATTTGTTTACAGAAAACGACTCCGCGTGTCGCATCGCACTTTTCTTGGGCTTCGCAGACCTGCGCTGAAACTCTATCTTCCTGGCGGGATGGCGGTCCGCCCTGCCGATGTGAGTCACCCTTGCAGCGACCCTGCCGAGCTGGAAGTTGGACGGTGAAGGGGCTGAATTCGGACACGTTATGGGTACCTGCGGTGTCGGGACGGTGGCCGTGCTCATCCTTCCTTCCCCAGCAATAACGATGACTTCTAAGATCCGGTTGATATGGTTGGGCCCGTTCTGCCCGGGATATGCTGAACCCTGATTCAGACTAAAACATGTTTGAAACATGTTTCAACCTAGCCTATCCCTATTGAAGCTATTGAAGGGTCAAGTTGTTGTGACGCAAGCTCTGCGTTCCCTGTCTGTAACTACGTCTGAAAAGGCTTTCCGCGATGCATCCGGTGCATTCGCAGCATTGGAACTGCCAGGCGGCCTGACTCTGAGTCTGCTTTTGAGCGTCATTGAAGACATCCGCGGCAAGCGGATCCGGATTCGTGCCACCGAGAAGTTGGTCGGCACATCCATCTGTGGTCTGTGGCTGCCGGGGGCGAAGATCGAGTGGGTGTTTCATCCCCCGACGCCCTGGGAGCTACAGCGCCAGCAGTTTATTCTTCACGAACTTGCTCACATGGTCCTGGGCCACGACACAACACCCGGTGCGGGCACCGTCCTGAAGAGCGGCTTTCGTGGCCTGTCTCCGGAGATTGTGCGCAGGGCCCTCATGCGAACCGAGTTCCGGACCTTGGAAGAGGCCACGGCCGAGTACCTTGCCGATCTCATGGCTGAGGCGTTGAGGGCAGGGCCTGGTGAACCGGGCGCCTTCGAGGACGTCTTCGGCTGATGGAGATCATCGCAGCGGGGCTGATGGTCAGCCTGACGCTCATCGTCATCGCGTCACGCGGCCAAGGTAAAGACACCAGCATCCTATGGGCCTCGGTGCTGATTTCCGTGTCCATGGTCCTCAATATTAACCCTGTTTACCTGCTCGCAGATGGGTGGGTCGGCGGGAGGAACTATGCGGACCTTGGAGCGAACCTTCTCCTGTTGACGGGTGTCTATTTTCTCGCCCGGGCCATTCATCGGGCTGCACAGCCGGCATCCTACGGCAGGAAATCCTCTTACGACGTGGCGGCCAAAGCAGGACTTGTGGGCACGGCGATATCGGCAACCATCCTGTTCATTCTGATCGACGCTCCTGTTACGTCGACGTCGTTCATGCGGGATTACGGAGGGCAGTGGGCGGCGGGTCTGTATTCGGCCGGGCAGTATCTCTACATAGGCGCGGTTATGGCCGCCGCAGGCTGGACCTGCGTGCGCTTTCGGAAGGCTTGGACCACCGGAATCTATACCGTAGCGTTCGCGCTCGTTGGCTTGGGGTGCCTGTCCGCCGTTCTGTTCGTCGTTGATGTGCTCGTACTCGATGCACTTCACGTGCTCGGTATGGTTGAGGCGCTGTCCGCCTTGTCTGGAATATATGCGGTGTTGAATTCGGCTACGTTCCTTTTTCTTTGCACCGGTATGGCTTTACCTCCCGCCAGCCGCAAAGTCACTGCCATCTACGAAACGGCGCGAACCAGCTCGGTGCTCGCGGGCCTGGAACCTGTCTGGGGACAGGCAGTAGCCGGGAATGCCGGGCTGACGCTGGACCTTGGTGTGGTTCCGAAACGCCCGGACCGCCGGCGCAGCGAGCTGCACCGCATGATTGTGGAGATCCAGGACTCCTTGGCCCGGGATCCCGAAGTAAGAGACAGAATTGGCGCCGAAGGCCTCGGAAAACTGGCCAGCGCCTCCGACCACCTCGAACGGCTGTCGTGGCGTCCTCGCTGAAGGCTGTTGCCTGGGCTGGGTTACTTGGTGCTGCGGGCGCCATTGCAGGTGCGGCATGGGCAGCCCGTGAGGCGACTTCGGCGACGTATAGGCGCCGCTATGGCATCGTCCCTCTGGCAATTTCCGATAACGAGATCGAGCTCCCAGCCACGAGACACACGCTGGCGCCGGGGCAGTTCGGCCTGCAGCTCTCGGCAGGCGGCCCTCCGGCCGTCATCGGTTCGGTCATATCCACCCGTGACGGCAAAGTCACACGGCGCCTCCTTCATCGGCCCGCGGGCCTGTCTCTGGAGTCCAGGGGACGGTGGAGTGGCATCGTATCGGTCGATCCATCGTCCGTTGCAGCTAACGTGGTCGAGACTTTTGTCGAGACAGCTCTCGGCCCAGCCCCTGCGTGGATAATCGACCGCGCAACTGACCGCTGGGCCATTCATGTCCATGGGCAAGGAAGTACCAGGGCACAGACGCTGCGTGGGGTTGAGAGTGCATCGCGTATGGGACTCAGCTCATTAGTCATCTCATATCGGAATGACGGCGAGGGCCCTCGCTCGGGGGACGCTAGATCGCATTTGGGCGAATCGGAATGGCGCGATCTAGAAGCAGCTCTTCGGTTTGTTGCGGAGCGCGGCGGAACTGAATGTGTGGTGTTCGGCTGGTCACTTGGGGCAACGATGGCTCTAAATACCGTGCAGCGGTCGTCGTTGGCAGAGATGATCAAGGGCCTCGTTATGGTCTCGCCGGTATTGGTCTGGGAGGACGTTCTGCGTGCCAACGCCCGCCATCAGCGCTGTCCACAACTCCTTGGCTCACTCATAGCCCGGCTCTTGGCGCTCAGCGGATTCAGCAGACTGGCCGGCCTCGAGGGGCCGCTGGAGGTGCGCGGTGCTGACCGGGCCAGATTCCAGGGCGCCCTGAGTATCCCGGTCCTGATCCTCCACAATAGGAATGACTGGTCCGTTCCTTTTGAAAATTCCGCTCGCTTCGCGCAAACACACAAAGACCGGATAGAACTCGTGGAGTTCGACTGTTCCGGACACACACAAGAATGGAATTCCGACCCGGTAGGGTGGAATCTAGCTGTCCGCCGCTGGTACGAATATTGGTTCCCGCCGGGCCCGGCCGGAGAACAAGCTGCGGCAAACAGCGAATGAAATTGGATGGGGTTGAATTTATGGTTGGCGGTGACAGTCCCCGCGATCGGCTAGAGCGGGCGGAGACCCTTGCTCGCAAGGTGAACCTCCTCCTGGACGTCGTGGTGGCCGAAGGCGGAGAACCCTATGAGTTCGCCGACATCCAGGCAGGCGTGCGCGAAAACGGGTACGAGCTTTCTCGAACGCGCTGGTGGCGAATTCGCTCTGGTGAGTCACCCGATACTGTCCCCAAAGAAGCCCTGGTCGCGATGGCCAAATTCTTCAAAGTGGAACCGGCATACCTGACCGATGAATCCGGTGAACTCCCGGAACGGATTGAGCGGGAGCTGCAACTCCTGAAGAAGATGCGCCGGAACAAGTTGAAGAACATCGCGGCCCGAACTCTCGGCGACATCGACACTAAGACCCTCGAGGCGATCAATGCACTTCTGGACGATGTGGACACCTACGAAAGCAACGATCCCGAACGCGATTGAATCATGGTTGAAACATGTTTCAATCCTGCTATCGTGGACATGTGCCCACCGCGATAAGTTGTACGTCCCCCCACCGAGCACCGGCGTACCGCCGGAACGCCCCGGGACAGTCGCGGTCACATGCCTTCGACATAGCTGGTGTACTCCTGGGTCAGCTCTCGAACCCGAGCGGATTGAACGATATAGACGACATCCTTGCCGTGGCGCATACCTGCCGGGGGGTCGGTCTGCACCAGACCCGCCTTGGCGAGAAAATCGAGGTGTCGGTTCAGGCTTGGTCGGCTGATATCCACCGCAGCCTGCAGACGCCCAATGGTCGACGGGCCGAGCATCGACAGGCGGCGCAGGATATCTACCCGGGCACGGTTGCCCATAAGACTGATTGCCACCTCAACTTCGGGCGGCATTTTTGGTCGAATCAAGCTTGGCATGGATCCATCTTGCCTGACGCAATGATGAACCAATGTCTCTCTTGCCGACGCACTCTATTACTAAGCAATAGAGTTTGTAACGGCCTGAGTCTGTGGCCCGCATGAAGCCGACGGGACTGCTGATCGGCGCCGCGGTTATTGTGCCGGCGATCTTCCTGGGTCTGGTCCTGTCGATCGTGCTCTTCGGGTCGACTCCGGCCGCGGCCGATTGCGTCCCCGCGGCTTCCGTCTCGATCAGCTCTGACACCAAGATCGACGGGTACTCAGCTAAGCAGCTGAGGAACGCTGCAGCGATCATGAATGCGGGCAAGTCCCTGAACCTTTCGGCCAAGGGCCAGATGGTCAGTGTGATGGTGGCCCTGGGGGAGTCGGGTCTGCGGGTTCTCGACATCGGCGACGGTGCTGGACCGGATTCCCGAGGTCTGTTTCAGCAGAGAGATAACGGTGCCTGGGGTTCCTACGCGGACCGGATGAACCCGTCCGTCAGCGCGGTCAACTTCGTCAGGGGCCTGCAGAAGGCCGGGGGCTGGGAGCTGCTGGAACCGACGATCGCCGCGAACCTCGTCCAGCGCAACGCGGACCCCTATCACTACCAGCGGTACTGGGACCCGGCAGTGAAGATCGTCCAGGCCCTCTCGGACGCGAATTTTTCCATCAGCGGCACCGGCTGTCCGGTTCCCGGCGCTTCCGGCGCGGGCGATGATCTGCCGTGGGCCACCGCCGCCATGTACCAGCCGAGCGCGCTGGGAATGTTCAACCGTGAGTGTGTGGACTTCGCGCTGTGGCGCGTGAACCAGCAGCTCGGCAGCACCAATACCCCGTACAAGGTCCTCAACAGCACTTTCCGCCCCGACGGCGTGAATCTCGGCTCGGCACTGTCGTGGCGGGACGGCTGGAACGCCCGCGGCTGGCCCACCGGCTCCGCGCCGCGGGTCGGCGCGGTCGTCTGGTACGCGCCCGGCGCCGGGGGAGCGGACCCCACGTACGGCCACGTCGCCGTGGTGAAGGCCGTCAACGCAGACGGGACCTATCTGGAGGAGGGCTACAACGGCAACCCCGCCCCGGAAGACCACAAGTACTACACCCGCACCGTAAACAACGATCTGCCCAGCGCGTTCCTGTACGTGCCGGGCTCGGAGGAGTCGAAGTGAAACGCACCCTGACAGCCCTGGCCGCCGTGCTCCTATGCACGGCGTGCGCCCCGCCGTCCACCGGCGGCGGCCCGGAACGCCAGCCCGTCCTCACGTCCCCCGCGGTGACTTCAATAGCTCCCTCCCTGAGTACCGGGGGCAGGTCCCAGGCCCCGGGAGGGACCGTCCCGCCCACGTCGGGCATTGCCTGGGATGACGAGAGCAAGACCGAAGCGGTCGCGGTCGCGACCTGGGCCATGGCCGACTACGCCCGCCCCGGCACCGACGCCGCCCTGTGGGCAAATGACTTCGCCCGCTGGCTCACCCCGCAGGCCACGGCCGACTACTCCACGGTTGATCCGGCCAACATTCCCGTCACACGGGTGACCGGGCCGGCGACGCTGGCCGTGGATGAAGCCAACGGCTACGGCGTCACCGTCACGGTCCCCACCGACATTGGCCCCTACGCACTCCAGCTGCTGCGCATCTCGAAAGACTCCACCTGGAAGGTCAACCGGCTGACTCCGCCGGCGTCCTGATGCCGCCACACCTACTCACGAAAAGGAAGAAACTCATGGGTCTCAACCCGACAGAGGTACTGGCTTTCCCCAGGATCCGGGCCATCGTCCGTGACAACGGCACCGCAGAAGTCGTGGTGGCCGGGAACTCCCGCACCGTTGCACCCGCAGAGTCCCTGCAGCAGCTCCGCGAAAACGCCCTGGCCCTCGTGGTCGGGGAAGCGAAGACACTGAAACGGGCCGTCCGGGTGGCCATTGATGACCCCGAAGGTCAGGGCGAACTCATCGTCAGCCCCGACGGCAGCAAGGAATCCGTGAACTACACCCCCAAGCCCGCGCACCGCGGGGCCGAGGCTCCCACGACCACCGCAGCGCCCGTGGCGGCGGCTGTCATCGAAACGCTCCCGGTCGAACCGGCCCAGCCGCAGACCGACACGGCCAACAGCACAGCAACGACAGGAACGACGATGACGCCCACCCCCTCAGCAGCGTCAGCAGCGGCCCCCGCCGCGGAAGAGGCACCGACTCGGCGGAGCCTGAAAGAGACCTCGTTCCTGGTCAGCGCCCCGGTGCTGGAGCCGGCCACGCAGGGTTGGCGGGGAACGCTCACGCGCCTGGGATTGCGGATGGACCCCTCACAGGAAGAACTCTCCGAGCGCGAGGATATCCGTACGGTGAGCCAGCACTGGCCCGGGCCGCGGACCATTGCTGTGGTGAACCGCAAGGGCGGGGCGAACAAGACACCCACCGTGGTGATGCTCTCAGCGATCCTCGCCCGATACAGCGGCGCGGCCACCGTGGCATGGGACAACAACGAGTCCCAGGGCACCCTCGGCTGGCGGACAGAAAAGGGCTCCCACGACCGGAGCGTCCTGGATCTGATCGACGCCTCCACCGAACTTCTCTCCCCGTCAACGAACGCGGCCGAAATCGCCAAGTTCGTCGATCATCAGACGGCCGACAAGTTCGATGTCCTGCGCTCGGACGAAAACGAGGAAGGCGATCACGAAGTGACCGCTGAGGAAGTCGACATTGCCCACCAGGTCCTCACCCGCTATTACCGGCTGGTGGTCATGGACTCGGGCAACACCGCCCGGGCCGCGAACTGGCGGCGGATGATCGAGCACACCAACCAGCTCGTCGTCCCGGTCACCGCGATTGAGGACCGCGCCGAAGCCGCCCGCCTGACCCTGCAGACGCTGGAATCCCGTGGCGGCCACGACGCGGAGCTGGCCCGCAACGCCGTTGTCATCGTCTCTGAGTCCACCGACGCCAAGCGCAGCATGAGCGGGGATGCCCTGAAGCGGGCCAGAGACGAGGCCCAGCGGATCGCGGACGGCTTCGCCCCGTTCGTCCGGGCCGTCGTCCGGATTCCGTACGATCCGGCCCTGGTCAACGGACCCATCCGCTATGAAGCCCTCCAGCCCGCAACCCAGCGGGCATGGCTCGCGGCCGCGGCCGCCGTCGCCGCCGGCTTCTAAACCACCCGCCACCGGACTCTGAAAGGAGGAAATCGTGCAACAGACCTTGAACCCCTGGATCACCCACCCGGTCCCCGCCGGCGGCGCGGACCCCGCAGCCCCGGTTGCGCACGTGCCGCCTGCGGC
Source organism: Arthrobacter sp. 2MCAF15 (assembly GCF_052115605.1). NCBI lineage: Bacteria > Bacillati > Actinomycetota > Actinomycetes > Micrococcales > Micrococcaceae > Arthrobacter > Arthrobacter sp. 2MCAF15. Next base: position 3,513 of record NZ_JBFRGZ010000018.1, on the reverse strand, counting down.
TGTGATCAGTGCGCCGCTGAGGGGAATGGTTGAACCGGACGCCGCGGACCGGCTTGGCCGCCGTACCGTCGCGGGCTCTGCAGCGCTGTGGGTCACCGGGGCCCACGGTGGATCCGGTGAAAGCCGCATCGCTGATCTGATCGGCGGTGCGCGGGTCACCGGTCACTGCTGGCCCGTTCTCCAGGACGGCAGCAAGCCTCGAGTGCTGCTGGCCTGCCGTGCAGATATGCGCGGCCTGACAGCTGCACAGGGCGCCCTGACGCAGTGGGCATCAGGCGCGGCGCCGGAGCTTGATCTGCTCGGCCTCGCCGTTCTGGCGGACGCACCGGGCAAGACTCCCAAGGCACTTCGGGACTTTGCCGCCATCGTCGGCGGGGGCGCGCCCCGGCTCTGGACCCTGCCCTGGGTCGAGGCCTGGCGACACGGGGACTCCACCACCCCGCCGCCGGCCCGCGAATACCAACGCTTCATCACTGACTTGGCCGTCCTGGCTACCGTCACCACACCCAGCACCACCAACTGAAAGGTCTCACCATGAACCCCTTCGCCGCAATTGCAGCGAGCGTTATCCCCAACCCCACCCCGGTTGTCCCGGCACAGGCAGGTGGCCTGCTCACGATCCTGAACTGGGCCTCCGGCATCGGCCTGGTCCTGGGCGTCCTGGGCGTGATCATCGTGGGCATCGGCATGGTCATCCAGCTCCAGCGCGGTGAGGGAGCCCAAGCCATCGGCAAGCTCGGCTGGGTCCTGATGGGCTGCATCATCATCACCGGTGCCTCGGGCATCGTCCGCGCCTTCGTCTAAGCCAGCACCACAACGGGAGGTTCAGCATGAGCCAGTCAACTGAGAGCACCACCGAAAGCAATCCGTTCACCAAACCCGGGTTCATCATTGCTGCCGCGCTGGTGGTCGCGCTGATTGCAGCAGCCGTCGTCATCTTCGTGCTCCCCAAAGGACAGGAGAGCGCCCAGCCGGGACCGGCTCCGGCGGAATCCAGCAACCCTGCTACAGCCGGCCCCAGCGCTTCGGCGGCAGCAGGGAAGAGTATCTGTGGCCTGTCCTCCTCGTCGGAGTCATCGTTGGGAGCGGCCCCGAAGACGAAGTGGGAACTCGTCGGAACAATGGCCGCACCGACCGACCCGAAAATGGGTCCGGGAAAGACGGACGATCAGGGCATCCGGTCCTGCTTCGCTCACACTCCGACAGGGGCGCTTTATGCGGCGGTGAACCTTTGGGCGCTGGGCATCGACCCCTCGAAGGAACGAGCTATCGCGGAGCAGCTTGCAGCCAAAGGCCCTGGCCGTGACGCAGGGATGAAGACGCCCACGACCGCGGCCCCGGCCTCGGCCGTGAAAGTCCAGATAGCGGGCTTCAATGTCTCATACACGGCGAACCAAACCGTTGTGGAACTGGCATTCAAGGCGGACACCGGAGCGCTTGCTTCGGTGCGGACGACTCTGCTTTGGCAGGACGGGGATTGGAAGGGCGTTGTTGCCGACAATGGCGCGCCTTTGGAGGAGCCTCGGCAAGTCCGTGACCTCTCGGGGTTCATCCTCTGGAGTGGGGCATGAGGCCTACCTGGAACCCCGTAGGGGACTGGTTTTCAGGGCTCGCTGATGACGCCATGGGCAACATGGCGAAGGCCATCATGGAGGGCATGAGCCAGATGGTGACGACACTGTCTACCTTTTGGGTGTCGATGCCCACGGTGAACCTTGCCAGCGAGGACGGAACGACGCCGAGTCCCGTCGTCTCCATGGTGAACAGCGAATTGATGGTCTGGACTCTGACGCTGGCGGTCCTCGCCGTCATTCTCGGCGGCATCCGAATGATCTGGGAACAACGCGGAGCACCGCTAAATGAGCTACTGCGGTCCCTCGTCACGCTCACACTTGTCAGTGGCTTGGGCCTGGGTGTCATCTCGATTCTGGTAGTCGCCGCGGATGCTTTCTCTGCCGCCATCATTGAGCGCTCCACCGACGGTAAGGGCTTTGCCGAGTCGATGAACCTCCTGATCGTCTCCGGCCAGACGGGGGTGGGCGTTTTCATCCTTATCGTTCTGGGATTGATCGGTCTGCTTGCCTCCCTCGTCCAGATCGTTTTGATGGTGGTCCGCAGCGGCATGTTGGTGATCCTGGCGGGCATCCTGCCCACCACGGCTGCTTTCACGAACACGGAGATGGGAAGGCAGTGGTTCCAGAAAGCGGTTGGCTGGACTATCGCGTTCATCCTCTACAAACCTGCGGCGGCCATCGTTTACTCGGTCGCGTTCCTGCTCATGGGTAACAACAGTGGGAAGGATTCATTGATCACTTCCATCACGGGTTTCACGTTGATGGTTGTGGCCCTGTTCGCTTTGCCGGCGCTGATGCGCTTCGTGACGCCGATGGTCGGTGCCGTCGCCTCCGGCGGGGGAGCGGGGGCCGGTGCTGCCGTGGGGGCCATGGCCACAGGCGCTGTGTCCATGGGCCGCAGCGGCAGCGGTAAGGGCAATGCCGCCCCGACCCCGGCGAGTACACAAAGCAACCAGTCAGGCGCATCTCCGAAGGGCAGCAACGGAACGCCTGGCTTGAAGGGACATGGCGGCCAGCCGACGCCCGGGGCTACCGGTCCGGGTGGGGCAGCCAGCGCCGCAACCGCGGGGACAGCAGGCACCACCGGGGCAGGAGCTGCCGCCGGCAGCGCAGGCGCCGCGTCGGGTGCGGCGAAGGCCGCAGGTCCGGCTGGCATGGCCGTCGCCGTAGGAGCACAAGCAGCGTCCAGGGTTTCTCATGCCGCACACCAGACCGCGCAGGATTCAACCCGGCACGATTCACCGCAGGAGGGCCCCAATGGCAGCAGTTAATACCGAGTACAAGGAACCGTCCTACGGCAACTGGCGCGTCCCGCGCTCAGCGGGCCTGGGCAACCTCGGCGCTATCGGCACCGGCATTGTCATGGCCGGGTTGTTGCTGGGCATCATCACCTTCGCGTTTCTTGGCCTGCTCCCGGGCCTTGCTGTCCTGGCAGTGGCCGGGGCGGCCGCCCTGTTGCTGACGGTCAAGGACAAGCACGGCCAGTCCGTTGTTGACCGTTTCGGAACCCGGATGAGCTTCCGGCTCTCCAGGTCCTCTGGAACGAATCTCTACCGTTCCGGCCCCCTCGGGGTGACGGCCTGGGGCATGTACCAGCTGCCCGGGCTGGCCGCGAAGTCGACCCTGTACGAATTCACCGACTCCTACAAGCGTCCGTTCGCGCTGCTGCACGTGCCGACCACCAGCCACTACACCGTGATTTTCTCCACCGAACCCGACGGTGCGTCCCTGGTGGACCCGGAGCAGGTCGATGCGTGGGTGGCGAACTGGGGCGGCTGGCTCGCCGGCCTCGGGGACGAAGCGGGCCTGGACGCCGCCGCCGTGACGGTCGACACCGCACCGGATTCCGGCTACCGGCTCCGCAATGAGGTCATGATGAACATCGACCCGAACGCCCCGGATTTTGCCAGGAACGTGCTCAACGAGGTCGTACAGACGT
>NZ_JBFRGZ010000017.1:0-94326 GCF_052115605.1 Arthrobacter sp. 2MCAF15 | reverse complement strand
AATGTACTGGGCACGTTCGGTGCCCTGTTCCTGAATCAGGGTATCCAGGGACTCCAGCCATTCGGCGGTCTCTTCCGGATCACGATCAGGCAGCTGGTTTGTCAACCCGCTGAGGATATGGGAGGTATCTTCTCCTGCAGCCACGTCCACCTCACTCTTCATCATTGAATGGCGGCCAGTAATTTTCATTATGTGAAAAAACTTTCTTGCATTTCGAGATTATCTAGGCGGCAACCCGCGCGTCAAGGCGGCCGGACAGTCACAATCGGGTGCCACAGACAACGCGGAGTCGGATGCCGCCCATTCGGGGGTCCGGGATGGGCCGTACCTGACCCCGCGTTGCTTTTGTCAGGCCGAGGCGAGCAACCTGCCCCAGCGCGGGGAGAGCAGCGGGGCGCCGGCCATCTTGAGGCAGTGCCACAGGGTCACGGCCACCGAGTCGAGCACGGGAACGCCCATGGCCGCCTCGATTTCCTCCGCAATATTGGCCCCGTAGAGGTTGGTGCACAGGTAAACCAGCGCGTCCGGGTTCAATGCCGCCAGTTCCAGCGATCCGGGCCGCATTTCGGCGTCGGAGACCCGGGCGAAGGACTCATTGTCGCTCAGGCCGAGGAAGCGGTGGTCAAGGGTCTTGATTCCGTCCCGTTCGTACGACGCCACGATCTGTTCGTTGACGTCCTCCGTGTACGGGGTGAACAGCCCGATCCTCTCGGTGCCGAAGGACCGGAAGGCCTCCATGTAGGCCAGGGTGGACGTGGTGGCCGGAATGCCCGTCGCGTCATGGATGTCCCGGACGAGCTCGCGGTCGTGGCCGGCGCCGAGCCAGGAGCCCGAGGTGCCGTTCCACGCGATGACGTCAACGTCGGCCGTCGCCAGGATCTCGGCGGCGGCCCGCATCACCGAAGCGTCGAACTGCTTGTCGGAGGAATCATCCAGGGCGATCCGCGTTACCTGGATCCTGGCGAAATGGATGGTCACGTCGGTGCGGTCGCCGAGGATCCGGTAGCTTTGCGGTTCCAGGCAGGTGTTGGAGGATGGCACGATCATGCCGATGCGGGTGGGGCGGGTTGCGGAAGGCATGGGTGCTCCTAGAGTGCAGCGGGGTAGACGGAAGCGGGGACGGCGGCGGCAGCCTGGTGTTCGCGGAAACCGTTGCGGGCCACGAAGCGGCCCGTGGGGCCGGGATCATGGAAGCCGGCGGCGTCCAGCACTATGCGTCCGGCGGACACAACGACGGCGGGCCAGCCGGTGAGCGTCCGGCCATCGAACGGCGAGAAGTCCGTCCCCATGTGCAGGGCGGCGCCGTCCACGGTGCGTTCCTTGGCGGGATCAAAGACGACGATGTCGGCGTCGTACCCCGCCGCGATGGTTCCCTTGCCCGGCAGGGCATTGATCCGGGCCGGCCCCGCGGCGAAGACTTCCACGAAGTCTTCCACCCGGGCGCCGCCGTCGGCGTCCATCATGGCGGTGAAGGTGACCGGCATGCGCGTTTCCACTCCCGGCAGGCCGTGCGGCATGGCACGGATGTCATCGGACCGTTCGCGCTTCTGCGCGAGGTCGTAGCAGGAGTGGTCCGAGGCCACGGTGTGGATGGCGCCCGCGGCAAGCCGGTCCCGCAGCGCCGCGACGGTCTCGGGGCTGCGCATCGGCGGGCAGCAGGCGTACCACTCGGGGAAGGACGTGCCGTAGACGGTGTCGTCCAGGGTGAGGTAGTGCGGGCACGTCTCAGAGAAGGCGTCCCGTCCCTGGCTGCGGGCCTCGGTGACAAGGTCCACGGCACCCGGCGTGGACTGGTGCACGAAGTAGACGGGCGCGTTGGTGTATTCGGCCATCGCCAGGGTCTCCTTGACCGAGATCTCCTCCGCGAGTTCGGGCCGGGTGCGGTGCAGGTGTTCGATGCCGATCCGGCCGTCGTCCGCGTGCTGCCGGGTGCAGTCGGCAATGATGGGATCGTGTTCGGCGTGGATATAGGTGAGGCCGTCCAGCCGGACCATCTCGCGCATGACCTTCAGGATGGTGTCCCCGTCGGCCATGGTGGAGCCCCGGTTGGTGGTGTACATCTTGACGGACCGGACACCTTCGGCGGCGAGCTGTTCGAGCTGCCAGGGCACGGTTTCGTCCCATTGGACCACCGAGCCGTGCAGGGCGACGTCGCAGCGGGACTCGCGTGCCAGTTCCTTCTTGTGCAGGACCGCGGCCAGCGGGGTCTCGCGGGCGTCGCGGGGGATGCCGAAGTCGATGATCGTGGTGGTGCCGCCCCAGAGTGCGGCGGTGGAGGTGGTCCGGTAGTCATCCAGGGTCCGGAACCGCCCGGTCACCTGGGCGACGTGGCAGTGGCCGTCCACGCCGCCGGGAATCACCAGCTGGCCGGTGGCGTCGATGGTCCTGGCGGCGGCGGGAACGGGCTCGGCAGCGTCCACGAGCTGGACGACCTTCCCGCCGTGCACCACGACGTGGGCCTCCTGGCGGCCGAAACTGTTGACCACGGTGCCGTTGGCAATGACAAGGTCTGGGGTGTGGGACATCGTTGTCCTCCTTCGGGGAAAAGTTACTTAGTGGGTGGGTGTGGTCGCCAGCGCGGCCTGCTGCGCCGTCGTGAGGGCGGCGTCGAGGGTTGTCGATAGGCCCTTGCGGGCCTTGACCGGCGGGGGCGCGAAGGCGCCGGCCCGGTGCGGCCCTGACTGGAGGTTGACCACGGACTGGGCCATCTGGATGCCCGCGGAAATGCCGTCCACCACGGGGACGGGGATCTGGCCGGCAAGCTCGCGGGCCAGTCCGGCGAGCGGCGCGCCGGCGAGGATCACGACGTCGGCCCCGTCCTCGGTGACCGCCTGGCGGCTGAGTGCCAGCAGGGTCTCCTTGAAGTCCTCCTGGACGGAACCGATCCCGTTGAGGGCCTCGTTGATGGAGCGGATTGAGGCCAGCCTGCCGCCGAGCCCGAACCGTTCCACGCAGTCCTGGTACCAGGGGCGGATCCGGTCGGAGATGGCGATGATGGAGAACCGGTGGCCCTGCAGGGCGGCGGCGCACAGGGCCGCCTCGGTGATCCCGATGACCGGAACATCGGCCAGTTCCTTCAGCGCGGGCATGCCGGGGTCCCCGAAGGCGGCGACGACGACGCCGTCGATGCCGCCGCCGGACGTGCTGCCGCCGGATGTGCTGCCGTCGGACGCGCTGCCGGTGTACTCGGCGATGATCTCGGCGACAGCGCCGGCGGCGATCAGCGCTTCAAAGCGGGTTTCGATGTATTCGACGCCGTGGCCGGCGGTTCGGACCACCAGTTCGGTTCCGGGCGAGGCGGAACGCCGGGCTTCGGATTCGATCAGCGCGGTGACGTCGCTGCTGATGTTGGGATTGATGACAAGGAGTTTCATTTCTTCTTCCGATGAAGGTCGGGTTCCGTCCGGCGGAAATTATCCGGAAACTGTTCCCGGTATTTGTCGATGTGCGACGCCGACTGGGTGGCCGCCCGGTCCGGGTTCCCGCTGGCGATCGCGGCGTAGAGGGCGCGGTGTTCCTCGATGAGTTCGGGGAGGTCGCTCACGTGCCGGAACAGCCAGTGCATCCGGCCCTGGAGGGGTTCGAGCGCGGATTTGAGGAATCCGTTGTCCGCGATCCGGGTGATGGCATCGTGGAATTCGCTGTTGGCCCGGTGGGCGTCCATGATGGCGCCTTTGGCCAGGGACGCCTCGGCCGCGTCCAGCAGGGCTTTGAGGTTGCTGAGGTCTTCCGGGGTGGCGCGGGCCGCGGCCAGCCGGCAGGCCAGCACTTCGAGCGACTGGCGGACATCGAAGAGATCCTCGACGTCCTTGGCACTGAGCGAGCTGACTTCGGCTCCGCGCGCGCCGCGGTCGCTGACCAGGCCTTCCTGGCGCAGCATGCGCAGGGCTTCGCGGACCGGGAGGCGGGAGACGTTGAATTCGGCGGCGAGGTCGCGTTCCACCAGCCTGGTGCCGGGAACGTAGTGCCCTTCGAAGATCCTGGTGCGGAGGGTGTCCCGGACGGCCTCGCGGAGGGGGCGTTCCTTGTCCTGGGTTTCGTCTGCGGTAGGCATGGTGCTCCATTTCGGGTTCTTGTGGCACTGCGTTCCCGGCTCCGGGAACAGGTGTTGCGTGGCCTAGCTTAGACAGGGAGCCGCTTGTTGTAGTCCAGCGTCAGCACGGAGGCTCCCATGATGATCGCCGATCCCACGAAGTACAGCAGCGCCCAGGTGTACGAGCCGGTGGCGCCGACGATCAGTCCGACGGCGATCGGGGTGACGAAGCCGGAGATGTTGCCGCTGAAGTTCATGGCGCCGCCCAGGACGCCCGCGTTGGTCCGGCCGCCCAGGATGGAGGGGATGCTCCAGAACAGGCCCACCCAGCGCAGGAAGAACATGACGACGGCGAGCAGGACCACCGCCGTCGTCGGGTCCGCCACGACGGTGACGCCGACGAGGCCGCCGATCACGACGACGCTGGAGGTGCCCAGGAGGGTGCGCATGACGCGGTTGGCCGAGGCGCCGGCTGCCCGCCACTTGTCGGCGATGGTGCCGCCGAGGATTTCGCCGACGAACCCGGCGCCGAAGATCACGAACGTGGACCAGCCGATGGTCTTCAGGTCAAAGCCCTTGGCCTGCGCCAGGTAGAGCGGGCCCCAGGTGAGCAGGCCGTAGAAGACCCCGTTGAAGCCCAGCCAGCCGAAGCACATGGCCCAGAAGGAGCGGAACTTCAGGTAGGGGAGCAGGGCGCGCTTGCCCTTGCTGCCGTCGAGCTCGGCTTCGGCGTCCTCGGCGGCGTGGGAGGCCTCGATGTACTCGGCCTCGGCGTCGTTGACTCCGCGGTGCTGGCGGGGGTTGTCCCGGACGTACCACCAGACGGCGAGGCCCATGAGGACCGTCGCGGCGCCGGCGATGATGAAGGCGGTCCGCCAGCTGCCCGTCGAGGCGATCAGTCCGGCGATGAGGATGCCGCCCAGCCCGGCGCCCAGCGGGGCTCCGGCGTCAAGGATGGTGGCGCCGCGGCCGCGCTCGGACTTGTGCATCCAGATGGCGTTCAGCTTTCCGCCGGCCGGCATGACCCCGGCCTCGGTGACGCCGATGCCCAGGCGGGCGATGAACATGCTGAGGAAGCCTCCGGCCAGGCCGGAGGCCGCCGTCGCGGCGCCCCAGCCGACGCAGGACGCGGTCATCACCTTGCGCGGACCGAACTTGTCGATCAGCCAGCCGACCGGGATCTGCATGAGGGCGTAGGTCCAGAAGAAGGCCGAGAGCAGGAGGCCCACGAGCTCCGGGGCCATGTTGAATTCCTTCTGGATGATGGGCAGGGCGACCGAGATGGAACCCCGGTCGATGTAGTTCACGGAGACGAGGACCAGCAGGAGCAGGAACATTTTCCAGCGGACCTTGGTGCGCCGTTGCACGCCGTCCTTGGAGCCTGCGCGGGTGGGTCGTCCTGCGGTTTCGGTACTTGCGACGTCGGTGCTGGGGGTTTCGGTATCTGGGGTTTCGGTATTGGCGGTTTCGGTATTTGGAAGAGACACAACTTCTCCTTGATAGAGAGGAAAAATGCCGGCGAGTGATGCGGGAGGGTTCGTTTCGCGGCCAGGGTGCTGGCCTGAGGTGCTGGCGTTGGGTGCTGGCGTGGGGGCGTCCCGTGTGCGGGCTGCCGAGTGTTGATAGAGGGGGCTGATATCAGCGCTGACATCAGTCCGATGATCAGGTGCGGATCAGGTGCGGATCAGGTTCAGATCAGGTGCGGAAGCCGGGGCCCGGCAAGCTTGCTATTTTGGGATCCCGTTTTGGGATCCCAAAATTGAGAATAGAAGTGACGCGGAGCACTGTCAAGGGGCGTGGGCCGGCGGGGCCTGTTCGCGGGAAAAATGTCGATTGTGACTGGCCTGGGTCTCCTGGCGCAGAGCGCATGCGCTATCAGATCGGGCTGCCCTGAAGCCTTCAGGGCAGCCCGATCTGACAGAGCAACGTGGGGTCCGGCGGCGGCGCCGGCCTAGCTGCCGCGGTAGGTGGAGTAGGCGAAGGGGCTCAGCAGGAGCGGCACGTGGTAGTGCGGCTGCGCCTCGGACACCGCGAAGGTCAGCGTGACTTCGGGGAAGAAGGTCTCGGTCCCGGCGGCGGCGTAATAGGTTCCGGTGTCGAAGCCCAGCCGGTACGTGCCGGAGCCCAGGCGTTCGGGGCCGAGGGCCTTGACGCGCCCGTCGTCATCCGTGGCGCCGGCCGCGATCCTTTCCCAGCGTTCGCCGTCGAGCTTGTCCAGGGTGACGGCGACGCCGGCGGCGGGCTTGCCGGAGCCGGTGTCCAGGACGTGCGTAGTGACATGGGATATGGCGGAGGGATTGCTGGCGGGGGGAGTGCTGGCGGAGGTGCTCATGCGCCGATCAGTCCTTCGATTCGGAGTACCGCGATTTCGCGCAGCTGCTGGCCGATCACCACTCGTTCTTCTTCGGGGGTGTGGGCGAGCCGGGCGTTGAGGGCAGCCAGGATCTCCTCCCGGCTGCGTCCGGCGGCACGGATCAGGAACACCTGGCCGAATTTTTCCTCGTAGCTCTTGTTTCCCGCGGCGATGGCCGCCGCGACGGCGGGATCCGGGATGCCCAGGCCGGCCTGCTCCGACTGGGAGAGCCGGGCCTCCGTGCTGTTGCCCGCGGCGCGTTCGCCGATGCGGGGATGGTGGGCCAGGGCTGCCTCCACCTCGGCGTCAGTGAACGGTTCCGCCGCGCGGCCGGCGGTCCCGAACAGGCTTTCGGTGCTGTCGAAGGGCCGGGAATCGACGATCTCTTCGATCCACCGCCCAATGTCCAGGCAGGGACGCAGGGCCGCGGCGGCCTCTTCGCGTCCGGCAGCGTTAAAGTCTTCCAACAGCATGTGCCAGATCCTTTGTGTCAATGCTGGCATCCACGGCGTAGGCTATACGAACGAGTTTTTCAGACTGTATCCGTATCGTGGAACTGTTATTTCAGCATATGCAAAAAATTGAACCGTACCCTGTGGCGGGTGTCAACCGGAAGACGGGGCCCGGGTGGGCGCCGGCTAGCTCCGCAGGAACCGCAGCAGCACCTCGTTGACCTCCGCGGCGTGCGTCCAGAGCAGGCCGTGCGGGGCGCCGTCGATCTCCACGTATTCCGCACTCGGCAGCGCCTCGGCGAACCGGCGGCCCGCGACGTCGATCGGCAGGATGTTGTCCGCCGTGCCGTGCACAATCAGGGCCGGGACATCGATCTTGGGGATGTCGGCGCGGAAGTCCGTCAGCCAGGTGGGCTGCGCTGCCACCGATGCCGTGGGCCCGGACTTTGTGGCGAGGTTCCATCCGGCATGCATCACTTCCTGGCTCAGCCGCGGGGTGCCGAGGAAGGTCTCGCTGTTGTAGAAGTTCTTGAAGAACTCTGTGAAGAAGGCGTACCGGTCTGCCGTCACGGCTTCCAGGAGCCCGTCGAATACCGACTGCGGGACGCCGCCGGGGTTGTCCTCGGCCTGTAGGAGGTAGGGCTCCAGCGAGGCCAGGAATGCGGCTTTCGCGACCCGGGCGGAGCCGTAGGTTCCGAGGTACCGGCCCACCTCGCCGGTACCCATCGAGAAGCCCACCAGCACGACGTCGTTAAGGTCCAGGTCGCTCAGGAGCGTGTTCAGGTCAGCGGCGAACGTGTCATAGTCGTAGCCCTCGGTGGGCTTGCTGGACTGCCCGAAGCCGCGGCGGTCGTAGGTGATGACCCGGTAGCCCGCGCCGAGGAGGGCCGTGGTCTGCTTTTCCCAGGACGAGCCGTCCAAAGGGTAGCCATGGATAAGGACCACGGCCTGGCCGGATCCGTGGTCCTCGTAGTAGAGCTCGACGTCTGTGCTGTTTTCGGTTCCAACCTTGATGTAAGCCATGCCAGCGGTCCTCCCGGTGCGGTGCCGTGCGAAACAGTGCTGTGCGAAGCCCTGCGAAACAGTACGGTGCAGGGTGCAGTCAGTACGTGTGCCCCACTCTAGCGGCCGGGATCCCCGCCGCCAGTGGCTGTTCACCATCCGGAACAAGGAACTCCTCCGCCAGGGCGGCCCACTGCGGCCGGAAGGAATAGAGGCAGCCGAGCCGCAGCCGGGTGGTGCTGGCGTAGGCGTCGAAGCGGACGGGGGTGACCCGCAGTTCCTCGGCAGTGGCGGCGACATGGTGGAGGGCGGTTTGGTATCTTTCGGCGGTCAGGCGGTGTTGGCGCAGGCGCAGCTGAAGGTGCACGGCAAGGTTGGCGAGGTCGGCGGCGGCCTCGGCACGGCCGGCTTGGTCGAAGTCCAGCAGACCGAGGGGAGTGCCGGGGCCTGCGGTGAATATCTGCTTGTCATGGAGGTCACCGTGGGACCACGCCAGCGGATCCGGATCGGTCAGGAGCAGCTTTTCGGCGGCCTGTCCCGCGGCCACGAGTACGGCGGTGCGCTGCGCCTGGGAGGCCGCAACGTCCCGGGTGTGCACGAGCCAAGGGTTCACGATGCGCCGCAGGTTTTCCAGTTCGACGGCGGCCGGCTGGGACGGGAGCGCCTCGAGGGCCGGGCGCTGCGCCGAAGTCCGGGCCAGGGAATGCTGCCGGACCCAGGCCCGGGACCATTGCTGCCAGGCCATCTCGAACTCCGCATCACTGACCGCGGGGTCGTTTCCCAGCTCGAACAGGGAACGGCCGGGCAACGCCTTGAGCGTGAGGCAGCCCTGGCTGTAGGAGACTATTTCCGGGGTGAGGAAGTCCTCGGCGCCGAGGAGCTCGTTCATCCGGGCGTGGCGGCCCGCCGCTTCGTCGGCCTGGCGGATCCGGAAAATCTTGAGGTAGTGCTCGCCGGCCCTGACCACGGCCCGTTTGTGGGCCCGGTGCACCACCACCACCCCCAGCGGCGACACGAGCTTCAGGGCCGGGAGGCGCCGGTCTCGCCCGTCCTGCAGGAGCTCCAGCTGCCCTGCCCGAAGGTGGCCTGCCCGGACCCCCGCCCGGCCAGGGGCCGCCAGTTCCAGGACATACTCCTCCGCGGAGTCGCCGGGCCAGGACCGTACGACCTCCCACTCGGTGTTGTCTTCATCCACGACGGCGGCCGGGACGGGCGGGTGCCAGCCCATCTCAGCCGCCCCCGGTCTCCATCGCCGCGCTTGCGAAGCCGGACGCGAGGCCGGGATCGTAGCCGCACTCATATCCGGCCACGAGTGGACGGCAGGCGAGACGTTCTTCGAGCACGGCAAAGGCCAATGCCGAGCGCACGGGGAGGGGGGAACACGCCAGACGCAGCCAGGCGCCGTCGGAATAGGCGTGGAAGCGGCTCGGGCTGACATGTAGCTCGTCCGCGGCGGCCAGTATTTGGGTGTGGGCCATTTCGTATCGTTCCGGAGTCATGCGGTTCCGGCGGGTGTGAAGTTCAAGGTGGACGTCTAAATTCGCCAGGTCCAGGGCGGCTTCGGCTTGGGCGGAATCGTCGAAGTCCAGCAACCCGAGCGGAGCGGATCCCTCGGCCGCGAGGATTTGCTTGTCGTGGAGGTCCCCGTGGGCCCAGACCAGGCTGTCCGGTTCGGTCTGAAGCAGGTTCTTCGTCACATTCTCTGCCTGGGTTACCAGGGCGTTGCCTTGCGCTGCGGCCGCCGGGGTGTCGGCGAAGTGGCGTAGCCAGCGGTTTACCCAGCGCCAGAGATCCGCGACTTCCACGGCGGGGGAACGGACCGGCAACGCGGCCAAACCGGCGCTGCCGGCAGAGACGGAAACTTGCGCGGTCCAGGCGTGCCGCCACTTCTGCCAGAGCCCTGCGAATGAAGTGTCACTGACGCCCAGGTGGTCCTCAGCCAACGTCCCCAAGGTCCGCCCCGGGATGGGGCTGAAAGCGATGATGTCCGGGGAGCTGCGAAGAATCCGGGGGGATGTGAAATTCCGGGTGTCCAAGAGGGACCCGGTTTGGGCGCAGCGTTGGGCCGGGACGAGGGCCTCGCCGGCCCGAAAGACCTTGACATAGGAGTTCTCGGTCCGGATGACGGCGCGAATGTAAGGCCGATGGGACACGATTTCGCCGTGCCGCGCCTCTGCGCGTAATGAGGGCAGCCAAGGGTCGTCGTCGGGCAGCAACTCAAAGCGACCGTCCCGCAGACGGGCTCCCCGGACGCCTGGTTGTCCTGGTATCAGGACCTCCAGTGTGTAATCTCCCGGGGTGAAGGCCGGCCATGCCCGGTGGACCAGCCAGGCCTGCCCGGAAGAGTCGACGGCGGTCGGCGGGACCGGCGGGAGCCAGTTCATGGGATCCGCCCGGACGCGAGTTCGATGTGCCTCGACATTTCGGCGGCCCAGTCCTCGGCGCGGTCCCGGAACGGATCCACGCTGTTGCAGAACAGCCTGTAGGCAGCCCAGGCGTCCACTGCAGCGGGGCTAAACCTGCCGCCGGCCTCGGCATAGCCCTCAAAGAGTGCTCCAGTGTGCGCCCGATGATCAGCATCGGTGCCGGGATGCCAAAGGCCTGCCTCCTCGACGGCTGCGAAGGAGCCGAGGTCGGATTCCGGGGCGCCCGGGCGGACGCGGTCGAAGTCGAGGAGGCGGACCTCCGCTCCGTCTACGCGGACCTGGTCGGCAGAGAAGTCGCCGTGAATCAGTACGGGGGTCCTCCCGTCCGTGGTTTCGTCCAGCCGGCGGCGGAGGCGGCCGGCCAGATTGGCGGCACGCCCGGCCAGCGTTGGCTGGAGTTCTGCCACCATGGCGCATGTCGCGTCGATCTGGCGAGTCACCAATGCCTCCGGTGTGGTGACCGGCCCGGGGGCCGCGTCGGCCGGAAGCCTATGGAGCCGGGCGAGAGCTGCTCCGGCCCGGTGCGCCGACTCGGCATCCCCGGTTGTGGATAGGTCGCACTTGCCCCACACCGGACTTGCGCTGATCCCGTGATCGGAGCAGCTGGCATCGGCAAGCCTGGGCAGCACTGGGATACCTTGCTCCTCCAGCTGCCGCTGGAATAACTCCTGGGCGGCGTGGTCGGAGGCCAGTGCCGCGGTCTTGATCACGATCGACGTGCCGCGAGCATGCTTCAGCAGCACCAGCCGGCGTTCGGGCTTATAGCGCAGTACGCGGCTGGTGTTCCCGGATTGGCCTGCGCCGAACGCCTGGCTTGGGCCGGCCGAGTCCCGGCCATCCGGCCCGTCGTCGACGCCGAGCATTTCCAGCCCGTACTCTGCGAGCCAGCGCAGGTTGTGGCGCAGGAGCCAGTCGTCTTCGATGACACCGACCGCGATAGCCGCGTCCAGGTGCGGCATTAGTGGCCGGATCAGCTGCACACCGGGGCCGCCGCGCCGCGCCGCGGACCGGGCCCGCCCATTCAGCTTGACGTTGTTTTTTGTGCTCAGCGCCCAGCCGTAGCCGGCTGTGCCGTCCTCTGCCGTCCGCGGGTCCGCCGTGCCGGCACGTCCTGTCCCACTGCGGCGAAAGGCAACGAGCACGGAGGTGCGCGGTTTGTACCGGACACGGGTGATGTGAAGGGGTTCGCCGACGAGCTCGGACAGAATGTCGTCGTCGAGCAGGTGGGCAAGGCAGGGAAGTGCTTCGTCCCGGGCGGCCAGCGCGAGGTCGGCGTCGTGCGTAGAGACCGGGGGCGCGCTCACGTCGGCGCTCCGACGTCGCGCCCCCGCGGTTCCTGCCCCTGGACTTGCCGGGAAGCATCGGGCCCGATCTGGGGGGAGGGTGCGTCGCCCAACCACTTGCTGAAGTGGCTCCCGGGGTCCTGCAACAGCTCGAGCGGCGGTCCCTGCTCGAGAATGCGGCCGTCCTCAAGCCAGATGATGCGGTCGCAGGCACGCGCCGCGAAGGCGTCGTGGGTAATGGTGATCGAGGTCCGGCCCCGGGTCAGGACCTCAAGGGCGTCGAGGATGGACTCCCGGGACGCTGGGTCGAGGCCCGCGGTGGCCTCGTCCAGGATCACGATTGGCGCCTGCCGCAGGATGGCTCGGGCGATGGCGAGGCGTTGGCGTTGACCGCCGGAAAGGTCCTTGGCGGCCTCCCCCAGGACGGTGTCGTAGCCGTTGGGGAGGCCCCGGATGAAGGTATCGGCCTGGGCAAGTTCCGCCGCGTGCTCGATGTCCTCGTCGGAGGCACCCAGCCGGCCGAACCTGATGTTCTCCCGGACGGTGGTGCCAAAGAGCACGGAATCCTGCAGCAGGATGGAGACGTGGGAGCGCACGGAGGCGATCTGGCAATCCCGCAGGTCCTGGCCTCCCACGCGGACCGTGCCGGAGATGGGATCGATCATGCGCAGGACGAGGCTGGCCAGCGTCGATTTCCCTGCCCCGGACGGGCCGATGAGCGCCAGATGCTCCCCGGCTGGAATTCTGAGATTGATCCCGTGCAGAACGGCGATGTCTTCGCCGTGCCCGGCATTGACGTCGTCGAACTCGATGTCCGGATGCTGGCTGTCCAGGGGGCGCGCGTTGGGTGCTTCCGGGAGGTCGGTCTCGGCCTCCAGCAGATCTGCAACACGCTCGCCGGACGCTGTGGCCCGGGCAATCCGGCTGGTCTGCTTGGCCAGGTCCTTCAGCGGTTTCATCCCGGTCTTGAGGTAGGTCAGGAAGACCACCAGGTCCCCGGGCGTCATCGAATGGTTAAGGACGCGCCAGCCGCCGCCGGCCAGGACGACGGCTGTCGCGAACCCGATCAGCACGTCGGTTCGGCGCTCAAGCCCCGCGGCCAGCCGCAGGGCGACGACGCCGGTGCCCAGGGCCGCCTTGTTGCTGTTGCGGAAGTTGGAACTGATGGTGTCCTCGAGGCCGTAGGCCTGCACCTCGCGCATGGCGCTGAGGGTCTGGGACGCGGTGGTAGCCAGGGCGCTTTCGCCCGAACGCGACTTCCTGGCGGCACTGGTGATGGAACCGGAGCTGCGCCGGGACAGGAAGGCAAACACGGCGGTGGCCAGGAAAACGATGAGCGCCAGCAATGGGTCAAGCCACAGCATGATGCCGGTCATGGCCACGAGCGTGACCGCGTTGCCCAGCAACGGCAGGCCGGCCGTGACGGCGACTTCCTGCAGCCGGGACACATCGGCGACGATGCGCTGCACGGTGTCCCCCGAGGAGGTTTTAGTGTGGTGCCGCATCGACAGACCCTGCACATGGCGGAAAGTCTGCGCCCGGAGGTCGGCCGCGATCCTCGACCCAACCAGCGCGAAGGAAATCTGCGACCAATAGTTGGCAATGGCGCGCAGGATGCTGATGGCCACAATCGCACCGCCGCACAGCAACAACGTCTCCGCGCTGGCATCGATGGTGGGTCCCGGCCGCTTGATGGTCGCGCCGAGCGAGCGGGACACGCCGTCGATCACCATTTTTACCGGCCACGGCTCCAGCAGGCGGAGCAGGACGTCCGCGGCAAGGGCCGCAAATCCTATGGTCATCCTGAGCCGGTGGCCTCGCAAATAGGGGCGGACGCACCGCAGCGTGCGGCGGAGCCCGGACTCGGGTTTGGCCGGACGACGGCGGAGCCGGGGCCATAGCCGCGTCTGCCGCTTGTGTTGACCACGGACCGGCCGCGCAGACTTTTCCACGGGCTTCGGCGTGGGGTTCGCCGGCGGGAGGTTCCCCGGTACGGTGCCCTCCCGTAACGCCGGGGGCGCTGCCCCCCGTGGTGCGGGGCTGTTTCGTGTGGGGCTCTGCGGCGGGCTTTCCTGGTCCGGATCGCGAAGCAGATGCCTGGAATCGGTGGTCATTGCCTTGCTAGTCTCCGTGCAGGGGGCAGTGCCCCGGTGATCCGGGACAGCACGCCGCTCCAGCTGAACTTCAGCACGGCTTCGTCGCGGGCCGCCAGCCCCAGCCTGTCCCGCAGGTTCGGGTCGTGGCCGAGCCGGATGAGGGCCTCGGCGAAGGCGTCCGGATCCCCGGGCGGGACCAGGAGTCCCGTGCGGCCGTCCTGGATGATGGACGGGATCTGGCCCACGGCGCTCGCGATCACCGGCAGGCCCGCCGCCATGTACTCGAAGACCTTCAGCGGCGAGAAGTAGTCGTCCTGGCCGGGCCCGTCCTGGGGGTAGGGGGCCGCAGCGGCGTCAAATTCTGCCAGGAGGCCTGGCACGGCGGCCGGCGGGACGGCGCCGGTGAACACCGCTGGCACGTCGAGGGCCATGGCCAGGCGTTCGAGGTCCTCGCGCACCGGGCCGTCACCCACCACGTGGACCTGCCAGCGCAGGCTCGGGTCAGCGGTCTGCTGGTTGGCCAATGCCACACCGTGCAGCAGGCCCGGGACACCGTGCCAGGGCTTCAACGTTCCGACAAATCCGATTGTGAGATGGTCCGCGCTACGGCGGCCGGGACGGCGGACCGGGATCCGCTCCGCGTTCACCCCGTTCGGCGCCAGCACGGTCCTCGCGGTGGGCACCCGCGACTGGACCCAGCGCACCACGGGATCCGAGACGCACGCCACGACGTCGGCCGTTGCGGCGTTGCGGCGGAACACGGTCTCGGCCTTCTTCACATCCAGCAGCTGGCGGTACCGCTGCTGCTCTTCGATGAGCGGGGCGTTGACCTCAAGGACTGAGGGCACGTCCAGGATGCGGGCCACCACGGACAGCGCCGGGCTGAACAGCGAATAGCGCTCGTAGTACAGGCCGCAGCCGTTGCGCAGGACCTCGTCCGCCAGTCCCAGCGCGGCGTCCTGGACCGCCCGTTCCCGAGCGGGGGCGGGGACGGATTCCGGTTTGACTTCCACGACGTCGAGATCGGCCAGGTCGGAGGGCCGCTCGGTGCCGAGCCGGGTGCAGTAGACCGTGACGGCGGCGCCGGTACCGCGCCATGCGCGGACGATTTCCTGGACATGCACCGAGGAACCCTTGGTGCCGAAAACTGGCACGCCGGGGTCGGCGCAGAGGTAAGCGACGCGTGTCATGCAACTCTCCTTTCCGGACGGGAGAGGGACCTCAGGAGCCCGGCCTGCCGGTGGACGTCGTAGTCCTCCTCGATCAGGGCACGGGCATTGCGGGACACGGCAACCCTGTCCGTCGCCGGGGAGCCGAGCGTGCGGATCCCGCGGGCCAGGGCGTGCGGGTTGCCGGGCCGGACCAGGACCCCGGTGGTGCCGTTCCGCACAACCTCGGGGATTCCGGTGACGGACGTGCTGACGCAGGGGACGCCGGTGGCCATCGCCTCGAGCAGGACTGTGGGCATGCCGTCCGCGTTGCCGTCGGCGCCAATCACGCAGGGCGCCACGAACATATCGGCAGAATGGAGCAGCTCGTGCACCTGGTCCTGGGTCTGGGGGCCCAGGAGGCGGACGTGCTCGCGGAGCCGGAGCTGATCGATGCCGGCCTCCAGCTCCTCGGCCATGATTCCGGTCCCGGCGATCTTCAGGTCCAGTTTGACCCCCTGGTCCAGCAGTTCGGCGGCCGCGGGCAGCAGGTGCTGGAAGCCTTTCTTCTCCACCAGGCGGCCGACGGCGGCGATCCGCAGGGTGGCCCCGAGCGGGCGGGGCTCCCGGTACGGGAAGCGCTCCAGCTCCAGGCCGTTGCGCACCAGGTGGAGCCGGGCGGTCGAGCTCGGGAAGCGGTGGCGCAGGTAGCGCATGTTGTACTGGCTGATGGTCACGGCGTGGTGGGCTTGCTCCAGTTTGCGCCGCAGGTCCTCGTCCTGGACCGATTCATGGAAGATATCCACTGCGTGGGCGGTGAACGAGAACGGGATCCCGGTGATGAGGGACGTCAGCCGGGCCACGGTGGTGGCGCCCGAGGCAAAGTGGACGTGCATGTGCTGGATGTTCCGGTCCTGCAAGGCGGTGGCCAGGTTGATGGCCTGGACGGCGTCGTCTGCCGTGGCGGCGGTGAGTTCGCCAAGATTCCGCCCGACGGCGGCCGTGAGCCCGGCCGCCTCGGCCATCCGCAGGCTCTCCCACAGGGCAATGGTCTTGATGGGCCGGTCAATGTAGGTCACGGGCGCCTGGACCCGGGCGAGTTCGGGGTGGAACCGGGAGTCGTCGGTGGGCCGGAGGGAGTAAATCTCGATCCGGTCGCCCGCAGCCTCTCGGGCCAGGATCTCCGAAACGATGAACGTTTCCGAGAAACGCGGATACATCTTCAGGACGTACGCAATGCCCGGCTCAAACGGCGACACGGCTTGCACCGCCCTTCGCGCGCCTTGTGGCGATGCTTTCGTCCTGCTGGAACTCATCGGCCCCAAACTGATCGGACGTGGCGACTTCGGTGCCGAACTGGTCGGAGTCGGCCAGCGGCCTCAGCAGTTCTGCGGCCAGCTGCGGAACGCGGATCAGGCCGTCCAGCACCGCACGACGGCGGTCCACGGTGGTGCCGATCCGGGCGGCCAGCCAGCCGGCCAGGATCTCCGGCGTCAGCGTGCCGATCTCGTGCTGCTCCAGGTATCCCGCCGCGGCCAGGGACGCGGCCCGGATTCGTTGCTCGGCGCGCGACTGCGTGCGGGGCACGATCAGCGCGGGGACCGCGGTGCTCATGATCTCGCACACCGTGTTGTAGCCGCCCATGGCGACGACGGCGCTGGCGTGCCGGATGTGGAACACGAGGTCATCCACGGCTGCCACCACCTTGACGCCGGGACGGGCCTGCTTCCGGAGGTCGTTGAGCTGCTCGGCGGGCATCTGCGGTCCGGCGACCACCAGGTGTCCCAGCCCGTCCGGGACCGGCGCGGCGACGGCGACGCTGGCCAGGGCGTACCCGTCCGAGCCTCCGCCGACCGTTGTCATGCAGTACTTCCCGGGCATGCAGCTGGTGCCGGAGGCCGCGGGGCGGCCCTCGGCGAGGTAGCCGGTGTATCGGATGAGCTTCCGGAGGGTGAACGGTATTTCGCCGGCGGCGACGGGATCGTGGACGGCGGGATCGCCGTAGACCCAGATGGCATCGAACAGGTCCTTGACCACCCGGGGTCCGCCTACCCTGGCCCATTCGGCGAGGGCCGCGGCGGGCGCGTCAAGGACCTCGCGGAGGCCGAGCACCACGCGGACTTGCCCGGCCGTGC
Source organism: Arthrobacter sp. 2MCAF15 (assembly GCF_052115605.1). NCBI lineage: Bacteria > Bacillati > Actinomycetota > Actinomycetes > Micrococcales > Micrococcaceae > Arthrobacter > Arthrobacter sp. 2MCAF15. Next base: position 77,398 of record NZ_JBFRGZ010000017.1, on the reverse strand, counting down.
GTGCGCGCCGTAATGCAGTTTCGAGTTCGCCGTGGACGCCGGTGGCGTGACGGTCCACCACCACCAAGTGGGGGGAGAAACCCGCCAGCGTTGCCTGCAGGAGCCTGGCCCGCAGCGGCACGAGCTCCTGCATGGGCAGCGCCAGGTTCCTGGGCAGGTAGCCCGAGGAACCCTTCGCCACGCCGGGCAGCAGGACCCAGTCCCACCCTTCGGGCAGCAGGAACGCCGGGGCCAGGGCTGTGCCGGTGATGAGGATTCCGGTGACTGGGCGGCCGATAAGCCCGGGCAGCTGATTGGTCAGTGCGTGGGCCAGCGCCAGATTCCGACGCACATGTCCCAGGCCCACTGAATCATGTGAGTACAGCACGATCCGCATTGGCTCCACAGCAAATCCTCCCGCCCCCGATGCACGGGACACAGCGGTGATCGCAACTGTTTCTGATCACAAATGGGTCCGGTGCCGGCGCTGTCTGATGATATTCATCAGCCTGCGCCCCCAGAGTGAGGGTGGGATGAGGGGAAGATTAAGGATTCCTCATCAAAGGGCCGGACTTTGCGGCCACGCGCTTATCAGCGGCCAGATCAGCGAACCAGAACAGCCGCGGATCAGTCAGACGCGGACGTTGACGGCCTGCAGGGGGATCTTGATCAGGAAGGTGGAGCCGTGGCCGTATTCGGATTCCACGGTGGCCACGCCGCCGTGCGCCTGGGCGATTGCCGCGACGATTGCCAGGCCCAGTCCCGAACCTTCCTCGCCGCGGCCCGTGTGCGCCCGGCCGAACCGTTCGAAGATCCGTTGCTGGTCCTCCGCGGCGATTCCGCTGCCGTCATCGCGTACCCACAGCACCAGGGTGTCCTGTTGTGGGTGCGAGGCCCCGTCGTTTGCCGTTGGGCTCTCAATCCGGGAACCCAGCGCTATCGTGGAGGAAAGCCCAGTGTATTTGACGGCGTTCGCGGCGAGCTGGACCAGGGCCTGGGTGAGGCGCTGCGGATCCGCCTCCACCACGTAGTCGGCCTTTTCATCGATCTGCCAGTTGCGCTCGGCCAGGACGTGCACCTTTTCCATGACCTGGTCCATGAGTTCCGGGATCCGGACGGGTTCACGCCGGATGAAGCCGGGATCGCCGGAGTTGGCGAGCAGCAGGAGGTCGTCCACCAGGCGCTGCATGCGGTCCACCTCGTCCAGCAGCACGTCGCGCGTGGCAATGACGTCGTCCGGGTCATCCACCGTCACGAGCTCGAGGTGCCCGCGGAGGATGGTCAGCGGGGTCCGCAGCTCATGGCCGGCGTCGTCCAGGAACTGCTGCTGCTGCTGGGCGCCTTCGTCCAGCCTTTCGAGCATGGTGTTGAAGGTCTTGGCGAGCAGGGTGACGTCGTCCTCGCCCTTGCGGACTTCCACCCGTTGCGTGAGGTCTTCCGGGCCCACCGCCCTGGAGGCCTCGCGCATACGGCGGAGCGGATCGAGCAGGCGGCCGGCAACGATCCCGCCGATCACCGCGGCCGCCATGAGCATGGCGAGGGCCACCAGCGAGTACGTCCGGACCGAGTCGGCGTTATGCTCGCGCTGGTCGCCGGCGTCCCGGCCAACCAGGAAGAAGGTCCCGGTGGCGCCCTTCATGGGCACCACCACAGTCCTCAGCGGGCGGCCGTCCGCGTTCAGCTCGCCGAAGGACGCGCCCATTGGACTCCTGAGCTGGACGGCGTCGGTGAACATGGTGTTGTCCAAAAGGGCGTGGTCCCCGTTGCCCTCAACGGTCCACGCCACGCGCCCGTCCACGATCCCGGCCATGACCTCGTTGCTGCGGGGCTCGATATCTTCCGCGGCCTCGTGAAGCGCGCTGATGTACGTCCTGTTCGCATAGTCCCCGGACGTTTTCTTGTTGGTCTGGACAAGCTTGACCACGGCGTTGGCCTTGTCCAGGATCGCCTGGTCAACCCTGGCATCAGAATCCTGGAACTGGACCACAAACGTGACCAGCCCGGCGGTGACCAGCCCGGCGAGCATCATGCCCAACATGGCTGCCACCACCCGGAAACGCACCGAGTGGATCTTTGCGCCCCAGCCGGACGGGTCCTGGGTTTCCGGCGCAGCGGACCCAGCGGCCGGCGCGGCCTGGCCGCTCCCGCCTGGATGATCATCCGACGTGGTCACTGTGCTCCTTTCCTGCGACATCCCTGTCCCTTCACGTACCGCGAAGACCTGCTTAGCTCAGGCGGTACCCGGCGCCTCGGGTGGTGAGGATGCGCTCGGCGCCGATCTTTCTCCGCAACTGGCGCACGTACACGTCCACCACGTTGGAAGTGCCGTCGAAGTCGTAGCCCCAGACGTGGCTGAGCAGTTGCTGCCGGCTCAGGACCTGGCCGGGATGGAGCAGGAACATTTCCACCAGGGAGAATTCGCGGGAGGAGAGCTCCACCATCCTGCCGTCGACGCTGACGGTGCGCGTGAGCAGGTTCAGCTCCAGGGGCCCGTAGCGCATCACGTTTGCCGCCGGCGGATCGCCGGAGTCCCCCTTGCGGATCCGGGCACGGATGCGGGCCACCAGTTCCTCGAAGTGGAACGGCTTGACGATGTAGTCGTCGGCGCCGCCCTCCAGCGCCGCGACGGTGTCCGTGGAGGATCCGCGGGCCGTGAGGAAGATGACCGGGATGCCCACCTGGCCGCGGCGCAGTGCCGCCAGGACGGCGTAGCCGTCCAGCCGTGGGAGCCCGATATCCAGGAGCAGGAGATCGAATTCGCCGCTGGACGCGTAGTCCACTGCCGTGACGCCGTCGGCGACCACGGTGGGCGCGTAGCCGGCGGCGCGCAGTCCCTTTTCGATGAAGCGGGAGATGCGTTCTTCGTCTTCTGCGATGAGGATGCGGATCAAGGTGACTCCCTGGAAAAGCCCGGATCCGGAAAGTCCCTTTAGACCGCGCGGTCGCGCGGACATCATGCGCGGGATCCTGGCTTGCCCCAATACTGCGGCATCTCCTGCACACGAGCCGGGAGGAATTCCGAGGCCCCAGCAGCCTCGATCAGCCCGGAGTGCGGGCGGGGTCCGGGCCCCTGGTGTGGGGCCCGCTGTCTTTTTGGCGCGTGTTTTGGTCAGGGCGGCGCGGCGGGCCGTGCGGGACCGGAGGTCCCTGCTTCGGCGGGACGACAAGTACGAAATTCAGAAGGACTGGACATGTGGGTGCTCCTCCAGAGGACGGCCCAATGGTGGGGGGCTCCATCGGGCAGCTGCGGCTGAGACTATTCCCGCTTCTTTCATCCTGCCCCTGTAATGGAGCGTGCGCCACCTTTGATTGGTGGAAATTCAGTCTGTTAACAGCTCCCGCACAGCTGCACTGCGCCATGTCACGCCGCTGCAGCACTACTAACTGAACACCGCTACTGACGGAACAGGGCGCCGGTGACCTGGTGCGTCAGATCGTGGATGAGGTCCAGGCGGGCCGCGCTGTCGGCGTCGTCCGGTCCCCACGTGTAGATGACCACCGCGTAGGAGCGGTCCCCGGCGCTGAGCAGGGCGGCGTCGTGGACGTAGCCCTGCACCACACCGTACTTGTGATGGACGGTGATGCCAGGGTCCACGGCCGCCGGGATGAGGTCCTCGTCATTGGTGTGCTGCATGTAGCCGAGCAGTTCCGCCGTGTGGCCGGCGTTCAGCAGCTTGCCAGTGGCGAGCTGCTGGATGAGCCGGGCCATGTCCGGCGGGGCCAGGAGGTTCTGCTCGGGATCGTAGGTGATGCCGAGGGTGGCGGCGTAGGCGGTGAGGTTGGGGTAGCCGATGTCCTGCATCAGCAGCAGCCAGGAGTCGTCGCTGCTGGTGTTGATCATGGCCTTGAGCTGGAACGCGGCGTTGAAGGAGCCCAGCGGGGCGTCGAGGGACTTATCGCCGGTTTCCACCAGGTGGTAGTAGGCGGCCGCGGTCAGGACCTTTGCTGTGCTTGCCGCCGTGTACGGTGCCACGTCGCCGTAGCTCTGCAGCTGGCCGTCGTGGGTGTCCACCACGGCGACGCCGATCCTGTGGTCGGGGTGTTCACCGATGATCCGCTGGATCTCGGCGGGGAGGTCGACGGCGGGCGCCGGGGCCGCCGTCGCCGCGGGGGACGGGTTCGGCGCCTGCCTGCCGGCGGCGGTCAGGAGACTGCCGGCCAGGAAACCACCGTTAGGCGGGGCGGTGCGGAAGACGCCGAGGACCACGACGGCGGCCAGCACCAGCGCGGTGACGGCCCACACCAGCACCAGGTTCCTGCGGTGCGTCGGAGCGGCCGGCCTGGGCACCGGATTCGTCATGTGAGTGGCCTTCCGGGCTCGGCAGGGGGTGGTGCCTCTGACGTTAGGCCCGGCCGGGGGTGAAGTCCACGGAGCGCGCGGGGGAGCGCCGAAGTTGGGAAAAATTACCGCTCGCCGGTCTACTACGCTGGCACTCATGACCCGGAAAATTACTGTCAGCCTGCCGGACGCCGCGTTGCGTGAATACCTTCAGCCGCACCCGGACGTGACCGTCCTGGAGTGGGACCTTGCCGGTGAGCCGCCCGTGCCGCGGATCGACATCGTGGTGCCGCCCTACATGGGCGGCCCGCAGGTCCTGCAAGGCCTGGAGGCGGTGGACACGGCTCTGGTGCAGAGCCAGTCGATCGGGTACGACGGCGTGGCGGAGTTCCTGCCGTCCGGCCGGGTCTTCGCCAACGCGGCCGGCGTGCACGAGACCTCCACCGCGGAGCTGGCGCTCGCGCTGATCCTCGCCAGCCAGCGCGAGCTGCCCCGCCTGGTCCAGAGCCAGCAGGAGGGCCGGTGGGACGCCAGGCCCACCGCCAGCCTGGCCGACCGGCGGGTCCTGATCGTCGGCTACGGCGGGGTGGGCAAGGCGATCGAGGACCGGCTCCTTCCCTTCGAGACATCCGTGACCCGGGTGGCCAGCAGGGCCCGGACGGACGAATGCGGTCCCATCCACGGCATCGAGGAACTCCACGCGCTACTGCCGGAGCACGACATCGTGGTGGTGGGGGTCCCGCTCAGCGACTCCACCAGGCACCTGATTGATGACGCGTTCCTCTCGGCCATGCCGGACGGCGCCCTGGTGGTGAATGTGGCCCGCGGACCGGTGGCGGACACGGACGCCCTCGTCCGGCACACCGGCTCCGGACGGATCCGCGCCGTGCTGGATGTCACCGATCCCGAGCCCCTGCCGCAGGACCACCCGTTGTGGCGAACCCCGGGCGTCATCATCAGCCCGCACGTGGGCGGGGCCAGCTCGGCCATGCGCCCCCGGATGGGCCGGCTGCTGCAGCGCCAGATCGGGCTCATGCTGGCCGGCGAACCGCCGGTGAACGTGGTGCTGGGCGGCTGATCGGGACAGGAAGCGCGGCCGAGCCGTTGGCACCCGTTGCTGTGCGGGACCCGTTGCTCCGCAGGGAATCCTGTGCCAGCCTCGAAGTGATCCCATCGCCGGGGCCGACGACGACGGGCGGCAGGGAAGGAGCACGGCATGGGACTGATCCACATCGACCTGTTCACTACGCTCGACGGCGTTGCGCAGGCGCCAGGCGGGCCTGACGAGGACCCGGACAGCGGCTTCGCGTTTGGCGGCTGGCAGGCGCCTCTCTGGGACGAGGTCGTCGACGAACAGGTCGGCTCCGGAATGGCGGAGATGGATGCGCTGCTGCTCGGGCGCCGGACCTACGACATTTTCGCCGCGTACTGGCCGCACGCGGACGGGGACATCGCGCGGCTGTTCAACCGCCTCCCGAAATACGTGGCCTCGCGCCAGACGCCTGCCCTCGAGTGGGCAGGCTCCACTCTGCTCGGCCCTGATGTCGTCGCCGCCGTGCGCGACCTGCGCGACCGGCACGCGAACACCCACGTCATCGGCAGTCTGGACTTCGTGCAGACCCTGTTCGCCGAGCGGCTCTTCGACCGGCTCACGCTCTGGGTATATCCGATCCTCCTCGGCGGGGGAAAGAAGGTCTTCGCCGACGGGGTGGTTCCGACAAACCTCAGGCTCATCGAGCCGGTGGTCGCCTCACCAAAGGGTGCGGTGATGCAGCGCTACGCCCTCGCCGAGGGCGCCCCCGGCGTCGGCGACATGTCGGACGTCGACCAGGAGGGTTAGAAAAGGTCAGGAGGGGCAGGCGGGCCGCGCCGCTACGGGCTACGGGTTCTCGGCTGAATTCTCCGGCCGGCCTGTGTCCACCACGCAGAACCTGTTGCCCTCCGGATCGGCAAGGATCACATAGTCGGCGTCCGCCGGCCGCTTGCTCCACTCCACCCGGGTGGCGCCCAGCGCCAGGAGCCGCTGCACTTCAGCGCCCTGGGTGTCCGTGTACAGGTCCAGGTGCAGGCGCGGCGGCACCTGGACGGCGGCCGGGACGCGGTCCAGGGAGATGCAGGTGCCCACACCGTCCGGCGGCGCCAGGATGACAAAGTCGCCGTCGGGTGCGTACCGCGGCTCGTAGCCCAGGGCGGCCTGCCAGAAACGCATCTGGCGTTCGAGGTTGTCCACCCGGATGACGATCGAGCCAATGCTCAGCATCCGGACAAGCTACACCCGGGCTACCGGCCCGGCAAGCAAGCCCGGCCGGGCAAGCAGGCAAAGCGGATGAGCCACGGTCGGGTTGCTCCGACCTGCAGTCTTGTGCGGCGCGGTGGCATCGGCGAGGATGAACGCGACAGCCGTGCTGCGAAGAGGGAGTCCACCCGAATGACCAAGTATCAGATCTCGTTTCCGAGTGCCGCCAGGGTTGTCCCCGAGGAAGAGTTGCGGGCCGCAACGGAGGCGGCGCACGCGGTTTTCCAGGAGGCGAAGGACGCGGGCGTCTGGGTGTCCGGCGGCGGCATCGATGAGAGCATTCCGCCCGTCATGGACGACGCCGACGGGAGCGTCCGCGCGGGTACTTACCCGCAGACTGCGCAGTTCCATGGAAGCATCGTGGTGCTGGAGCTGCCCTCGTACGAGGCGGCCTTGGAGTGGGCGGCGAAGATTGCAGCCTCGTGCCGTAGTGCGCGACAGCCGCCCGCCTTCCAGGACGACCCGGCTGACGTGGGCGATCCGAAAGAGATCGACGTAACCTTCGACTTCCGTTCCGACACGCCCACAGGCAAAGATCCGGATAGGTTTAGCCCAGCCCTCCGCAGTACCCATCGGAGGCTCTGGGGCAGGCCCGTGCAGAATGGTGGGCTATTCGACTTGGACGTAAGCAACCCCAACCGATACCTCTATCACGAGTCCGACTTGGGCCGATTCTTTCTGTCGAGTGACGCGATCATTCGGACCTTCTGCCGGCACCCAAGGGCCGCTTCGATCATGGCGCACATTCCGGAGGCAGAGCAGGAAGCCTTTAGCCGGCAGGGCTACACCATCGGCGGGATGATCGTTTTCCCGGGCAACAGGGTCAACAACAAGCAGACGATCAATCAGCGCCGAGGCACTCACCCCCGCATCGCCGACCGGTTTGACCTGACTCTCGAGTGCATCCGGCGTCACTATCTCCGCCAGTCCAGCCCGCTGGCCGACACCTTGGAGCTATACCCCGAGTTCTTCGGCTTGTTTGGCGACTTCCGTGGCTACGTGGACTTCTTTCTGCTCCAGGACCTGGTAACGGAGGACTACGCCAGCGTCCGGTTCTTCCTGCCGTTCGCCGATTTCACGACTCGTGCCATACCAAAGACCCTCGATGAGTATCGGCTCTACCGGCAAGCCAGCCTCGAGTTCGTGGGTGCACGGAACGCTCAGATCGCTGACTTCGTCGCCGAGCCAAAGTAGCCTCCACCATTCGAGCTTTTGGTTGCATTCTTAGACGACGTCGACGCGCGCCACATCGCGGCCATCGGCCCGTATGCAACGCCCACCAAACGCACCCCCGATTCGCCCTGAGAGAAACCCAGCTAGCTCCCGGTAGCCGGACGTAGACTGACCGTCACATCGTTCTGTGCGAAACAGCCCGTGACGCGTGAAGTGGAGACCGGATGCTCTGGAAACTGCTTGTCGAATACCTGAGGCCGCAGCGGCGGCTGCTGCTCGCCGTCGTCGTCTTCCAACTGGCGGCGTCCATCGCCTCGCTGTACCTTCCCACCCTGAACGCGGACATCATCGACCAGGGCGTCGCGACCGGGGACACCGAGTACATCCTGCGCATCGGCGGCATGATGCTGATGATCACCCTGCTGCAGGTCGCCTGCACCATCGCCGCCGTCTACTTCGGCGCGAAGGCCGCGATGGCGCTGGGCCGGGACGTCCGCGGGTCCATCTTCACCCGGGTAGCCGAATTCTCCGAGCAGGAAGTCACCCGGTTCGGCCCGCCCAGCCTGATCACCCGCTCCACCAACGATGTCCAGCAAGTCCAGCAGCTGGTCCTGATGTCCGCCACGCTCATGGTCACGGCGCCCATGCTCTGCATCGGCGGGGTGATCATGGCCATCCGGCAGGACGTGCAGCTGTCCTGGCTGATCGCGGTCAGCGTGCCCGTGCTCCTGATCGGGGTGGGCTCGATCATCATCCGGATGGTGCCCCTGTTCAAGCTCATGCAGGGCCGGATCGACACCGTCAACCGGGTGCTGCGCGAACAGCTCACCGGCATCCGCGTGGTGCGGGCCTTCGTCCGGGAGGATGTGGAGACCGCGCGCTTTGCCCGCGCCAACGAGGACGTCACGGACAGCGCGCTGCGCGCCGGCCGGCTCATGGCGCTCGCGTTCCCCACCGTGATGCTGGTGCTCAACGTCTCCAGCGCCGCCGTGATCTGGTTCGGCGCCTTCCGGATCGAGGACGGGTCCATGCAGGTGGGCACCATGATCGCGTTCCTGAGCTACCTCATGCAGATCCTGATGTCCGTCATGATGGCCACGTTCATGGCGATCATGATCCCGCGCGCTTCCGTCTCCGCGGACCGGATCAGCGAGGTGCTCGGGACCGAATCCAGCGTCCGGCCGCCGCTGCACCCGGTTTCGCGTGCGGCCGGGCGGGCGGCCCGGGGCGAACTGGAGATGCGCGACGTCGGCTTCGCCTACCCGGGGGCCGAACAGCCGGTGCTCTCGGACCTGAGCTTCACCGCCCGCGCGGGGCAGACGACGGCGATCATCGGCGCCACCGGCTCCGGCAAGACCACCCTGGTGAACCTGATGCCGCGGCTGTTCGACGCGACGTCCGGCTCGGTACGGATCGACGGCGTGGACGTGCGCGAGCTCCACCCGGACCTGCTGTGGGGGCACATCGGCCTGGTCCCGCAGAAGCCCTTCCTGTTCTCCGGCACGGTGCGCAGCAACCTGCTCTACGGCAAACCCGACGCCACCGAGGACGAGATCTGGCGGGCCCTGGCCATCGCGCAGGCACAGGATTTCGTGGAGGAGCTCGAAGGCGGGCTGGACGCGCCGATCTCGCAGGGCGGCACCAACGTCTCCGGCGGCCAGCGGCAGCGGCTCGCGATCGCCCGGGCCCTGGTGAAACAGCCCGAGCTCTACATCTTTGACGACTCCTTCTCCTCGCTGGACACCGCCACGGACGCCCGGCTGCGGCAGGCGCTCAAGCGGCACACGGCCGGGGCCACCCTGGTGATCATCGCCCAGCGGGTCTCCAGCATTGTGGACGCGGACCAGATCCTGGTGCTGGATCGCGGCAGGATCGTCGCGCACGGCACGCACCCCGAACTGCTGGAGACGTCCGAGACGTACCAGGAGATCGTGAACTCCCAGCTCGCAGCGGAGGAGGCAGCATGAGCCGCACCGACAAGGCGCCGACGCCGGCCCCCACCGCCGGGGCCGCCGGCACTTCCGCTCCCGGTTCCGCCGCCCCCGCCGCTGCTCCGGCGCAGGCGCCGCTGCGAATTCCCCGCCCCGCGGGCGGACCCGGCCGCGGCGGGCCGTTTGCCGGAATGAACATCCCGGCGGAGAAGGCCATGAACTTCGGCCCATCCGCCCGGCGGCTGCTGGGGGAGCTGCGGCCCGAACGGCTGTGGCTGGTGCTGGTACTTCTCCTCGCCGTCGTGAGCGTGACGTTCTCGGTGATCGGGCCCCGGCTGCTCGGCGAAGGCACCAACCTGATCTTCGCCGGCGTCGTGTCCAAGCAGCTGCCGCCCGGTGAGACCCAGGCCCAGGTGATCGCCCAGCTGCGCGCCGCGGGGCAGACCCAGCAGGCCGACATGCTCAGCGCCATGACGCTCACGCCCGGCGCCGGGATCGACTTCACCGCGCTGGCCACCGTGCTGCTGTGGGCGCTGGTGCTGTATGTCCTGGCCTCGGTGTTCGGCTGGCTGCAGGCGTACATCCTCAACGGCGTCGTGCAGCGCACGGTGTTCCGGCTGCGCGAGCGGATCGAGGCGAAGATCAACGCGCTGCCGCTGCGCTACTTCGATTCCGTGCAGCGCGGCGAGCTGCTCAGCCGAGTGACCAACGACGTCGACAACATCTCCCAGAGCCTGCAGCAGTCCATSAGCCAGGCCGTGACCTCGCTGCTGACCGTGGTGGGGGTGCTGGTGATGATGCTCCTGCTCTCGCCCACACTGGCGCTGATCGCGCTGGTGACCATTCCCCTGACGCTGGTGACGACGGCGGTGATCGCCAAGCGCTCGCAGAAGCTGTTCGTGTCGCAGTGGAAGCACACCGGAGAGCTGAACGGGCAGATCGAGGAGACCTACACCGGGCACGCGCTGGTGAAGGTCTTCGGCCGGCAGCGCGAGGTGGAGGAGCGGTTCCGGCAGAAGAACGTGGAGCTGTACCAGGCGAGCTTCGGCGCGCAGTTCATATCCGGCCTGATCATGCCGGCCATGACGTTCATCGGGAACCTGGTCTACGTGGGGATCGCCGTGGTGGGCGGCCTGCAGGTGGCCTCCGGGGCGATGCAGCTGGGCGACGTCCAAGCGTTCATCCAGTATTCCCGGCAGTTCACCCAGCCGCTGGCCCAGCTGGGCTCCATGGCCAACCTGCTGCAGTCCGGCGTGGCCTCGGCCGAGCGGGTGTTTGAGCTCCTGGACACCGAGGAACAGGGCCCGGATCCATCGCCTTCCGTGGCACCCGATGGGGGCCGAGGGCGGCTGGTGTTCGAGGACGTCTCCTTCTCCTACTCCCCGGACAAGCCGCTGATCACTTCGCTTAATCTGGTGGCCGAGCCGGGCCAGACCGTCGCCATTGTGGGGCACACCGGAGCGGGCAAGACCACCCTGGTTAACCTGATGATGCGCTTCTACGAGCTCGACGCCGGGCGGATCACGCTCGACGGCGTGGACGTCACCGCGATGACCCGCAACGAGCTGCGCTCGCGGATGGGCATGGTGCTGCAGGACACGTGGCTGTTCGGCGGGACCATCCGGGACAACATCGCCTACGGCCGGCCTGACGCTTCGGAGGACGAGATCCTGGAGGCGGCCCGGGCGACGTACGTGGACCGGTTTGTCCGCTCCCTGGCGGAGGGCTACGACACTGTGCTCGAGGACGAGGGCGGCAACGTGTCGGCGGGCGAGAAGCAGCTGCTGACCATTGCTCGGGCGTTCCTGGCCCGGCCGTCGGTGCTGATCCTGGACGAGGCCACGAGTTCGGTGGACACCCGCACCGAGGTGCTGGTCCAGAAGGCGATGAGTGCTTTGCGGTCCGACCGGACTTCGTTTGTCATTGCCCATCGACTCTCCACCATCCGCGACGCCGACCTCATCCTGGTGATGGAATCCGGCCAGATAGTGGAGCAGGGGACGCACGCTCAGCTGCTGGCTGCGGGCGGTGCATACGCGGCGCTATATGCGGCGCAGTTCGCGGCTCCTGTGGCGGAGGTGTAGAGGCTCCCGAGTTGACACTGCGGATCCCCAACGCATTTTCCATGCTCACTATGGCGAGTTCCTGCGAAGATAGACCTGCGGGGCCGCTGGGGAGATCCTCTGGTGTGGGGGAGCCTAGGACTCTGAGGAGACGTTTTGATGCAAGACTGGGGTGAACGCTTTGCAGCGGCTTTTCCGGACTACTCTCACCTTGCGGGTGGCAATGGGGACGAGTTTGACTTTGCAATCGACCGCATAAATCTGATCGGCGGGCAATCGATTCAGTTACAACGTGCCGGCGTAACTGCCATTGTTGGCGCCAACAATGCTGGCAAGTCGACGGTTCTTCGCGAAGTGTGGGAGAAACTCTCACACAGCCCGGGTTTCCCCGAGCAGCCGCGTATTGCCGTGGACTCGCTCGAACTGCACGGTCCTGGAAGCCAAGCGGATGTTATCTCTTGGCTTGGTCAGAACGCGAGTTTCGTTGTTCAAGGTACGAGCGCCGGATTCCAAAGAGCACAAACAGGTGTCCAGCACCCGAGTATGCTGATTCAGGCTTGGCAGAATCCGCTCAGCGAACTAGGGGCGCTCGCGAGTTCGCTTGTCTTCTACGGCAATGCACAAGGGCGTTTTGGAATCGGGGGCGCCGTAGAGATGCGTGAATCGGCTGGGGATCCGCCACAACATCCGGTTCACTATCTGCAGGACTCGAAACAGCTCCTCGATGAAGTGAGCGCCGTTTCGCGCGACGTGTTTGGTCCTCCATTGACTCTTGATGCTCTTGGACGCACGCTTCGCCTCAGGGTCGGTGAAGTGGGGATGGATGCGCCCCGAATTGACGATATTCCCGTCGAGTACCGAGAGCGAATGGCTGATCTGCGGCCGTTGGACGCTCAAGGCGACGGCATGCGAAGTCTGATGGGTCAATTACTCCCAATTGTGACCGCCTCGTACAAGGTCGTCATTATCGATGAACCTGAGGCATTTTTGCACCCGCCCCAGGCACACGCCCTCGGCGCGGAGCTGGGCCGATTGGCAGTGAAAACTGGCCTCCAGATACTTGTTGCGACCCACGACAGAAGCTTCTTGACAGGACTTCTTGACTCCGGTGTCGACGTTTCGGTTGTCCGACTAGCGAGGGGTGACGGGCCCTCGAAGGCAAGCCGACTCGATTCGACTCAGTTGAGATCGCTTTGGACCGACCCCGTCTTGAAGTACACCAACGTATTGGATGGACTGTTCCATCGACTGGTGGTCGTTGCGGAAGCGGAGGGTGACTGTGCCTACCTTTCGGCTGCAATTGATTGCGACGGGCGCGAGGAGGGCCCCTTGCCTAGGAACGAAATCTTGTTCGTTCCAACAGGTGGGAAAGATGGCATGGCTAAAGTGTCGGCGGCGCTGAGCGCCGTCGATGTGCCAGTTGTTGCTGCCCCAGACCTAGACATGCTCTCCGATCAAAAAAAGCTCCAACTTTTGGTTAAAGCTGTTGGCGGAGACTGGACGGAGGAGATGGCAAAACTCTGGAAATCCGCAACAGCCGACCTGAATACACCACGGGAACCTGCCAAAGTTGGTCACGTGTTGGACGCCATTGTTTCCGCCCTTGAGGGCAAACGAGAGGCTAAGTTCACACCTGACGACAAGGAACTCGTTCTCGCCCAACTGCGAACGCAGGGATCTCCATGGACTGCCGTTAAGGAGCACGGCATGTCGGCATTCAAAGGGTCTGCCCGTAAAGCAGCCAGGGCTCTCCTCACCCTTTTGAATGAGACGGGGGTGGTCCTAGTAGAGGAGGGCGAGCTTGAGCGTCTTGCGCCCGAGATTGGGGTCCGTAAGGGCCCTGGCTGGTTACAGGCTGCTCTGTCCGAGGGGGAGCAATGCAACCAAATGACCCAAGCCCACGTCAACCGGATACTGCTAGCTGGAAGGTCAAAACTCAACCGTGACTTTGCCGCGTCGAGTCACGGTGTCGATCAAACCGGCGGAGCGGGCTCGTCGGATGCATCTGCAAAGGCTCTTGTTACTGGCTGACAGTGACTTTCGCGAGGATCCTCTTCGTTGAGCGATTCCATAAGTGAGGGCCAGCCTCAACCGAGCAGCTGGACGGCTCGCTTCTGGCCGGAAACCGGGTTGACGGCCGGACAGCACGGAGCGGTCCATGGCGTTGACACTTTCGACCAGCGATGTGGCCGACGTTCACCAGCCACGAAGAGCCTCCTGGTAGCCGGACGACCGGGCGTCGAAGTGGGGGGCGTTCGGCCGGACACGAACCGACACGCGAGTGGGTGCCTAAACGAGCGGCCAGGGGTAATGCATGACGGTGCGGCCGGCGAGCAGACCGGCTCCAGCCGCCAATGGGAGTTCAGCGACGCCGAACCATGGGACGTCACCCGGACCATCACCAACGCGGTCCGCCGCACGATTGCCGACGGCGGTGATGCCCCGGCCGCGGCTTGGGCCCCGCCGTGGGTGACATCGAAGTCACTGAGACCGCGACGGAGGCGGAGGCACGCACGCAGGCAGCCGTCGCCCTGCTGGTCCATGTGTCCTTCTCGATGGGCCGCGATCTTCCGGCTGGCTGAGGGCTAAGGCCTGGAACGGTTCGTCCAGCGCACGGCCCGGCGGCTGGGCGGCCGGATTGTCGCGCCCGACACCGGCGACCTGGGCGCCGCCGTCGTGGGGGAGTTTTTCCGCGCCCATTTCCACGGCCGCCCCTACGACGACGCCGATTGGGCTACCTAGCCGCGTGCAGGTGCAACGGTCCGCCGGGTTATGGTCACTAGGCCGCCGGCACCCGCAGCACCCCAACAGCCGCCACCAAATACGGCACGGGATCCGGGTCCGTCCCGGCGGCCCACTGCATCCATGCCTCGAACGTCGCGCCGATCAGCGCGGCGCACAGATACCCCGCCACGTCCTCGCGGACGCCGGCCGAGACCAGGTAGGCCCGCGTCCGCTCGCGCTGCGGTGCCAGGGACTCGTAGCTCCGGCTGGCCAGTTCGGGGTGTTCGGCGATCAGCCGCAGCCGGCCGCGCGTGACAGCGAGGTCCGGCAGGACAGCAACCCCGGCGATGGCCGCCCCGCGCAGCCCCGCCAGGATGTCGCCGTCGGCCGTGCCGGCAGCGCGCGCTGAATCCAGGACCCGGCCGGACGCCTCGACCACTGGCTCCATGCCGCCCCAGACGAGCTCGGCTTTGCTGGCGAAGTAGCGGTACAGGCTCTTGCGCCCGATCCCCGCCTCGCGGGCGACGTCCTCCATGGAGGTCTGCTCGTAGCCGCGCTCGGCGAACAGCTGCAGCGCGATGGCAGCCACGGCGTCGGGATCAATCGTCACCGGACGCCCGGCGGGGCGTGGAACGGCGGTGGTCACAGCATCCGAAGGCATCCCACCAGTATTCACCCTTCCATAATGACACAGAGTGTCATAACGTGGATCGCATCACCGTCAGCAACGTCTGGAAGGACATCATGGGCAACGAAGCTACATGGCAGGAAGCCGCCACCACGGGCCGTTTTGCCGGCAAGACCGTCATCGTCACCGGCGCCGCCTCCGGCATCGGCCAGGCCACCGCCCTGCGCATCGCCAAAGAAGGCGGCCGCGTCATCGCCGCCGACATCAGCAAGGAACGCCTGGACGACCTCGTCGCCGAGAACGCAGGACTGGACCTTGTCCCTGTGGCCGGCGACATCTCCACGGAAGAAACCGTGGCCGCCGTCGTCGCCGCCGCCGTCGTCGCCGCCGCCGGCGGACGGGTCGACGCCCTGGCGAACGTCGCCGGCATCATGGACAACTTCGCCCCGATCCACGAGGTGGACGACGAGCTCTGGGACCGCGTCTTCCGGATCAACGTCACCGCTCTCATGCGCCTCACCCGCGCCGTGGTGCCGCTGATGCTGGACGCCGGCACCGGCTCCGTGGTCAACGTCGCTTCCGAGGCCGGCCTGCGCGGGTCCGCCGCTGGCGCCGCCTACACCGCGTCCAAGCACGCCGTCGTCGGCCTGACCAAGAACTCGGCCGTGATGTATGGGCCCAAGGGCCTGCGCTTCAACGCCGTGGCGCCCGGGCCCACCATCACCAACATCGTGGCCAACTGGGGATCCCAGCTCGCGGCCGAACGCCTCGGCCCGCTAATGCAGGCCACCGTCCCCACGCCCGCCACCGCCGCGCAGCTCGCCGCCTCCATCACCTTCCTGCTCAGCGACGACGGCACCAACATCAATGGCGCCATCCTCGCCTCCGACGGCGGCTGGTCCGCGCTCTAAAGCGCCTCGCTCAAACACAAGCGGACGACGGCGGGAAGTCCCGCCGTCGTCCGCTTTTGTGGACCAATTTCTCTTCGGTGATGATCCAAAACCCGGCTGCGCGGCGAATTGGCATGGTCTTCATCGGAGCCATCGGGCTCTCCGTGGCCACTCAGATTGCACCCAAGGCATTCACGGCACAGATGGTCGCCATCAACTTCCTAACGCTCGCCCTCGGCTCCTCGCTCTCTGGCCTGCTGGGGCAGCTCTTCACTGTCGTTCCCAATAACACCTTCTTCCTGACCGTCGCTTTCATCGCGATCGTGGCCGGTCTGGTGCTCTTCACCGCGCGCAGGCCCATCAGCCGCGGCTTGTACGGTGGCCTGGAAGACTGAGCACGAAGGAGTCAGGCATGACCACACCACGCATCGCCGTCATCGGCACCGGAACCATCGGCTCGCAGACCCTATGGCAGCTCTCCAAGCTCGACTGCGAAGCCACCGGCTACGAACTTTTCAGCCCCGGCCACTCCCGCGGCGCAGCCGGCGGGGAATCGCGGCTCTTCCGTCACATCGAGATCGAGGACCTGCAATACCAGCCCATCCTAGAAAGGGCCGATGAGCTCTGGAAGGACCTCGAGGCGGCCACGGGTCTGAAGCTTCGAGACATCTCCGGAGCGCTGACCTTCAGCGCCGAAAGTGCCCCGGCCACCCGCATCGCCCTGCAGTCTGCAGTGCTTCTGGGCGACCGGGTTGAGGTCATGACCGCGGCCGAGGCCAAATCACGCTTCCCGATGTACGAGACCGACCCGGACGAGATCGTGATCCTCGACAAAGGTGCTGGAACGATCTTCCCCGAGAAGACCATCCGCACCGCCGCCGCTGCGGCTAACGCAAACGGTGCCACCATCCACACCGAGGCTCGCGTGACAGACATTGTGCAGGACGGCGACGAAGTCGCGGTCACCGCAGACGGACAGACGGAGCGCTACGACCGTGTCATCGTTGCCGCCGGCGCCTGGACCGCGACGCTACTGCCCGACATGGCGCCCTACCTGGCGACCCGTCGCGTGCTCTCGACTTGGTTCCTGCCGCGTACCGGCGAAAGCCTAGAGGGGATGCTGCCCTATATCCGCACCGAGCCGAACTACTCGTACGGCCTGCCGACTGTCGACGGCCTGGCAATGAAGCTCGGCCTCGGGTTCGCCAACCACCTACCCGTCGACTCCCCGGACACCGCCCGTATGAACGTCACCGACGAGGACCTCCAGGCAGTGCGTAGCCTAGTGCGACGCTTCCTGCCGCACCTGGAGGACTACCCGATGCGCATGACCCCGTACTTCGAGGCATACACGCACAATCGCCACGAGTACGTCGCCCCACATCCGGGCATGCCCGGCGTGCTCGTCCTGGCTGGCTTCTCCGGAAAGGGCTTCAAGACCTCACCGGTAATCGGGGAGATCGCAGCTCGCGAAGTCCTCGGACTAGAACAGAAAATCGACGCCAAATTCCTACTGGACGGCCAACGAGTCAGAGTGCAGGATCTGTAGGAGACCCTTAAGCCCCGGGGTCTTTGCGATTCCTGCGAGACGGGAAGGCGGCCAGTGGGGACGGCACCGCCAACGTCGTCGCCACCTCGGGATCCTGGCTCGCGGCCGAACGCCTCGGCCCGCTGATGCAGGCCACCGTCCCCACGCCCGCCACGCCGCGCAGCTTGCCGCCTCCATCACCTTCCTGCTCAGCGACGACGGCACCAACATCAACGGCGCCATCCTCGCCTCCGACGGCGGCTGGTCGGCGCTGTCGGGGAGCGGCACCCAAAGCAAGCGGACGACGGCGGGAAGCCCCGCCGTCGTCCGCTTGGTGTGAACCTACTGCCCGGGGCGGACCGAGAGCCGGCTCAAAGCCCGAGAAGATTGAGAACTACATATCAGGTGTTCTCATTCATTGGCCAATGGAAGCTCAAAAGTAAATGAGGCACCCCTGGACTCATTCTCTTCCGCCCAAAGCCTGCCATGCTGGCGTGTGATGATCCGGTGGCTAAGGGCGAGGCCTATTCCGCTGCCCGTGGATTTAGAGGTGAACACGCCATCGAAAATTCTCCCGTCCGGGACATGTGCGATGCCTTTACCCCGGTCGGCGACGCGGAACACGCCTGATTCCGCGGTGGCGTATGTGGTGATGGTGACATGGCGCTCGCGCCGCGGCCATGTGGACATCTCGTCGATGGCGTTGTGGCACAAATTCAGGATCACCTGTCCGGTCAATATTTTTTCGCATCGAATCCAGATGGGCGCATCGCTCTTGACAACCTGAATTTCCGTTTCGTGCTGCTGGCCGCGGAGCTGGATGAAATACAGGCAGTCTTCGACGATTTCATTGAGGTCCACGATCTGTTCGGAATGTTCAAGCTGGACAACGAAGGCGCGAAGGCTGGAGACGATTTGGTTGGCGCGGTTTATTTGTTTTTTGGCGTTTTCCAGACCGTACTCCAGGTCTTGGACGGCAGTGTCTGGATTGCGCAGCCGTCGGGACACGCCGTCGACGAAGTTGGTGGCGGCGGCCAGCGGCTGCCCCAACTCATGGGCGATGGCCATGGCCATGTCTCCCATGGCGTTGTAGCGACCAAGATAATTGAGGTGCTCGAGGTCCCGACGATGTTGTTCCTCCGCGGCGACCTGATCGGTGATGTCATGAAGGAGTACGAGCGTCCCTTTAAGATCACGTTCCAGCTCGATGTGCTGGCAACTGGCCCCCACCCACACCTTGGTTTTGTCGGGACGGGACAGTTCCAGCCGAATGCTTGTGGCAGATCCGTCCGGCCGGGGAGTGGCCAGGGCCTTTTCAAGCACCTGCTTTGAGCCGGGGGAGCAGAGCTCGAGAAACTTGGTTCCCACCAGCTCGGCGGTGCTGAGGCCAAGCTGGTCCGAAGCGGCCGAACTGGCATA
Organism: Arthrobacter sp. 2MCAF15; assembly: GCF_052115605.1. Classification (NCBI taxonomy): domain Bacteria; kingdom Bacillati; phylum Actinomycetota; class Actinomycetes; order Micrococcales; family Micrococcaceae; genus Arthrobacter; species Arthrobacter sp. 2MCAF15. The sequence continues at coordinate 58,488 of NZ_JBFRGZ010000017.1, read as the reverse complement.
GCTGACCACCGATTCGGCGTCCATGACAAGGATCCCCTCCGCCATGTGACTCAGGAAAGCCTGCAGCCGCCCCTCAGTACGTTGAAGGTCGGATTTAAGCGACTCCTCTTTTTCGATATCGCGGAATTGCACCATAACTATGGGGCGGTCTGCGAGATTGACCCTGACCGCTATGGCCTCGGTGAGAAAATCCCGCCCGCTCTTGGAGCGATACATCCATTCCGTACGGCTAGTGCCGTGGTCTGCGGCATCTTGAAGCCATTGGACGCCCGCTGCGCGCCGGAAGCGCGGATCGGCGCTGCTCATGTCTGGGGCCTTCAGGGGTTTCAGCTCTGACAACGTGAAGCCGAGCATGTCGCACGCCGCCGGGTTGGCCCACAGGATGTCCTTCGTGGCGGCGTCATGGATGAGGATGCAATGGGTGAGGGATTGCATGAGCCGGGCGAAATCCGAGGGGCTCGGGAACTGCTGTTCGCGTTCATCGCCGGGCATCGGCAGGGAAGTAGACACACCAGATCCTACTGCGCACAGAATCCGGACCGACATAGGTGAATTCTTTAGGCCGGGGAAGTTTTATCGCCGGGGTAGGGAGTGAATCACCAATTGTTGCGTTCCTAACCGCGTCATAGCTTGGGAAACAGACAACGACGACGACCAACCCGTGGGAGCTCAACATGACAAATGTCCTGGATGCCGCATCACTGATCACTCTGGATGAAGTGCTGCTTACAGTCGAGCGCCGTCGCGACGAGTTCAGTGCCCAAAAATCAGTCCCGACGGATGTTATTGAGGCGTTCAAGAAGGCCGGCGTGTACCGGGCAGCGACTCCGCGGCGCTTCGGCGGCGATGCTTTGCCGCCGTCGGATTTCCTGCGCATCGTAGAGCGCATCTCACAGGTTGACGCCTCGGCGGGCTGGGTGGCGAGTTTCGGTTCAGCCGTTTACCTCGCAGCCTTGCCGCTGGAAACCCAAGCAGACCTCTACAGCGGTGGCCCCGACGTCGTGTTTGCCGGCGGTCTCTTCCCCGTGCAGAAGGCTGAGCGCGTTGACGGAGGCTGGAAAGTTTCAGGGGAGTGGAAGTTCTCCAGCGGTTGCCGGGGGGCCGACATCATTGGCGTGGGCCTCGCCGGCGGCGAGGGAACCCAAGGCAAGCCGCTCACGGCGTTGTTGAGGCCGGAACAGGTCGAGATCGTCGAAAACTGGGACGTGGTCGGATTGCAGGGCACCGGCAGCAACGATCTGCGGGTTCATGGTCAGTTTGTTCCCGACGAGTGGACCTTCGTCCGCGGTGGGGAGCCCACGGTCGACGAGCCCCTTTACCGCTATCCCGCCATCGCATACGCCGCCCAGGTGCTTGCCGCCGTGAATCTCGGCACCGGACGCGCCGCTCTGGATTACGCAATCCGCGCCGGCAGTGGACGCACCGGGATCACGGGCGCACCCAAGCTGGCCGACCGCGCCTACTACCGGATTGACATAGCCAAGGCGGAAGCTGCGCTGCTGTCTGCCAGGGCCTTCTTCTACGAGATTTCCGACGAGGTCTATGCCACGGTCGAGGCCGGCGACAGCCCGACAGACAAGCAGAAAGCGCTCTTGCGCCTGGCGTCGACCCATGTCGCCAAGGTCGGCGCCGCCGCCGTGCAGGCCGCCTACACCCTCTCGGGGACTGCGGCCATCTACGATGCCAACCCCATGCAGCGCTACCTCAGGGACGCCTCGGTGGTAACCCAGCACGCATTCCTGGGCGACGGCATCTACGACGGGGCAGGCGCGGTCCTTATGGACATTCCGCCGGCCATCCCGGCCTTCATCTGAACCTGCAGCAACAAGGAGAGAACGTGACGACAAACCCAGCAGATCCACTGCGCGTATTGTTCTGCATCGGCATCAACCAGAACTTTTTCGATCTGCCGAAGAGCGGCATCGGCGCCGTCTGGACCGCCTTTTCCGGCATGATGTCCGAAATGGGCCAGATGGACGGCGTCAATGTCATCGGCAACATGGATGACGACTCACACATGGTCGGTCCCTCCGATGGCTGGCCCTGGACCTGCTACATCCTGGCCGATGTCGACAGCCAGGAAACGGTCAAGGCAGCGTGCAATCTGTTCCGGACCACCATGGTGGGCGAGCACGCTCTGTGGCACTACGCCAAGATCGAGGCCAGGATCGGACGCGCCCTCGTCATTCGGGACGACGTCATCCGGAACGACGTCCCAGTGGCGGCGGGCTGACCATGGCGCCTATTCCGACGTCGGAGCTTGCACAGCGCCTCACAGCTGTCGAAGCCACCGGGGCAGTCCGCCGCACCATGAGCCGCTACATGGACCTATGCGACGTGCCCCGTGCCGCCTATGCACCGGAGGTCCTGAAAGCACTCTTTTCCGACGAGGCAATTTGGGAGGGGATCGGTCCGGACTACGGCGGCAAGTTCGGCCGGATCGAAGGCCGGGAATCCATTTGCGCCATGTTGGGCTCATACCTCCCGCCGTCGCCGCATTTTCGACGGAACATCCACCTTCTGGGCGAAGGCCACATCACTGTCTCCGCGGGAACGGCTGCTGGGAGCTGGATCATGCAGCAACTCTCCGAGTACGGGAACGGCGACCTGGACCTGATATTTGCCCGGCTAAATGTCGACTTTGACATACGCAACGGCACGGCCGTCATCAGCCATTTCCGGACAGAAAAGATGTTCTCCTCCGCACGCCCGTTCGGCGCCCATCTCAGTGAACAAGCAACACCTAACCTGCAAAATCTTAAGGAGTACAGATGACCGCCCCAACTTCAGACCGGGCCACCGAGTTCGCATCACTGGCAGCCGAGGACCGCGTCGCGGCCAGGCTCTATACAGACCCCGAGATTTTCGACTGGGAGATGGAGAAGATCTTCTACAGCACCTGGGTGTGGGTTGCACACGAAAGTGAGATTCCCGACGCCGGGAGCTTCAAGATGTCTCACATCGGCCTGCAGCCGGTGATCGTCAACCGCGACCGGAAGGGAAACTTCAATGTCCTCCTGAACCGGTGCCGGCACCGGGGAGCGAGCGTCTGCGAAGTACCCAAAGGCAAAGCCAACGGCTTCACCTGCCCCTACCACTCCTGGTCATACTCCCTCGAAGGGAACCTGCGCGGCATCCCGTATCCCGACGGCTACGAGGGCGTTGCCGAGAAGCGTGACCTGCCCCTGCAGCGGCTTCGCGTGGAAACCTACAACGGTCTCATCTTCGCCAGCTTCAAAACTGACATAGAACCGCTGGCGGACTTTCTTGGGGATGCAAAGCTATGGATCGATCGCTTCATGAAGCAGGGGGCCGGCTTCCCGGTCAAGGTCCAGGGTGAGCATAAGTTCCGTTTTGACGGAAACTGGAAAATCCAGCTGGAAAACACCACAGACGGTTACCACTTCCCGATCGTGCACCGCTCCTGGATGGCCTCCGTGGACGCCGAAACGGCCGACATGTTGTCCTTCATGACCGACGAGGAAGCCGTGACCCACGCACTCGGCAACGGACACAGCGTTGCGATCATGGTCCCCGAGCACGTGGATCTGGAAGTCGACGACGGCACGGAAGAACTCCAGGAGAGGTTCCGTCCCATCATCGACGAACTCTCCGAAACGATGCCACCAGAGCAGGTGCGCCGCATCGTCCGATCAATGCACGGCGCGGGATACAACCTGAATCTGTTCCCGAACCTGTCCCTGTCAATGTCGTTCTTCCGCGTTCTGCGGCCGATCTCCGTGAACGAAACCGAAATCCAGCACATGGCACTGGGCCTCGACGGCGGACCGGACAGCGTAAACCGGGAACGCCTGCGCATCCACGAACACTTCCAGGGACCCTTCGGGTTCGGCACTTCCGACGATTCAGAAGCATGGGACCGGGTCCAGCGCGGAGCCGTGGCCAACCCCGAGATGCCCATCCTGGTCAACCGTGGGCTGGGCCGGGAAGTGGCCGCCGATGAGGGATGGAAAACGTCGCATGTCACAGACGAAACCGGCATGCGCGAGTCATACGCAATGTGGAAAAGGATGATGAACGATGACCGCTGAGACCATCGAAGAGAGCACCGGCATTGATAACCGCCCCGCACAGGAAGCCGCCGACCTTGGCCTGGGCAAGCTCGGCGATCCCCGGGTGGGACGCGCCATCGAGCTGATCTGGCACGAAGCCCGGCTCCTCGACGACAAGGCATACGAGGCCTGGCAAACCCTCTACACGGACGACGCAAAGTACGTCATCCCTGTCGATCCGGACACTGATGACTTCGAATCATCACTAAACATGGTCTACGACGACGCCCGGATGAGGCACATGCGCGTCACGCGCCTGGTTCAGGGGTACTCCATGTCGGCGGTGGCCGCGGCACGCACCACTCGGACCATTTCACGGTTTACCGTGGAGGAGCAGACAGCGGAAACGGTCACACTGCGTTCCGCGCAGGTACTGGTGGGCTTCAAACGTGAAAAATTCCAGGTACTTGGCGCCGATCTCACCCACCGCATCCGGTTCGACGGCGACGACGCCCGGATCGAGCTCAAGCTCATTCGCCTTGTCAACGCCGACGCCGCCGTGAACGCCTCCGGCTTCCTGCTCTAAGGACTTCGACCATGAATAAAGTCGCACTCGTTACCGGCGCAGCCCGCGGGCTAGGTGAAGTCATTGCCCGCAAACTCCATAAAGAAGGTTTCCGCGTCGCCATCACGGGCACCACGGCAGAGTCCGTCTATCCCCTTGCCGACGCTCTTGACCCATCCGGGGAGACTGTCTGGGCAGGCGCACTAGATATCCGCAGCAAGGCAGACTTCGAAACTGTCCGTGATGCTCTCGCTGAAAAATGGGGTGGCACTGACGTCCTGGTCAATAACGCCGGACGTTCCAAGGTGGCACCTGTTCTGGAAATCACTCCGGAAGAATTTACCGAGAATGTGGACATCAACCTGAGGGGAACTTTCCTGGGCTGCCAGGTATTTGGCCCGCATTTTCGGGAACGCGGCTACGGCCGCATCATCAACGTCCACTCGCTCGCAGGACACAACGGCGGGACTGCCACTGGCGCCCACTACGCCGCATCCAAAGGTGGCGTATCCACGCTCACCAAGGTCTTCGCCCGGGAGTTTGCATCCTCCGGTGTGACGGTCAATGCCGTTTCGCCCGGACCGCTGGATCTTCCCGTCGTCTACGAAACCGTTGATCCCCAGAAACTCGACATCATAAAGGCAACCATTCCGGTTGGCCGGTTGGGGGATGCCGAGTTTATCGCGGACACGGTGGCGCTGCTCGCCTCCCAGGGTGCCTCATCGGTCACCGGGGCCTGCTGGGACATCAACGGCGGACTCTACATGCGCTAGCCGCCGGCCAGCACATCACCAACAGAGAAGGAAAGGAGCGTTGCCCCATGGGTATGTTCAAAGTACGCGTAGCCGAAGTGCTGGAGGAAACCAGCAACATCAAGTCCTTCCGCCTCAAGCGTACGGATGGGGCACCGTTCGGTCCCTATCCGGCCGGCGCCCACATCGACGTCGTCGGACCGACAGCCGTCATGCGCCAGTACTCGCTTTGCAGCCCGCCCGATGAACTCCACGACTATATAGTCGCGGTCAAGCTCGAGGCGGCATCACGCGGCGGCTCGGCGGCCCTGCACGATCAGGTCGAAGTGGGCCAGGAACTGGAAATCAGCACGCCTCGAAACCTGCTGTCCGTGGCACGAGGGGCGGACCATCACGTCCTGGTGGCGGCGGGAATCGGGGTGACGCCGATGATCAGCATTGCCTATCACCTTCACAGGATCAACGAAGAGTTCGAGCTGCACTACTTCGCCCGATCCCGGGAGGAAGCGGCATTCTGCGACCTGCTCAAGGACAGAAGCGGCTTCGGTGATCGCGTCTTCTTTCACTTCGGCCTTCCCCGAGACCAACAGGCAGACGTCCTCGGCAGAGTTCTGGCGCCCCTCACCAGCTCGTCTCATGTGTATACGTGTGGACCGCAGGGCTTTATGGAGCGGGTGAAAGAAGCTGCCTCCGCCGTCATTGCCGAGGACAACATCCACATCGAACATTTCCAGGCCGGCGAGCCAGCAGACACAGACAGTGACACCCCGTTTGAAGTCGAACTGGACGATGAAGTCTACGAAGTGCCGGTCGGAAAATCCATCGTTCAGGTCCTTGCCGACAACGGGATCGAAGTGGACACCTCATGCAAAGAAGGAATCTGCGGCACGTGCATCATGGGTGTTCTGGGCGGGCAGCCCGACCACCGGGACCAGTGCATGTCAAACAGCGAAAAGAAAGCCAACGACCAGATCGCAGCCTGTGTGTCCCGAGCCAAATCTCCGCGGCTCACACTGGAGCTCTTCTGACTGGCGGCACCCAAGACCGGCCCGCCTCCGCGTCCCAGAGAATGTTGTTCTTCGGAACTGACCCGCAGCCATCAGCGCCYGTTCAGGATGCATCACAGTGAAGTCTTCCCCGCCGCGGCGGGGAAGACTTCACTGTTCTCCCGTTCATCCCGGGATCTTCAAAGAACTGACACGTGATGTTGAAGGATGTCGCGGACGAGCGTGGCAATGCTGTCGGCGCCGGTCTTCGCCTTGATCCTGGTCCGGTGAACGTCAATTGTCTTGACGCTGGTGCCCAGCTTCCGTGCGATGTTCTGACTTGGCAGCCCGTCAATGACGAGGGCCAGGATCTGCCGTTCGCGCGGGGTCAGAGCCGCAATGCGTTCCTCAATGTCCCGGCGGCTTCGGTCCGATGCAAAGCGCTGACGCGCCAGCTCGAGTGTCTCCTGGACCACATCCAGCATGTGCTGGGGGTCGTACGGCTTCTCGAGGAAGTTCACTGCGCCCTGTTGGAGGGCTTTGACGGACATCCGGATGTCGCCGTGTGCCGAAACAAAAATGATGGGCAGCGGAGAGGAGATGCTGTTCAGCGTCTCCTGCAGCTGAAATCCTCCGGTCCTGGGCATCCGCACGTCCAAGACAAGGCACGCCGGGACGGAGGGGTCGTAGTTATCCAAGAATGACGCGACATCGTTGTAGATGCGGGAACGGATGTTGACCGATTCCAGAAGCCAGGACAACGAATCGCATAGCTCCTGATCATCGTCGACAATGTACACGAGTGCTTCCGGTAAATCCATGATGGCGACCTTGCAGAGCAGAGAAATGGGCTTAAACGACGCTATCGACGGTCGGCCCGCACAGTCAACACTTCCGCCGTAAAGATGCTACCTACCCGGCTAAAGCGATACCTGCCGATCAGTGGCACAAATTGCAATATTTATTAACTCCAATTCCTCCTAGATTCTCATTACGAACTAATGGAAGGCCCAATGAGGGCCGCGTCATTTGGAGGAAGAAATGCCTGAACTCAGTCAGATCCAGAAAGACTTCCGGTCTGCGATGGCGCACTTGCCGGCGGCGGTGAATGTCATCACTACTGGCGGACCATTCGGCCGGGTGGGCATCACAGTCAGCGCCGTGTGCTCGGTCACCGATTCCCCTCCCACGGTCCTGGTTTGCGTGAATCAGTCCAGCGCAACGCATGACATTTTCAACAGTAACGGTGAAATCTGCATCAACGTCCTCAGCGGCGAACATGAGGAACTGGCCCGCCACTTTTCCGGAGCCACCAAGGTACCCATGGAGGAACGTTTTGGCTGGGATATCTGGGAGGAAAGCTCAGGATCCGTGCYGGTGCTCCGGGATGCATTGGTCAAAATCGTCGGGCGCATTAGCGATCGCTCCGTGCAAGGATCCCATTCGGTAATTTTCGTTCAGGTCGAGCGTATTGAAGTCCAGGGGGAGCGTGACAGCCTCGTGTACTTCAAGAGGCAGTTTCATTGCCTTTCCGTGACTCCTGAGCTGGTGACTGTTTGACGTCCCCGGACGCGCTCCTGGAGATGGTTTCGGACCTCAGGGCTGGGCGGACCAACCCGAGCCAGGTCCTCGCCGATGCCCTCGAGCGGGTGCGTGCGAAAGAACCCGCGGTGCACGCCTGGGTGAGAGTCGACGTCGACGGGTCAGCCGCGCAGGCGGAGGCGCTGGAAACCGCTGGCCGGCACGGACCCCTGTGGGGGATCCCGGTTGCAGTCAAGGATCTGATCGACGTCAAGGGTCTTCCAACCGGCTGCGGCAGCCCACTGCGCGGCCACGAGCCAGCAACCGCGGACGCGGATTGTGTGCGGTTGTTGAGGGAAGCCGGGGCTATCATCGTGGGCAAAACGGTGACCACCGAATTCGGATACTTCGCCCCGGGACCGACGCGCAACCCGGTGAATCCTGCGCATACCCCCGGCGGTTCCTCGAGTGGATCCGCGGCCGCAGTGGCCGCCGGAATGGTGCCTCTGGCGTTGGGGACGCAAACCGCGGGATCGCTTACGCGGCCGGCCTCCTACTGCGGCGTGGCTGGCTTTGTGGCCGCGAAGGACCAATTCCCAACTACCGGGATAACCGGCCTTAGCCACTCGCTTGACTCGCTGGGACTGATCACCAGGACCGTTGCGGACTTGCGGTATGCGTGGGAATCCCTCAGTCGATTCGAGACCGTCGAACAGGATGAGCCTTTGGGCTCGGTGAGACTTCTGCTCTGGGCCGGAAGCGGGCTCGGCGAACTCTCGAGGGAAATGTCCGCGGCGCTAACCGCCGCCCAGGCGACCCTCGGCAACGAACCCGGGTTCCATTTCACCGATTGGTCAGACCATGGAATGGTCCGGGACCTCGCCGAGCATCATGCCACGGTCATGGCCAGCGAAGCCTCTGCTGCACGCGCCGAAGAGTTGGCACACCACCATGAATTGAGTGTGCCCTTCACCGAGCTCCTCACCTCCGGCCGTTCCCTGCCCCACCACGAATACACCGCCGCCGTGGAGCTCATTGCGGTGTCCCGGCAGAGGGTTCTCGCCCTGCTTGAGCGCTTTGACGCGGTTTTGGGACCAGCGGCCCTGGGCGCCGCTCCGCCAGGACTGGAAGCAACCGGCAGCCCAATTCTCAGCCGCCCCTGGCAGGCGCTTGGCCTACCTGTGCTGACCATTCCAGGACTTACCTCCGCCGATGGCATGCCGTTGGGGCTGCAACTTATCGGAGCTCCTGGGCGGGAACCCCGGCTGTTTGATATCGGGCAGCGCATCGAAGAAGCCTTGCGGCAGACAGGTGCCAAGCGCGGTGGGACGCTGCCCCTTGACGATTGACCGGCCGCCGGTTGCAGGGAAAGCTGGCGCGACTCGGCTAAAAAGCGGACGAAAAGAAGGGCTCTGTTGGGTTTCCCAACAGAGCCCTTCTTTCATTGTCGGTCAGCGCCACGCGGCGTCAGCGGTCCAGTACTCGGAGCCATTGGCGCTTACTCCGTGTTTCCACTCCGAAGTTCGGCGCAGTTGGGGTTCCACCCTGGCAGTTACCGCATCTGCTGCGGCAGGGCCGTCCTCGTCCACCTGCCAGTGGACCCAGTTCACTTCCAGACCGGCCTCGTCATGCACGAACAGATCAACATGATGCCACCCGTATCCGAACGTGTCCGTGTAGCAAGTCAGGAACATCCGGTCGTGGTTCTTGGGATGCGGCATACAGGTACTCCTTTGCATCGTATTTCAGACACCGTACGACGCAATTTCCCTGCGCCAACAGGGGATAAACCCTTACTCGACGTGGTGATACTTCGTCTGTCGCCTTTACGAGCGGAAGGAAAGAATCTTTCACATGGGAGGGACGACCTCCCTTGCCCGGACCCGACGTCGGCAAATGTGCCGCCATGACCCAGAGGAAGATGCCGTGAAGATTGAGCGCATCGAGACAATTCCTTACTCGATTCCGTACACGAGGCCGCTGGCCTTCGCGAGCGGCGAGGTCACAGACGCCGAACATGTGCTGGTCCGTATCCACACCGATGAAGGACTGACCGGCGTAGCGGATGTTCCACCCCGGCCCTACACCTATGGGGAAACACAAGACTCCGTGCTGGCGATCATCAACAAGGTATTCGCACCCGCCATCGTGGGCCTGGACCCGCTGGACCGCGGCAAGATTCACCAGATCCTTACGAGGACCGTCCATAACCAAACCGCCAAAGGCGGCTTGGACATTGCACTCTGGGACATCATCGGCAAGGCCGCAAGCATGCCGGTATCGGCGCTTCTCGGCGGCTACGCCGCGGAGATGAATGTCAGCCACATGCTCGGTTTCAAGCCGGCGGCCCAACTTCTGGAAGAAGCACTTCGGGTACGCAGTGAATACGGGATCACCACCTTCAAGCTGAAAGTCGGCCGCAAGCCACTGATCCTGGATATTGAGGCGTGCCACACACTCCGAGATGGTTTGGGACCTGACATTGACCTCTACCTTGACGCCAACCGCGGTTGGACCGCCAATGAGGCTTTCGAGGTCTTGCGGCGCACCGAAACCCTTGGGCTCTCCCTCCTGGAAGAACCCTGCGATGCAAAAGAAACGATGAGCCGGCGCCGGTTGGTCGACAAATCACCGATTCCCATAGTCGGTGATGAAAGCGTCCCCACAGCCGGTGACGTTTCACGAGAGTTGCTCTCGGGCGGATGCAACGCGGTGAGCATCAAAACGGCGCGCAGCGGATTCACTGAGGCACAGCAAATTCTGGGTCTGTGCACGGGTCTTGGCGTCGACGTCGTGATGGGGAACCAAATCGACACGCAAATCGGCACCTTGGCGACCGTCGCTTTTGGGGCAGCCCACGAACCGACGTCGCGCCGCGCGGGTGAGCTGTCGAACTTCCTCGATATGTCTGATGACCTCCTCGCGGATCCCATCGTGATCCGTGAAGGAAAAATTCTGGTCCCCCAGGTCCCCGGTGTGGGTGCCGAAATCGACAACGAAAAACTCGAACGCTACCGACAGGACAAGTAGCGACCACCTTTCCCACAAACGGAGGAACAATGCTCTACCTGGTCCGAATGGACGTTAACATCCCAGCGGATGTCCCGCCGGCGACAGCGGAAGCTGCCAAATCAGCCGAGAAGGCACTCTCGCAGGCCCTTCAGCGCGACGGCCGATGGTGCCACCTCTGGCGCGTCGTGGGCCAGTATGCGAATTACTCGGTCTTCGATGTGGCTGGCAATGACGAGCTGCACGAAATTCTCCAGGGCCTGCCCCTGTACCCCTACATGGCCATTCAGGTCACACCCCTGGCCCAACACCCTTCCTCCCTCGCAGCATCCGAACACTAACCACCCAATTCCGCATCGACGCGGAGGCGGAAAGCAAGAAAGGACATCAAATGTCTGTAGAAATTGAAGCGACGGCCGCTGATTCCGGAGCCAAGGCCACCGAGCGTTTCCGGTCTGGCAAATCCTCGGCCTTGGAAGTCGGCGCCGACCGGGTCAGTCGACTCGCCTCCCGTGCCATTAGCGCCCTCGTTGAAACCGTTCTGGAGGAGAAGGTCACCTACGAGGAGTACAACGCGCTGAAAACGTGGCTCATTCAGGTTGGCGAGACCGGGGAATGGCCGCTCTTCCTGGACGTGTGGCTGGAACACGCGGTGGAAGAAGTCGCCAACAGCGGCCGGGCAGGCAGCAAGGGCACCATCGAAGGCCCGTACTACGTCCCGGGGTCGCCGGTCCTCGAGTCGCCTGCGACTCTCCCGATGCGGGAGGACGAACCAGGGACGCCGCTGGTTTTCCAGGGCAAAGTAACTTCAGTTGCGGGGGCAGCCCTGGCGGGGGCGTCGATTGAAATCTGGCACGCCGATGATCTGGGCTTTTACTCACAGTTCGCCCCCAATATTCCCGAGTGGAACCTCCGGGGGACGGCGCTGACTGACTCCGAAGGTTTCTTCCGGATCCACACGGTCCAGCCTGCGCCCTATCAGATCCCTACCGACGGTGCCTGCGGGCAGTTGATCGAGGCGGCCGGATGGCATGCATGGCGGCCGGCCCACCTGCACCTGAAGATCGCGGCGGCCGACCATCAGCTGATCACGACCCAGCTGTATTTCACGGCCGACAAGCATCTTGGCGATGACATCGCTTCGGCGGTGAAGCCCGAGCTGGTACTCGACCCGCAGGACAAGGCAGACGGTACGGGTCGAGAGGTGACGTACGACTTCGTACTCGCGCCGGCCCAGTAACGCCCTTTCCACCGGATGGCACAGTCCACGCGTTCCCTTGATGGGGATGTGGTGCCATCCGGTGGTTTGCTGTGTCCGGACAGGGCCAGATCCCGGCAGGTCAATTCTTTTGGACATCACCAGTCTTGAGAACATCACCAGGTGGAAGCGCTGGCAGGTGGCGCTGCTTCCCTACGCCTTCCTCCAGGGCTCCCACGCTGGATTTATGCCTGGGAGGGTTGAAGGAGGTGCAACACGGCCTCCAGCTGGGAAATGAGCTGGAGCCGAGTGCTGGTGCCCGGGGCCAGGGCAACGCTGATTTGCGCCCCAAGAAGCATATTCATAAGGATTCCTGCAAAGTCTTCATCGCTCACCGTCGAGAAGATTTCTCCTGCAGCCCGGGCATCCCTCAAGTGGACCAGGATTCGTTCGCGCCACAGTTCCATCGACCGTTCATGGAGCGCTGACTTAGACGTATCTCCCAGCGCACGTTGCCAGAATCCGATCACGATCCGGGCTTCGTTCTCCTTCTCTTCATCCAGCGGGAGCACCTCGTGGCAGAACACACGGAGCGCGGCCAGACCGGTATTGATTCCGGTGGCCGTGTCGATTCTTTTGTTTGTTTCGTGAAAGACATGCTCAAAGGCAAAAGCAAGCAGATGTTCTTTACTCCCGAAATAGGGCTTGAGGGCGCCATTGGCGAATCCGGCCTCGGCTGCGATTTCCCGCATGGTGGCGCCTTCAATGCCGTCGCGGGCGATGAGCCGCCACGTGGCACTGACCACATCTGCACGCCGCTGGTCATGATCGACAATTTTCGGCAAGGAGACCTCTCTCTACCCGATGCTTTTCCCTGGACTTCCTCTAGGGTAGTCGCACCCTCCTCCGGCGCCCTGGGGCAAGCAGCCTTGGCTCTGTCCGTTCAAGCCGAGAACGGGGTAACGCGGATCGGCATCCTCCGTCCCATGTCAGGGGACGGAGGATGCCGCACAGGAGTCCAGCTATTTCTTGCTAATTGACCCGAACTTCGTCGCAGTCCGGCGTCGGCAGATCATATTCGTTCTCCTCCGGAGAGCCTTCGCCGCCATGGCCGATGTATTCGTAGACAGCCGGAGACTTGATCTTCAGGCGATGGCCCCACCACAATCCGGCGGCACCGGGGACGATCGCAATAGCGGGCAGCACCCAGGACAGAACCGATGGGCCGGAGGACCCGATGAGAACATCGAAGTTTGCCAGGATAAGCACGAATACGGCTCCGAGGGCCAGCGCGCTAAGCACCGGGGCGACGACGGTGGTCCAAAGGGAAAGCTCGTGGGCGTTGCGGCGGAAGTATCCAACGACAGCCAAGGAAACCAGGACCAGGAGTAAAACGAGTCCGGCGGCGGCTGAATTCGAAAGCCACGTAAAGAGGGTCAGGACGGGAAAGAGCGGGCCCAGATCGGATGCATTGCCGGCAATAGCGAACGCCACGATGACGGTCAGCGCGGTTATGGATTGGGCAATGGATCCGGCCACAGGCGCATGGGTGCGCGGGTTGACATAAGCCAGTTGCTTTGGGAGCACGTCTTCCCTGGCCAGCGAGAAGACGTACCGGGCAACAGCATTGTGGAATGCCAGAAGCGATGCAAAGAGACTCGTGAGAAACATCATCTGCGCAAGGTCTGCCATGAGTGTCCCGACGTTTTGACCTAGAAAAGCAAACAGCAGCCCGGGGCCCAATTCCCTGGACACCGCCACGATTTGGCCAGGGCCTGTAGCGGTCATCATTGCCCAAGCTGAGAATGCGTAGAAAACGGCGATAATGGCCACAGATATGTACGTTGCCCGTGCGATGGAGCGTTTCGGGTCTTTCGACTCTTCGCTGTAGATCGCCGCCGATTCAAAACCCATGAAGCTGGCAATGCTGAATGCCAAGGCAGCGCCAACTCCGGCAGTAAACAGATCGCTTGGCAACAGGCCTGTCGCCGAAACCCCTTCCGGCTGCACTGCAAAGGCGGCAACGTCGAAAACGATGACTGCAAGAAATTCCAGACCCACCATCACGGCCACTACCCGCACAGAAAAATCAACCTTGTTGATGCCGAGCCACGCGACGACCAGGAAGGCAACTCCGGCAGTTGCCCACCACGGGACATCCGCCCCGGTCTTCTCATTGATGAACGTAGCCGAAGCAAAGCCAAAGAGACCATAGACGGCGATTTGGATGGAATTGTACGCGGTGAGGGCCACGAAGGAAGCTCCTACGCCGGTCCTCTTGCCAAGGCCCTGGGCGATGTACGCATAGAACGCCCCGGCATTTCGAATTCGCGAACTCATGGCGGCGTAGCCCACGGTAAACAGGGTCAGGCAGGCTCCGAGCACAAGGAAGGACAGGGGAACCCCGAGCACTCCCGTCACCGCAAAGTTGGCGGGATAACCGCCGGCGACCACTGTGAGCGGTGCCGAGGCCGCAATGGTCATGAAGACCAAGGCGGGAACACCAAGAGTCCGCCGGCTCAGGCCCGGTGGTTGCGTAGCGGCAGGGATTTGTGGAGATTCGTGGGACATTTTCAGCCTCCGGGGAATGGTTAAGGGGTGACGCAGGCGGTCTACGCTGACCGACGCTGCATGGGGTAATTCCTGAAAAATAGGGGGTGGCCGACCAATGACCACACAGTCCGGGTTCGTCAGGTACGGGGACGCGTGGTCACGTTGCCGTTGTTGCCGGAGGAAGAATCTGGTGGGCTGCCCGGCCCGGCGCCCTTACGGACGCCGGCCGGTTTCAGCCGTTGATGATCTGCGGAACGCCGAGGGCTTTGAGGCCTTCGACCCCGAATTCGAGTCCGTAGCCGGACTGCTTGGACCCGCCAAAGGGAATCAGGGGGTTGACCATGCCATGGGCGTTGATCCACACAGTCCCGGCTTCGAGCCGGGCCGCGACGTTGCGGGCTTCGGCGGGGTTGGCGGACCAGACGGAGGCGCCGAGTCCGACGTCGAGCGCGTTGGCCATTGTCACGGCCTCGTCCACGGTGGTGTAGCGGATGATCGGCAGGGCGGGGCCGAACTGTTCCTCGGCGACGAGCGGGTTGTCGTTGTCGATGTCGGCCACGAGGGTGGCGGGGTAGAAGTGGCCGGGCTGGTCCAGTACCGGGTTGCCGCCGAGCAGGATCTTTGCCCCGGAGTCGCGGGCGGCCTCGACGAGCCCGGCGACGATGTCGAACTGGGCCCGGTTTTGCAGCGGGCCCAGCACGTTGGCCTCGTCCAGGCCGTTGCCCATCGGCATCGCTGCGGCCACGGCCGTGAGCTCTTCGCAGACGGCGTCGTAGATGTCCGCATGGACGTAGAGGCGTTTGAGTGCGGCGCAGGTCTGGCCGGTGTTGATGAACGCGCCCCAGAAGAGACCTTCGGCGATCGCCTTGGGATCGGCGTCGGGCAGGACGATGCCGGCGTCGTTGCCACCGAGTTCCAGGGTGAGGCGCTTGACCGTGCCGGCGGAGGATTTGATGATGGCCTTGCCGGTGGCGGTGGAGCCGGTGAACATGATCTTGCCGATCGCCGGGTGTTCGGCCAGGGCCTCGCCGACGTCGCGGCCGCCGGAAACCACCGTGAGGAGGCCTTCGGGGAGTTCCTGGTTGAGGATTTCGACCAGGGCCAGGACGGAGAGCGGGGTGTATTCGGAGGGCTTGACCACCACGGCGTTGCCCATCCGCAGTGCCGGTCCGATCTGCCAGATGGTGATCAGCATGGGCCAGTTCCAGGGCCCGATCGCGCCCACGACGCCGATGGGCCGGTAGTGCAGTTCGGCGCGGGTTTCGCCGTCGTCCACCACGGTTTCCGCCTCCAGGGGAGTGCTCGCGGCCGTCCGGAGCCAGGCCGCGCAGGCGCCGACCTCGAAGCGGGCGTTCGGGCCGTTCAGCGGCTTGCCCTGCTCGCGGGAGAGCAGCCGGGCGAGTTCCTCGGCGGAGCGTTCGACGGCGTCGGCGGCCCTGAGCAGCGCGGCGGACCGGGCGTCGTGGCCAAGCGCGGCCCAGGCCGGCTGCGCTGCCTCGGCGCCGGCGACCGCGCGTTCCAGGTCCTCAACCGTGTGGACGGGAGCCTCCCCGACGGGCTGGCCTGTGGCGGGGTTAAGAATTGTCCGGGTCGATCCTGCCGCGGCCGGCGACGGTTCCACGTTACTTGTGGCTGTGCTGGTGCTCATCGTGCTCCTTTTAGGGGATAGGGAGAGGGGGGTGCTGGTCTTACAGGGAGAGTTTTGCTGGTGGCCGATCGGCGCACTCCGCGCGGTCTCAGCGCGCTGCCGTCACTGTCCGGCACATTTCTACCGTGTGACACATCACACAGTAGACGCCAATCCATCTTTTTTCCACACTTGGCGAAAAAAAATCTCGAGACCCGCCTCGCGCTTGTGGGCAGGATCACAATCGCGTATTATCTACAGTCATAGAAAAACATTTTTTCGAAGTCGAACCGGAGGATCCATGCGAACTTCAGTACTGCAAACGGCCGTCCGCCACCCGTTGGCGTCCCCTGACGAAATCCAGGAAGCTCAGTCGCTGTTGAGTGCAAACGGCCTGCTAGGACCGGAGAAGCGGATCGCATACCTCGGACTTCTGGATCCGTCACGGGAGCAGGAGGCGGAGGACCGCCGGTTCCGCGCATTCATTCATGACGTGTCAGGAGCCGCACCGACGGACGCGATTGTTTCTGTGACAACGGGGACGCTGATCTCCGCTCTGGAGCTCGATACAACAGTCACGGGGGAGCTTCCCGTCCTGGAGGAGGAGTTCGAGATCGTCGAGCAGCTCCTGGCCGAGGACGAGCGGTGGCTCAAGGCCCTGGCCGCCCGGAACCTGGATGTCAGCAAGGTCCGCGTCGCCCCGCTCTCCGCTGGTGTCTACGAGTACCCGGAGGAGAAGGGCCGGCGCATCCTCCGCGGGCTTGCCTTCGTGCAGGATTTCCCCGAGGACAGCGCGTGGGCGCACCCGGTCGATGGCCTGGTTGGATACGTCGACGTCGTTAGCAAGGCTGTGACCCAGGTGATCGACACCGGTATCTTCCCGGTTCCCGCCGAACACGGCAACTACACCGACCCGGAGCTCACCGGCCCGCTGCGGACCACGCAGAAGCCCATCAACATCACCCAGCCAGAGGGGCCCAGCTTCACCGTCACCGGCGGCAATCACGTCGAGTGGGAGAAGTGGAGCCTGGACGTCGGCTTCGACGCCCGCGAAGGCATTGTGCTGCACAACCTCGCCTTCCGCGACGGGGACCGGCTCCGGCCCATCATCAACAGGGCTTCCATCGCCGAGATGGTGGTTCCCTACGGGGATCCGTCGCCCATCCGGTCCTGGCAGAACTACTTCGACACCGGCGAATACCTCGTGGGCCAGTACGCAAACTCGCTCGAACTGGGCTGCGACTGCCTCGGCGAAATCACCTACCTCAGCCCGATCGTCAGCGACGCGTTCGGCAATCCGCGCGAGATCCGCAACGGTATCTGCATGCACGAAGAGGACTGGGGCATCCTGTCCAAGCACTCTGATATGTACACGGGCATCAACTACACGCGCCGCAACCGCCGCCTGGTGATCTCTTTCTTCACCACCATCGGCAACTACGATTACGGTTTCTACTGGTACCTCTACCTCGACGGCACCATTGAATTCGAGGCCAAAGCCACCGGCGTCGTGTTCACCTCCGCCTACCCTGAAGGCGGCTCCGACAACATCTCCCAGCTCGCTCCGGGACTGGGCGCGCCGTTCCACCAGCACATCTTCAGTGCCCGCCTGGACATGGCCATCGATGGGTTCACCAACCGGGTGGAGGAAGAGGACGTGGTCCGGCAGGCGATGGGCGAGGGCAACGAACGCGGCAATGCCTTCTCCCGGAAGCGCACGGTCATCGCCCGCGAATCCGAGGGTGCCCGCGACGCCGATGCCGCCAATGGCCGCACATGGATCATCTCCAACCCGGAGTCCCGCAACCGGCTCGGCGAACCCGTGGGCTACAAGCTCCACTCCCAGAATCAGCCCACCCTGTTGGCCGACCCGGGCTCGTCTATCGCACGCCGCGCCGCGTTTGCCACCAAGGACCTCTGGGTCACCCGCTACGCAGAAGACGAGCGCTACCCCACCGGCGACTTCGTCAACCAGCACAGCGGGGGAGCCGGGCTGCCGGCCTACATCTCCCAGGACCGCGACATCGACGGCCAGGACATCGTCGTGTGGCACACCTTCGGCCTGACGCACTTCCCCCGGGTGGAGGACTGGCCCATGATGCCCGTGGACACTGTCGGCTTCAAGCTCCGCCCGGAGGGCTTCTTCGACCGCAGCCCCGTCCTGGACGTGCCCGCCAACTCGCAGCCGTCCGCTGGCTGCCATGCCGACGGCGACGCCGGCGGACACTGCCACAGCTAAGCGCCTTCGCATCAGGAATCACGAAATGACCACGACGGCAGGACGGGTCCGGTCAGCCGGACCCGTCCTGCACCCGCGAATCTGCGCAGCACTTACGGCCGTGTCCTGCGTGGTGCACCTGTGGCTTGCGGCCTCGGGGCACCACGACGCCTGGCTCGGCGCTCTTATGATTGCCCTGGCGGCGGTCTGTGTCCCATGCACTGTGCATATCTGGCGCCACAGCAGAATTGGAGCTCTCCACCAGGTCACCATTTCGGCAGTGGCGATGGTGCTCCTGCATACTGTCTTGCTGCTCGGATCGGGCGGCGCCGGTCACGCCCACGGCGGGGGGCCGGCGTCGAAGGTTGTGGAGGCGTCCGGCGCCGCTGAACTCTTGCTGGTCATCGGGCTGGAACTCACGACGGCGTTGCTCGCCGCCACGCTCGTATCCCGGCTAAGGCCTCGCGTCCTGCCCGAAGGTTAGGCGCCGGCGCCGACATGCGCGGCTTGCCCACAAAGGGCCGTCCGAACCCGCTGCTCCGTCAGCTAGCGTCGTGCGTTTCATTCAAGGATCGAAGGAGAAACCGAAAAGCGCCCAGCAACTGGCCCGCGCTGTCCGGATTGAGCGCCACTTGGATCCCGGCATCCCGCAAGCTCCCGGCGAGCAGGACGGCCAGCGGTTCGCTCGAGCCTGTTGGTAGCTTTCCTTCACGAGTCCCGATTTGGAGTTCGGCGCTGAAGGCCGTGAACACGCCCGTGGATCCGACGCCACGTTCTTTGCTGAAGCCCAAGAGCTGAGGTCCGGAAATGTTGTAGAAGTAACCGATTCCCTTGTCCGCTGAGACTGCAAGCAGTGCCTCTGCGTAAGCCTCAACCCGCTGCGTCCAATTCAGCTTCTCGCCACCGCTGGATTCGATCGCTGAACGGGCGTTGTCCAAAAATTGATGGGCCACCCGCTGATATGCCGCGGCCAGCAACTCTTCGCGACCACCGGGAAAGTGGGCATAAAGGGTGGCCCGAGCCATTCCGCTGTCCGTCAGGATCTTGCCCACCGTCACCGAAGAGAGGTCGCTTGTCCCCGTTTCGGCAATCACGGCCAATGCTGACTGGATCAGGTCATTGCGCGTACTCACCTGCCGGCGTTCGCGGAGACTTAGTCGCTTCGCGCTCTCCACTGACATGTGCCCTCCTCGGCCTTTGTGCCACTCCGTTGGCGGCCCACATCTCACCCTACGTCTTTCTTGAAAAAAGACTTGCAGTCCGAAAACTAGACCGTTAGTCTAGTTTTTATGACAGCTTCCCTTGCCCCCGGCGTGGCCATGGTCCGTGAGGCCCTTCCAATGTTTGGCATCGACTCCGCAGCGCGAGTTACGTTCATCAAACAACGCGAGAATCAGGTCTTCCGGGTCGAACACGACGACCAGGATTGCGCCGTGCGGATTCATCGGCCCGGCTACCGGGCGGCCGCCGAGATCGAGTGCGAATCGCACCATCTGCGCGGCCTTCGGAAAGCCGGTCTGCTAGTACCAGAGCCCATTGAAAGTCTCCTTGGCGGCTACACCGTCCCGGTGGACTGCGACCAGCGGTTGGTTTCCGTCCAGCGTTGGTTCCCCGATGCCTTCCCTATCGCCGACTCGTTCCAGGTCTTTACGGGGGCCGGCACTCTGGACCAGGACCACATGCGCGAACTGGGTGCAGTGATGGCCCGCCACCATCGTCACGCAGAATCCACCACCCTGCCGGAATCCCTTCGGAGACCTGCCTGGGACCTGGACGGACTTTTCGGCCCCGGCGCCCTCTGGGGTGATGGAACCCGGCTGCGGTCCCTCACGCCGGAGGACCGCCTGTCCTTGGCCAAGGCCGCGGAGGCTGCATCGGAAGTAATTGGAGCGCTCGGAATGGATGGCAGTGTGTTCGGGGCCATCCACGCCGACATGACCTTCGAAAACGTCCTTGCCACCGGCAATGGACTTGTCATCATCGACTTTGACGATTTCGGCGAAGGCTGGTTCGGCTTCGACATCGCCACAGCCCTCTTCTTCGCCACGCCACACGCGAACTACGCCACCCTGGCGGAGGCATTCCTGCACGGTTACGAAAGCGTCCGTGCGCTGAATCCCTCCGAACGCGACGCATTGGACGCCTTCTTGATTGCGCGGGGCATGAGTTACCTGGGTTGGGCCGCAGACCGCCCGGGGGATCCGGCCAGCGATTTTGCTGAATCCCGGCTGGGCCCTTGGGTGGTCGAAGCGGCAAAAAGATTTACCGGTAGCGGTTCAACCGGGTGGATACACCAAGACGATTCATCGGCAACACCCAAAGGAGAAATCTGAAATGACTGCGAACCTGCTGAAACGCCGCTACGAAACGCTTGGGCCCTACTCGCCGCTTTTCTACGATGAGCCCCTGGAATTTGTGGCGGCCCATGACGTCTGGCTCACGGACGCCCGCGGCGAGCAGTACCTTGACGCCTACAACAATGTGCCCCAGGTAGGCCATTGCCACCCCCGGATCATAGCCGCCATGGCTGATCAAGCGAGCCGACTGAACATCCACACGCGCTATTTGAACAACCACGTCGTGGACTACGCCGAGCAACTCCTGGGCACCTTTCCGCCTGAATTAAACAGGGTCTTGTTCACTAACAGTGGCTCAGAGGCCAACGATCTCGCGTTCAGAATGGTCCGGCAGGCTACGGGTGCCTCGGGCGTCCTGGTCTCGGACTTCAGCTACCACGGACACACTTCGTATTTGGCCGGTCTGACCACCGGGCTCCGGACAGGCGAGGCCCTGGCCGCCGAAGTCCGGCCCATCCGCATTCCGGACATGGACCGCACCACACTGAGCGAGCCAGACCTGCTGGCCGCATCCCTTGCTGAAGTAGATGCCGCAATCGAATCCCTCGTCCGTGCCGGTTATGGCCTTGCAGGCTTCCTTTTCGACTCACTCTTCTCCACGGAGGGTCTGAACACCCTTCCGGCCGGCTATATAACTGGAGTCATCGACCGCGTCCACGCGGCGGGCGGACTGGTGGTCGCTGACGAGGTCCAGTCCGGCTTCGGACGGACAGGAACGCATTTCTGGGGCCACCAGCGGATCGGTGCAGCCCCTGACTTCGTGACGCTGGGCAAACCGATGGGCAACGGTCATCCCATCGGGGGAGTGGTCACCAGCAGTGAAATGCTGGACCGCTTCGGTCCACACAACAACTACTTCAACACCTTCGCCGGGACCCCCGTTTCGGCGGTGGTTGGAAGCACCGTGCTCTCAATCCTCCAGGACGAGCAGCTTCCGGAAAAGGCCACCATCCTTGGGGCGTCAATCAAGGAATCCCTAGAGAAGCTCCGCGCAGAGTACCCGTTTATTGGACCCATCAAAGGAACCGGCCTCTTCTTCGGTTTTGAGGTCGTCGACGACAAAGTCCCGGAAGCACCCTCTGCAGACCGGACCAAACGGCTCGTCGAGGCCATGAAACGCAACCACGTGTTGATCAGCCGTATCGGCCGAGATGACAGCGTGCTGAAAATCCGCCCGCCGCTTGCATTCCGGAGCGAGCACGCGGACCTTCTCCTGGATGCACTGAAAATCAGCCTTAAGGAAGTCTGAACCCGCTGATACTGGACGCCGGCACCGGTGCCGCTCCCTGCAGCGCCAACCAGCTGAGGTCGGAGGCGGGGATGGCGCCGTTGCCCTTGGAGCGGCAGGGCAGGTTGACGCCGATGTCGACGCTTGTACATCGTCACCGTGGCGGCTGCCCAACCGCGCCACGATGTTCATATGAACGCCCCCCTAGGTCCGGTCCACGAGGTGGATGACGAGCTCTGGGAGCGCGTCTTCCGAAGCAACGTCACCGCCCTCATGCCGCCTCACCCCGCGCCGTTGTGCCGCTGAATGCTGGTGGCCGGCACCCAACGCAAGTGGACGACGGCGGGAAGTCCCGCCGTCGCCCGCTCATTCTGTCCTGTTGGTTCAGGGTATTTCCGGCAGCCCCCAGGGGGAGCCGGCCGAGAGCGGTCGCGTTTACAAGTAGCTCTTGACGCTCGCGCGGAGTGCTTCCGTGTGCTCGTAGATCTCTTCCAGTGAGCTAATCGGCACCCGAGTCTCGTCTTTGTTGTCATCGAAGATACCGATGTACTTCTGGGTGCGGTTGAAGTGCAGGCGCGCGATCGGCTTGCGGTTGTTGTCATCCAGCAGCACCGCGAAATAGGACTTGGCGTCCCTCTGCACCACACGGGCGGGCTTGACCTCGCTGCAGACGATGGCCCGCACGATCTGGTAACCCTCAATTTCCTCCAGCGTGGTCTCTAGCCCGTCGGCCTCCGCCAGATCCGCTTCGGCCACAGGTGCACTGGTGACGCTGGCAGCCACCGTTACGTCCTCAACTTGCGGGAAGGCCGCGCCGCCGAGGGCCTTCTTCAGCCGCTCGTTGACCTGGTCATTCAGGAACTGCTTGGACGCTTTAGTCACCAACGCGGTGAACTGCTCACGCACCTTCTGGGTGTAGGGGCCTGTGTACACGCGACCGGTGAGGAACTTAACCCACTCGTCCTCGGGCTCCTTGAATTGTGCCGCCAAAGTCCTCTTGAGTTCACCGATGTATTTCAGTTCGCCTGCCGCGCTGATGATCGAATCGAGATCAAAGACGTCCTTTGACAGCTTTTGCAGCTCCGGAATGAGGGATTCGTCGATGTCGTTCAAATCGAGCACGAGGAACGGCTTGGCGTCCATGCGGTTCGGTGCATCGAGGTCCGTGAAGAATTGGTACACCTCGCCGTTCGTAAGGATGGCGATCCTGGCGTTGGTGACGGCAAAGTACCGGAAAAGCTGGGATGCGTGCTCGATCTTCACCGGTTCCGTGGACTTCTTGCATTCGATCAGGATCTGGACCTCGCCGTCCTTGACGATCGCGTAGTCGATCTTCTCGCCCTTTTTGAGCCCAACATCCGCGATGAACTCCGGAACGACCTCCATGGGGTTGAAGACGTCGTAGCCGAGAATTGTGGAAATGAAGGGCATGACAAAGGCATTCTTTGTGGCCTCTTCCGTTTGGATCACACCCCGCTGCTGGCGCACCTTTGCTGCCAAAGCTGAAAGTTTTTCTGCAAACTCCATTTGTCCCCCTGAGAATTGATGGTGCTGCCAACCGTAGCGCAGCCCTGTGTCAATTTGATGAAGGTAGCCGAAGGGTGAGATTAGGCCCCACCTACGGGTGATCCTGGAGAGGCGCGGGGCGTTCCAGGGGGACAGGGATGGAGAGTCTCACGACAAGGCCGGAGGTAGCTGAATTCTCGAGGGTGACGGTGCCGTTGACCGATTCCGCGGCGGCTGCGACGATTGCCAATCCCAATCCCGAGCCGTTCGCTGTGCCGCGCACGTTCTCTTCCCGCGAGAAGCGGTCGAACGCGTGGGGAAGGAAGTCCGGCTCGATACCAGGGCCGGTGTCGGTGATGACGGTGATGATGTGGGAGGGCTCCTGCCTGATGGTGGCGGTGATCCTTCCTTTCCCGTCGACGGCGCGGAGGGCATTCGAGAGCAGGTTATCGAGCACCCTCCCGTAGAGGAGGGCAGGCATCGGTGTCGGTACGGCGCGGTCGGCGTTCTCGGGTGTGATCAGTTCGATCTCGACGTCCTCGCCCATGGCGCGGAGCCGCGCCCGGTCGATGGCTTCCCCCGCCTCATCGACTAGGGCCCCGAAGTCGGTGGCCGACGTAGTCGGGCATCCGGCATCCAGGCGGGAGAGTTCCAGCAGGCTTTCTACAAGGTCGGAGAGCCGGGTGGTTGCCCGCTCGGCGCCGAGGATATCGGAGTCAATGCTGCTGCGGTCGCCGGCGCGGAGCAGCTCAAGGTGCGCCTGCAGAACCGCCAGTGGTGTGCGCAGTTCGTGGCTGGCATCCGAGACCAGCTGCCGTTCCCGTGCGGCCGATGCCCGGAGGGTCTCGATGAGACGGTTTAGGGTCGCGGCGAGGCCGGTGATCTCATCCTGGGCCGGGCCCACGGGCAGCAAGTCGTCCGCGCCCGCCGCGACGATCGCTTCCGCGCTCCGGCGAAGTTGCGTGACTGGGCGGAGCGCAGCTCCCGTCAGAAGCCAGGAGGCGGCGCCGAACAGAAGCGTGAGAGCGCCGAGGCCCAAGGTCACCCCCGTTGTGAGGTTATTGAGGACGAGATCGGATTCTTGCTGGTTGCGGGCCGAGATGATGGTCCAGTTGCCGGCGCCAGTCGGCACGGTTTCGACGGCGACCAAGTAGGTGGCCTCACCCGCGACGAGCTGCTGCGGACCGGTGCTGGCTCGGTTGATAAGAGCCAA
This sequence comes from Arthrobacter sp. 2MCAF15, assembly GCF_052115605.1. Lineage (NCBI taxonomy): Bacteria > Bacillati > Actinomycetota > Actinomycetes > Micrococcales > Micrococcaceae > Arthrobacter > Arthrobacter sp. 2MCAF15. The sequence goes on along the minus strand of NZ_JBFRGZ010000017.1, from coordinate 33,742 downwards.
ATTCGAGGTGATGGCCGCAGGCAGCGTCGACACCTGGCTGGTTCCGGCAGGATCGAAGACTGCAACGAGCTGACCTTCGCCGGGATTGTCACGCGGTTCGTTCGGCTCCTGCTCGATGGCCGTCTCGAACTGCGCGGCGTCGCTTTGGAGTACTTCGAAAGCGGCGTTTTGCATAAGGCCCTCAACCTGCTGCCGTACGACGAGGCCAACGGCACCGAAGAACAAAGCGGCCAGCAGCAGCGTGCCCATCGTGATCCGGGCACGGATGGAGAGCCTGGAAAGCGACTTCACAGGTCTCGCGCAAGCTGGAAACCGACACCTCGTTCGGTGCGCAGGCTCACCCCGGTCGGGAGGGGATCGAGCTTGCGGCGGAGGTAGCTGATGTACTGATCGACGATATTCGAATCTGCGTGCTGAAGAGTTCCCCAGATCTCCAGCAGGATCCTCTCCCGTGGCTGTGTCTCGTCTGCGTTTTGGGCCAAAAATCGCAGCAGCGCGAATTCCTTGGGGCTCAGCGGAACCACCTTCCCGCCCGCTCGCACTTGGTGGTCGTGGCTGTCGATGATCAGCTCGCCGACCTCGATCCGGGGACTGAGTGCCAGGCTTTCCCGGCGCCGGAGTGCCCGCAGCCGGGCCGCGAGCTCATTGAACGCGAAGGGTTTGATGAGGTAGTCATCGGCGCCGGCGTCCAGCCCTCTCACGCGGTCGCTGACGTCGTCCCGGGCCGTGAGCATCAGGATGAAGAGCGCGGGTGACGCCTCGCGCAATCGGCGGCAGAGTTCGAATCCGGACATCCCCGGCAGCATCACATCGAGTATCGCCACGCCGTAGTCCGTTTCCTGGGCCGCGATCAGGGCTGTCAGGCCGTCTTCGATCCAGTGCGCCTCGTAACCCTCGACGCCGAGGCCACGGGCGAGGAGAGGCCCAAGTTCCGTGTCGTCTTCGATGACCAGCACTCGTACGGGACGGTCACAAGGTTCAGCCATGGAGCTATTCTCGCCGAACCGGGCATCGCGTTGGCACTCATGTACCCCCGCCACGGTGTCCCATCGGCGTGTCTGTGAGAATTCTCAGACAGGGGCCCTTTTTTCGCAGTTTCACCGGAGCATCGAATGGAAGGGTGCAGTTCATGAGCACCCGAGAGATGACGTCGCCGCCCCCAACCAAGCTGCTGAGCAAGGTTCCCGAGATCACGATCTGGTTCTGGATCATCAAAGTCCTTTGCACCACGGTCGGCGAGAGCTTTGCCGACTTCATCAACGTAGCCCTCGGAGTAGGCCTCGTTGAAACGGCTGTCATCTTCACCGGTGTCACCGCCGCCGTACTTGCCGTGCAGATGAGGCTCCGACGCTACCGCCCGGACACGTACTGGCTCACGGTGGTTCTGCTGAGTATTACCGGAACGCTCTACACCGACCTGCTCACAGACCAGGCAGGCGTACCGCTCTGGATCAGCGCCAGCGTATTCTCTGTGATGCTCGCTGTGGTCTTCGCCATCTGGTTCATCAAAGAGCGAACCCTTTCCATCCACAGCATCACCACCAGGCCCCGCGAAGCCTTCTACTGGCTCGCCGTCCTCGTGACGTTCGCCCTCGGCACGGCCCTGGGCGACTGGACCCTCGATCTCACCGGATGGGGACCGGGCGCGTCAATTCTGCTGCCCCTCATCCTCATCAGCATCGTCACCGCCCTCTGGCGTTTCGGCGCCAACCCAGTACTCGCCTTCTGGATTGCCTACATCCTCACCCGTCCCCTGGGGGCGAATATCGGAGACTGGCTCAGCCTCACAGCCCCCGAGGGCGGGCTGGGCCTGGGCACGTTCACAACGAGCATCATCTTCCTCTTGGCCATCCTCGCCACCGTCGTGTATCTCTCCATCAGCAAAACGGACACAGTCGAACGCACATCGGGCAAGACGGCGCCTCCAACGCCTCCCGGACGTCCTCGGACAGCGTTGGGAATCCTGGCAGTTGTCGCGGTCGCCACCATCATGCTCCTCGCCTACACCAGCAGCCTCCCGCACAAGAGCGCCCTCGCCGACGAAAGCCCTGCAAAGAGCTGCACTGCCGGTTCCGCGCCGACCCAGCCTGAGGCCCAGGCGGCAGCGAAAGCAAACTTCCCTGCCTCGAACATGGCCGAGTTCCGAACAATTGCCTCCGACACCCTCGCCCTTGTCAAGAAGGGTGACCAGGCAGCAGCCGCGGCCCGCGTTACCGATCTCGAGACCGCCTGGGATGACAACCAATCTGCGCTGAACGCTGCCGACTGCGGTGCGTGGACCTACATCGACAAACAGATCGATCCCGTCCTTTCCGCTGTCCGCGCGCCCACCCCCAAGCCGGCGACCGAACAGACGGTTCTGAAGAACCTCCTCGCAACGCTCGGAGGTGCCTGAGCAAAACGAGCATCCAAGTGCAGGCGGACGACGGCGGGAGGTCCCGCCGTCGTCCGCTACGTTTACCTGCGTCTGGAGGGCAGCGCGGGACTCGCTCAACGCCACCGTCCGGCCCTACCGGGATAACGCCGGACGGCCTATCGTGGTCCCTGCCATAGCCCGAGGGAAAGGAACGACGATGTTCACCCTGCAAATTAGCTACCCGGTCCGGGAGTATGAGGCTTTCAAGAAAGTGTTCGACACGGATCCCGCAGGCCGCGCGGCCTCGGGCGCCCGGTCTGTCCGCGTGTTCCGGGACACCGAGGACCGGAACAGCGTGGCCGTGCTCCTTGACTTCGACACCCAGGACGCTGCGACCGGTTTTCTGGAAAAGCTGCGCAGCCAGGTGTGGGACAACCCCGAGGTGATAGGGCAGTTGATGACGGCGGCGCCGTCGGCCAGGATTCTGGAAGAGGTGGGCCGCGAGGGCCAGGGCGCGGGCTGACCACTGTGAATCCGGTGGTCCCCGCCGGATAGGTTGTCTTCAATTTCATGCCGTCCCCGGACGACGGCGGGACGTCCCGCCGTCGTCTGCTTTCCGGTGCCCCCTGACAGGCCGCCTGCGCAGCGCCGGATCCAGTCCAAAAATAAGGCAGATTGTGCGATGAGAGCTATTGACTGAAAATTCAGTCAGGACTTATGGTTGATGCAATGCATCAACGTGATGTAGCTCACGAAAGGCTTGCCATGATCAGCACGCGCTTCCGCAAAGACGCGGATTCCGTCGGTGCCGCATCCGCGCACAAGGACCGCTTCGGCCGCATTGAGTCGGCCGGCATTGAGTTCATTCCCGACGACCAACGCACCTCCCGCCCCCGGAACCTGTTCACCGTGTTCTTCGGCGGCAACTTCGCCTTCTCCGTCATCGTTTTCGGCTGGCTTCCCATCACCTTCGGCCTGGACTTCGTCGGCGCCGCCACGGCCAGCCTCACCGGTCTCCTGCTTGGTACGGCCCTGATCGCCCCGATGGCTCTCCTGGGGCCACGGACCGGCACCAACAACACCGTTTCCAGCGCCGCACACTTCGGCACCCGCGGGAGGTTGATCGGTTCCGCCCTTACCCTGTTATTCGCCCTTGCGTACGCCGCCATCGCGGTCTGGACTTCGGGCGACGCGCTGGTTGCCGCCGCCGAGCGGCTGCTGGGCGTGCCCGTTGACGGCACCACGCTGGCAATCGGCTACGCCGTGATCTCCGTGGAAATCGTCTTGGTCGCGCTTTTTGGCCACGGCACGGTGGTGGCAATGCAGAAATTTGTCGCCCCGGTGGTCGGCATTCTGCTGCTCATCGGCGTCGTTGCTTTCGCACCCACGTTCAGCCCCACCTCCGTGCACGCCGACTACCTCCTGGGCGATTTCTGGCCCACCTGGATTTTGTCCGCCGTCATTGCCGTCGGGGGCCCGCTGTCCTACGCGCCCACGCTGGGCGACTACAGCAGGCGCATCTCCAGGAAACACCACTCGGACCGTTCTGTGGTCGGCGCCACCTGCCTCGGGGTGTTCCTGGGCCTGTTTGTCACGGCTCTCTTCGGCGCCTTCACAGCCTCTGCCATCCCGGAACTCGGGAGTTCCTACGTTGCAGATCTGGTGCGGTCCGCGCCGGCGTGGTACCTGCTGCCGATCCTCATCATCGCGTTGGCGGGCGGTCTCGGCCAGGGCGTGCTCAACCTCTACGCCAGCGGCCTGGACCTCGAAGCACTCTTCCCGCGGCTGCGCCGCATCCACACCACGCTCATCACGTCGGTGATCGCCGTCGGGCTCCTCTACCTCGGTGTCTTCGTGTTCAACGCGGTGGACTCCATCACCGCCATGACCCTGGTGCTCAACGGATTCGCCGGCCCCTGGGTGGCCATCAACGTCCTGGGCTTCCTGGTCGCCCGTCGCGGCAAATACCACGCCGCAGACCTCCAGCTCTTTCGTGCCAACGGACCGCGCGGTCGGTACTGGTTCAGCAACGGCTGGAACCTCCGGGCCGTGATGCCCTGGGCCATCGGATCAGTCTTCGGTCTGCTGGCCACGGACACATCCCTCTACACGGGCCCGCTCTCGCAGCTCGCCGGGGGAATCGACCTCAGCTTCCTTGGCTCCACAGTCATCGGAGCCGTCGGCTATCTCGCGGCTCTCCGGCTCTGGCCCGAACCGACTGCCTCCCTGGCCGAGGCCGCACCGGAGCGGGGTGAGCACGTATTACTGTCAAACCATGACTGACAAACTAGCCAAGATCCTCACCGCCGCCACCACCTGCATCGCCAGGAACGGGGTCCGGGGAATGCGGGTCAACGACGTGGCAGCAGAAGCCGGAGTTTCACCGGGCCTCTTGTACTACCACTTCACCGACCGGGCCGGCCTGCTTGCCGCAACGCTTGAACACATCAACAAGCAGGTCAGCAAGGACGACGCCGCCCCCGCCTCCCCTGACGCCGAAGGCCGCGCCCGGCACTTCAGGCACCTGCTCCTCGACGAAATCAAGGACGACGCTGATGTCCGCCGGAATTCGGTGGCCTGGAACGAACTGCGGGCCTGCTCCATCTTCGAAAAGGAGCTGGCGGAACCGCTTTCCCGGACAACGGCGGAATGGAACCGCGAGATCGCCCGGGCCATCGTGGCCGCCAGTGAAGGCACCAGCGAGGACGAGGCCGCAGTCAGCGCGGAGATCCTCACCAGTTTGGTGGAAGGGATCTCCGGCCGCTGGCTCAACGGTTTCATCACCACAGACCATGCGCGATCCCTGGTGACGACCGCCATCGACTCACTCACCGCAGCACGCCCGAGTACCTTGCAGGAACCTTCCGGACAGGGTCTGGGCAAATGAACCACCGACCGAACTCTCAATCACTTATCAATCGACGCGATTCCAGCGGAATCCCGCGATCATGCAAGGACCCCTAGGGTCCCGTTAGGAAGCACCACCATGGACATCATCGCCAACACCGAACCGCCCGCCTCCTTCGCCCGAAGCCAGGAGAGCACCCGCCGGCCCCTCCGCGTGGCCCTGGTCCAGCACCGCTGGCGGGAAAACGCCGCCGAGCTGAGGCAGGTGCTGACCGAAGCTATCGGCAAAGCCGCCGACGCCGGAGCCAGGGCCGTGTTCCTGCCGGAACTTACGCTGTCCAAATATCCGGCCAACGTCCGGGCCGGCAGCAACCCCGCCCGGGATGCCGAGGACCTGGTCAACGGCCCCACCTTCGAGTTCGCCGCCAACGCAGCCCGGAAACACTGCATCACCGCCCATGCCTCGCTCTACGAGCGCTCCGACGGAAACGACGGGCTGGGCTTCAACACCGCCATCCTCGTCTCGCCCCAGGGCGAGCTGCTGGCACGCACCCGCAAGACCCACATTCCCGTCAGCGCCGGCTACTACGAGGACACGTACTTCCGCGCCGGTCCGGCCGTCGACGCCTACCCCGTGTACCGCCCCGCGGAACTGGACGGGGCCGCCGTCGGACTCCCCACCTGCTGGGACGAATGGTTCCCGGAGGTCGCCCGGCTATATTCGCTGGCCGGCGCGGAAATCCTGGTCTACCCCACGGCCATCGGCTCGGAGCCGACATTTCCGGAGTTCGACCACCAGCCGTTGTGGCAGCACGTGATCACAGGCCACGGCATCACGAACGGCACGTTCATGGTGGTCCCCAACCGGACCGGCGACGAAGGCGACATCAACTTCTACGGTTCCTCGTTCATTTCCGATCCGTACGGCCGGGTCCTGGTCCAGGCGCCGCGGGACCGGGAAGCCGTCCTGGTAGCCGATCTCGACCTGGACCAGCGCAAGGACTGGCTGGACCTGTTCCCGTTCCTGACCACGCGCCGCCCCGACACCTACGCCGAGCTCACCCGGGAAGTCGATTTTGACCGCCCATACGGGGCGGTCTCCGCCAAGCAGGCCGCGGACCAGCCATGAGCTGGATGATGCCGAGCGAGACGGCCCGCCAGGAAAGAGTCTGGATGGCATTTCCGCCAGAGCGTTCCTCGATAGGGCACACCGCGGAGGAAACCCATGAGGCCCGCACGGCCTGGGCAGCGGTGGCACATTCTGTGGCCGAATTCGAGCCGGTCACCATGGTCGTGGACCCGCCAGACATGACGGCCGCACGGACCTATCTTTCGGCTGGCATTGACCTCGTGGAAGCGCCCCTCGACGACGCCTGGATGCGGGACATCGGGCCCACATTCGTGACCGGCGACGACGGCCGGCTGGGCGGGGTGGACTGGGTCTTCAACGGCTGGGGGCAACAGGACTGGGCCACCTGGGGCAAGGATTCCGAAGTCGGCGCGGAAGTGGTGAGGCTGGCCGGGGCGGAGCTGCTGGACAGCCCGCTGGTCAATGAAGGCGGCGGGATCCAGGTGGACGGTCTGGGCACCGTGCTGGTCACCGAGACGGTGCAGCTGGATAAGTTCCGGAACCCGCACCTGAGCAAGGCGGACGTCGAAGCCGAGCTGGCCCGCACCATCGGCGCCACGCATGTCATCTGGCTGCCATGTGGGCTGACCCGTGATTCGCAGGAACTCGGAACCCGCGGACACGTGGACATCGTGGCCGCTATCCCGTCGCCGGGTGTGCTGCTGGTCCACTCCCAGCGCAACCCGCTGCACCCGGACTTCCAGATCACTGCCGACATCATCGCGATGCTCGCCGGGACCCGGGACGCGCAGGGCCGTGCCTGGGACATCGTGGAGGTACCGGCCCCGGACACGCTGCGCGACGAGCTCGACTGGGTCGACTACAGCTACATCAACCATCTGGTGGTGAACGGCGGCGTCATCGCCTGCAGTTTCGACGACCCCGCGGACGCGGGAGCCCGCCGGATCCTGGAGCAGGTGTATCCGGGCCGCGAAGTAGTGATGGTCGATGCCCGCCCCATCTTCGCCCGGGGCGGCGGCATCCATTGCATCACCCAGCATCAGCCGGCCGTCTGACCGCGGCAGCTATAAAGCCCGCTGCTGTGGGCGACGTGCACGTCGCCCACAGCAGCGGGCTATCTTCGCCATCACGGTGCGGGCCGCGCGGCCGATCCCGAATCCGAGGGGACCGCCGGCGCCGAGGTCGGTTCGGTGACGGGGGAAGGCTCCGGGCTCTGTCCGGCGTCGGGTGCGAGGTCTGCCGGCGGGGTGTCGCTTGCTCCGTTAGCTCCCGGCGCTTCAGTTCCGGCCGCCCCACTGCCCACGCCACTGGGGCTACCGTCCGTAGTCAGGGCACCCGCTTTGCCAGCGCCTTCCTTCACTTGCCCAGGCACTTCCGCCGGGTTCCCGGCCGATTTGTCTGTCTCGTTCGGGACAGCCGGATTGCCGCTAAATGCTTTGCCCAGCGTTGTTGTGTGCCCGGTGGCACCGCTGTCGATGCTCGACGTCGACGAGACAAGGCTGGAGATGGGCCGATTGGTTCCGAATTCGACCGCCGTGACGCCGACCATCGCGATAACGAATGCGGCGGCACTGACCGCCCCGACCTTGATCCAGGTCTTGGGGGTGAGTTGCCTCCTCACACGTTTGGCTCGAGGTTCGTCGCTCTCGGCCGGAGCGCTGGCGGCCAGCACGTCGCCGTCGTCAGTGGGCAGTCCGCCCCTGCGCCGCAGGGGGATTTTCCTCGATGCGACAGTGGCGGCCGAACTAAGAGTTTTGGCGTAGAGAGCGGCGCCCACCGTGGCAACGATAGAGCCGAGTGCGGCGCCGATAAGCGTCCCGGCAACGCCGAGAAAGGACCCCACCAGGGCAGAGGTCACCGCTGCCAAAGCCGAGCCGATAGTCTGGGTGCCACTTAGTCCTAGGAGCCGTTTCGGCTTGTCGTCTTTAGCGGAGTCTGCAGGCATATTCAAACACATTTCGATCAGGCAATATTACGAATAGATAACGTTACCAGATTGCTGGCCGGCAGTTCGGCGAGCTGACCCGCTCCCCGCTCCACGCCGGCGGAACCATGGCGCGCCGCTCGCTGTGGAAGAACAACATGCGGGTGTGCTCGATTGGCGTCCAATTGATGGCTGACTACCGGCAAGGTTTCCGCAAGCCGCGGGGACCACGCTTCTCTGAGGGCGGCCCGCAGACAGGGCGGGCTGCTTGAAGAAAGGCAACGTAGCCATGTTTGAAAAATCGAGCCTCAGACGCCAGGCACGCGAGCAAGGTCCACTGCCACGCCGGAATAAACGGACTGGTTCGGAAGGAGCCTATTCCGACCGGCTGCACATCCCTTTGGGGGCAATCGAGCGGGCCCGTGCCCTGGACCATATGGTTACGCGGGCGCTGCGGCCGGTCGCCTTGCCAGGTTTGCGGGTGCTGCTCGGGCTTGTATTCGTGTGGTTCGGCGGGCTGAAGATTGTCGGCAAGTCTCCGGTGGCCGGGCTCATCGCTCAGACTCTGCCATTTGGCCAAGACCAGCTCGTCCTGGTGACACTCGGAGCCGCCGAACTGGCCATTGGCTGCTTGCTCATCAGCGGCGTCCTGCTCCGTCTCGCCTTGCTGGCATTGTCCGTGCACCTTGCTGGCACGTTCGCCACCTTCGCAATGGCACCGGGGCTGATGTTCACCGACGGGGATCCCTTGCTGTTGACCGCAGACGGCGAGTTCGTGGCAAAAAACGGCGTACTTATCGGTGCGGCCCTGGTCCTCATCGCCCATTCAAACCGTACTTCCACCGAGCCGCAGGACCAGATTTCGTCAGTGTCGGACCCCGCTCCCTAAGGTCAGCAAGTCCCGGTCCGACACTTGAGGATCCCGTGCCAGAGCGCCTGAGTGGCGTGCGGCGCGGGATCCTCACTGTCGCGGGATCCTCCCTGTGTGGACGGTGGAGCCTAGCGGCTGCTCACCTGACCGAACAGCTTTGCGATTGGCGCGAGCACTAGGGGGCGTGCCGCGTACCAGCCTGCTGCCGTGACGGCGATTGCGGCCGCGAAGAGCCAGAAGCCGACCCAGTTCACCTCGTCAGTTCCACCGAACATGTGGTTTAGGTTGCGCAGCGCACCGGTCGCGAACACCAGGAACACGTGGACGAGAATGAACAGCACGAAAAACAGCATCGTCGGGAAGTGGATCGCGCGCGCGACCTCCACCGGGTAGATCCTGTTGACCTTCTTGGCGTCCTTCGGCCAGAACTCGCTCATGCGCGCACCCGTGATGGCCGCGAGCGGGGCCGCGATGAACACCACGATGAAGTACATGAGCTGCTGCAGGCTGTTGTAGTTCACCCAGCCGGTCTCCACGGGCCAGTCGAGGGTCATGTACTGCAGGAGCGCGGAGGCCGCGTTCGGGAAGACCTCCCAGCTGGTCGGGACGATTCGCATCCAGCGGCCGGTGGCAAACAGCAGCACCACAAAGATGAGTCCGTTGGCCAGCCACAAGATGTCGAGCGACTGGTGCAGCCACAGGTTGATGCTGATCTTCTTGCCGCCGCCCTTCGGCGTCCAGTACGCGGGCGGCTTCTGCTGGGTGCGCACCTGATAGCCGGAGCGAATGATGAGCACCATCAGGAAGATGTTGAAGAAGTGTGCCCACTGCGCCCACCACGGGAAGCCGGGCTCGACCGTATCGGGCAGGTCATACGCGCCGGGGTACTTTTCCAGGAACTCCGGGACACCCGGCAGCGTGGTCACACCGCGCGCGGCGAGGACCAGAATCGCTGCCGCGGCCACTGCGCCGAGCGCGAGGAGCACCACGAGCTTGATCCACTGTCCCAGGGTGCGCGAACCGTAAAGTTTCGCCTCGGACTTTGGCTTCACGGGCTTGTCGACGGCGGCAGGCCTTGACGCCGGTGTCGGGGCGCCGGACCGTGCTGGGGCTGTTGGTGCTGCCGCTGCTGGGGTGACAGCGGGTGTGGTCGCTGATGAACTCGCAGTCGCCGTCGTCGGGGGCTCCGTCTCGGCAACGGCTTCCACCACGGCAACGGTCTCCGCCACGCTGGCAGCCGGGGCGTGGGCCTCGGCAATGGGTTCGGGCTCAGCCTGAACCGCAGCGGCCGGAATAGCGGCGGCAGCGGCCGCCACCGCGCTGGAAGCCGGAGCAAGTCCGGCTGGCGGCCACGGTTCACCGCCGGGAATCCGGGGGAGTCCGCGGCGGAGCGCTGTGGATCCCGTCGCCGGTGCGGCAGGTGCGGTGGCCGGGGCAGTTGCAGCCGACGTCGTTGCTGGCGCCGCTTGCTCAGCAGCCTGGGCAGCAACCTCTACGGCCGGCGCGGGCGCGGCTGCCTGAGCGGGAGTGGTGACTGCGGCGGGCGGCCCGACAGCCGCGGGAGCGCCGGACACAACCGGCACTGATGCCGGAGCCTCGCCCGCTGGCGGCCAAGGCTCCCCGCCCGACACGCGCGGCAGGCCGCGCCGAAGCTGCCGCGCCGCCGCGCCGTCGTCGTGCACTGCGGGGACCGGAGCGGACAACGCTGCATTCGGCACCGGCACCGGCACCGGTTCCTGAGCCCGTTCCTGGGCAGCAGAGGCGGGCGGCGCCAAGGCCGCCGGCCCGGCGGTGACCGGTCCCACCGCGGGAGGGGCCGCCGACCCAGCCGTCGCGTCTGCCGTGACAATGCGTGCGGGCACCTCGCCTGCTGCGGGCCAGGGGTCACCGCCTTCGACGCGCGGCAGGCCCCGCCGAATATTCCGAGACAGAGTTGCCATCGCTACTTCTTCCGAGCCTCAAGGGCGCTAATCAGCTGGGGCACAACCTCGAAGAGGTCGCCGACCACGCCGAAGTCGGCGATCTCGAAGATCGGCGCGTCTGAATCCTTGTTGATGGCGACGATCGTCTTCGCGGTCTGCATACCAGCCCGGTGCTGAATCGCGCCGGAAATGCCCAGCGCAATATACAACTGTGAGGACACGGAAACCCCGGTCTGGCCGACCTGGGCCGACTGGGGGATGTAGCCGGCATCCACCGCAGCACGCGAGGCGCCAACGGCAGCGCCGAGGGTATCGGCGAGCCGGCCGACCAGGGCGAACTGCTCCTCCGACCCGAGCCCGCGGCCACCCGCCACAACTTTCGCGGCACCGCGGAGCTCCGGCCGCGCAGTGGCGGCAACTGCCTCCTCGAACGAGTCGATCCGTGCGGCCGGCTTGTTGGAGGGCGTCACTTCCAAGGTTTCCGATGCCTGCGGCTGAGCCGTGGCGCGCGCCTCGATGGAGCCCTGGCGGACCGTAATTACCGGCGCCCCAAACGTGGCCGTTGACGTCACGTTGTAGGCGCCGCCGTAAACGGAGTGGTGTGCCAGCACGCCCTCGTCATCACGCGACACACCGATCGCGTCGACAGAAATCGCTGCACGCGAACGTGCGGCGTAGCGGCCGGCAAGGTCGCGTCCATTCAGCGAATGCGAAATGAGGATCGCGTCCGGCTGCAGCTGCCCCACAGCGGCGGCCAGCGCGTCAACGGCCGGCACGCCGAGCGTGCCCGGGTCCGGAGTCTCCGCCACCAGTGCATGCGCGGCGCCCAGGGCAGCGGCCTCCGCGGCGGCGGCGCTCCCGGTGCCGGGTGAGGCAAGTACGAGTGCAATGGGCGTGCCCACTGCAGCGGCAGCGCCGAAGAGTCCGGCCGCAGCCTTCTCGAGTTCGCCGGAAGCCATGGTTTCAACGACGACGAGGATTGCGTCACGAGGATATTCAGTCATGTCGTTGCGCCTTACGCCAGTCGGTTTTCGATAAGGAAGTCGGCGAGCTTCTCGCCGGCATCACCCTCGTCAATGATCTTTACGCCCGCCGCGCGCGGGGGCTTCTCTGCAACGCTCAGCATGATCGAACGCGCCGCGTCCGGATCGTCGGCCGTGATCCCGAGGTCAGCAAGGGTAAGCACCTCAAGGGGCTTCTTCTTCGCGGCCATGATGCCTTTGAAATTCGGAAAGCGCGGCCCGGGAAGGGCCTCGGTAATGGAAATTACCGCGGGCAGGTTCGCTGATACGGTCTGCACGCCGGATTCCACGGGCCTGGAGCCGGACACGGCGCCGTCGTTGATTTCTACAGTGCTGAGGCCGGTCGCGTGCGGCACGTCGAGCAGTTCGGCAAGCATCGCGGGAATCATGCCGCCGGATCCATCGGTGGAGACGTTGCCGGTGATCACGAGGTCGAATCCAGCGCGACGGATCGCTGTTGCGAGGGTCTCAGCGGTCAGTCCAAGATCCGCGCCCCGCAGCGCCTCGTCACAGATGTGGGTGGCGCTTCCCGCGCCCATCGCGAGCCCCTTGCGTATCGTCGCCGTGGCACCCTCGGGGGCGAGGGAGAGCATGGCGACCTCAGTGCCCTCGTTCGCGTCGGCGTAGGTCAGTGCCAGCTCCAAGGCCCGCTCGCCGATCTCATCAATGACCGTCTCGCTGGCTTCGCGATCGGCGAGGCCTGTTTCAAGGTTCAGTTTTCGGTCCCCGTAAGTGTCGGGGACCTCCTTTACTAGGACGATAATCTTCATCGATGGCTCTTCCTGTGGCGGGCATGTCTCAAGTGGGGAGACACGTCGGATCTCCATTGAGTCTACGAAAGTGCTGCCCTTCCTGCTGGACAGGGCCCGTGTCGGGAAGTGCGGCCCATAAAATCACGACGCAGGCGTGGCGTTCGGCTGCCGCTGGCGGGTGACGGTTCACCCAAAGCCTTGACGTTTGTGCGTGCTATGCCGATATTGAGGGGACTGAGTCACCTTCGGGAGGATGAACATGGCTAACGTCCGGTCATTTGTGGAACCAGTTGTTCAGCAAATTCATCTGCCTGCAGGAATTGCCGGGCCGGACGAGCTCACTTTGGACGTGCGCTGCTTTCTCGTCGGGGTCTCCACCGGGCTGATCTTGATCGACGCCGGGCTGAAGGGAAGCGCCGCGGAGATCGAACTGGCACTGCAGCGAGTCGGCGCCCAATGGTCCGATATCACCGACGTCGTCCTTACCCATTCACACCCAGACCATGTCGGCGGATTGGATGAGGTCACATCGAGGACCCCGGGAGCCGAGGTCTGGGCCGGCGCGCCTGAGGTCCAGGCGATCTCCTCGGCTGTCCCGCTGCGGCCACTTTCGGAGGGGGACAATGTCCGGGGACTTCGGGTCATCGAGACACCCGGGCACACGAAGGGTCATATCGGCCTGCTCCACGAGGACGAGGGAGTGTTGTTCGTTGGGGACGCGGTGGGCGCGATGGAAGGCGTAGTGGCGCGGCCGCCCGCACCTTTCACTGCGGACGCGGCGCAGGCGGAGCTCTCGCTGCGGAAGCTCAGCGAACTGGTGCCGAGAAGGATCCTGTTCTCGCACGGAGCTGAGGTCCCCGACCCAGTTGCCCAACTCCGTGAGCTGGTTTCCCGCGGGGCCGGGACTTAGGACGGCTGTAGCGCCCGGACGGTAGCCCAGAATCTCGACGACGGCGGGAAGTCCCGCCGTCGTCGGATCTAGATCCACCCGATCAGGGGACGCCGCTTCTTCAGCGGGCGGATCCGCGACAGCGACGCCGATATAGCCCGGCTGATGGCGTATCAGTAAGGCGCAGCAGCAAGGCAGGGGACCGGCCCATGACAATTCGCCGCAACCTGGATGCCGCCGGCAAGCCGCGAGTTGCCATGCGCCGCGCCAAATGAATTTCCGGCCCGTGTCGATTTTCCCTCGCGCTGTTCGACCTGTGGGTGAGAAGGTCGGAGGGCGACTTTCCACAACCTAGGAGATTGAAATGGCAAAGTACATGTTGATCATGCGCGGCACCGATGAGTCGTACGCCAACTTCGAGAAGGCCGACTTCAACGAAATGCTTGAGATCATGGGCAAATTCAATGACGAATTGATCCGCTCCGGCGTCCTGTTGGCGGCCGAGGGCCTGGACGATCCCAAGGAGGGCGTCGTGGTGGACTTTACCGGCGACACCCCGGTGGTCACTGACGGCCCCTACGGCGAGACCAAGGAGCTGTTCGGCGGCTACTACATCCTCGACGTCGCATCTAAGCAGGAAGCCATCGAGTGGGCGAAACGGGCCCCCATGACGGCGGGCACCAAGACCGAGATCCGCCGGGTACCCTCCATCGACGAGTTCCCGCAGGACAATGAATGGATCCAGAAGGAACGCGCCTGGCGCGAGCAGACCGGCCAGGTCTGAACCAGCCAACCCGGACTGCCCAGCCCAAAACAGCAGTGAGCAGCAACGCGGCAAGGGCCGCCGTCGAAGCGGTGTGGCGCATGGAGTCCGCCCGCATCGTCGGCGCCCTTGCCCGTTACACTGGCGATTTCCCGTTGGCCGAAGACCTGGCACAGGAGGCGCTCGCCGAGGCCCTCGTGTCCTGGTCGGTGAATGGGATTCCCGCCGAACCGGTGGGCTGGCTGCTGACCACCGGCAGGCGCCGGGCGGTGGACACCTTCCGGCGGCGTGCCGCCCGGGACGAAAAATACGCCCTGCTGGCCCGGGACCTTTCGGAGGCGGAACCGGGCGCGGATTCGCTGTTCAACCCCGACGCGATCGACGACGACGTGCTGGCCCTGATGTTCATCTCCTGCCATCCCGTCTTGTCCAGGGAAGCGCGGATCGCGTTGACCCTGCGCGTGGTGGGCGGCATGGGCACCGACGAGATCGCGAAGGCGTTCCTGGTTCCGGTGCCGACCATCCAGGCACGCATCACCCGGGCCAAGAAGACTTTGGCCGCTGCCCACGTTCCGTTTGCCGTGCCGGAAACGCGCGAAGTCCCCGAACGGCTTGGCTCGGTGCTCCAGGTCGTGTACCTGATTTTCACGGAGGGTTCCTTCGCGTCAGGCGGTGAATCCTGGATGCGCACGGACTTGGCAGGCGAAGCGCGCCGCCTGGCCAGGGTGCTCACGCGGCTGGCGCCCGAACCCGAGGTGTTCGGCCTGCTTGCCCTGATGGAACTGACGGCCGCGCGCTTCCCCGCGAGGCTCGATACCTCCGGCCGCCCGGTCCTTCTGGAGGACCAGGATCGACGGTTGTGGGACCAGTCGGCGATCCGGCGCGGCCGTGCCGCACTGGCGAAGGCCGCGGGGGCCGGCCGCGGGCTCGGCGCCTACGGGCTGCAGGCCTCCATCGCCGAATGCCACGCGGTGGCCCCCTCGGTCGCGGAAACGGACTGGCAGCGGATCGTCATCCTCTATGAGGCCTTGGGGCGGCTGGCGCCGTCGCCGGTGGTCGAACTGAACCGCGCGGTGGCGGTGGCCATGGCATCGGGCCCGGGCGCCGGGCTGGAACTGGTCGACGCGATCGCATCCCGGGGCGAACTCAACGGCTCGCACCTGCTGCCTGCCGTCAGGGGCGAGTTATTGACCCGGCTCGGCCGCCGCGGGGAGGCGCGATCCGCCCTGCAGCAGGCCGTCGCGCTGTGCACCAACGCGGCCGAACGCGCCGCGCTGGAACGAAAGATCGGCGAGCTGACCCGGCAGTAGGGCAGGGGCAGCCCGCGGGAGGTTGCCTAAACCAGCGGCCACGGATAGCGCATGCCGGTGCGGTCCACCGGCAGCGCCCGGGTGCGCAGCAGGCGCTGCACGCGGTGCTGCAAGGCGGTGACCTCCCCGTCGTCGAGAAGTTCAGTCAACTCGGGAGGTACCGCCTCCGCGAGCGGGGCAATGTCCTCGAGCAGGGCATCCGGGATGGGTTCGCCCGCGAAGTCCCAGATCACGGTGCGTAGTTTGAAACCTGCCGAGAAGCACAACCCGTGGTCGATGCCCCACACCCGCCCGTTGTCACCGCGCAGCACGTGCCCGCTCTTGCGGTCGGTGTTGTTGGCGACGTAGTCGAACAGTGCGATCTGCGCCAGGTCGCGGTGGGTCTCGGGGGCGTCGGCGTACAGGGTGAAGTAGTGCTCGCGGAAGTCGCACTCGATAAACCACTGCAGCGAACCGATCCCCAACGGGGCTTCCTCCCGGATCACAGTCGGCGGCACGAGTCCCCACGCCAGGGACTCGCTGAGCAGATAGGCCGCGCGTTCCCGCCGGTACAGCCCCGGCTCGAAATCGGACAGCGGCTGTTCCCCGGCCTCCGGCTTGTAGACCGCCCAAGCGGAGTCGTCACCGCAGGAAACCTGGACGAGGAATGTCTCGTTGCTGCTGCGCGGGAGGCGTCCGAGCAGCTCGACGCTGCCCTCGGCCAGCAGCGTCAGCTCCCGGCCGGACACCGTCTGCCCCGATTCACCGTCAGCCCCAGTTTCATCACGGCCCCCTCAGCCCGCTGAGGGGTTCCGACGTCGAATTCACCATGAGCACGGCGGGTGCCTGGCCCTCCACAAATGAAATAGCCGACACTGACCCCGGGCTGATGACGATCCGCTGGAAGAGGTCCAGGTGCGTGCCCAGGGCGTGGGCGACGGCGGCCTTGATGGGATCGGCGTGGGAGAAGCACACCACCACGCCGCCGGCATGGGCAGCGCACAGGGCCTCGAGGGCTCCGACGATCCGCGCCTGCATCTGGGTGAAGCTCTCGCCGTTCGGGAAGCGGAAGGAGGAGGGGCTGTGCTGCACGGTCTGCCACTGCGGGAGACCAGCCAGTTCGGCGAGGGAGGCGCCGGTCCACTCGCCGAAGTCGCATTCGAGCAGGCCGGCGTCCTGCTTCACTTCAAGGCCCGCGCGGGCTGCTGTGGGCTCCGCCGTCTCCATAGCGCGCTCGAGCGGCGAGGAATAGACGGCATCGACGGACAAACCGGCGAGACGCTCGGCGACCCGTTCAGCCTGGGCCCGGCCCAAGTCGGAAAGATGCAGTCCCGGGGCCCGCCCCGGGAGGACTTTGCCGGTGGTCGGCGTCTCCCCGTGGCGCACCAGAAGGAGGATCGTGCCCCGAGACTCCGATGAGGGTCCCGACGGCGGTCCGGATGGTGGCGCCGATGGTGCCGGCGGCATTGCAGCAGTCATCAGGTCTAAGCGTAGCGGCAGGGGTCCCCGCCCGAGCTTGCGAGGGGTGGGGCAGCCGCGTAGCGGTAGCGGCAGGGGTCCCCGCCCGAGCTTGCGAGGGGTGGGGCAGCCGCGCAGCGGTAGCGGCAGATGCAACCAATGCTCGGGAACCGGAAGAAATCCCTCGATTCCCCGCACAGTCGAGGACTACCGTAGAGGAGTGAGTGATCGCCCCGATATCTTCACTGTTGGTGAATTGCGTGCCTCCGGCCACGTTCATAAAGACCTGCGCCGCGAAATCCGCGACAACCTGCTCGCCGCGCTCGCCGCGGGCCGCGATCCCTGGCCCGGTCTGTTCGGGTTCAGCCGGACCGTCCTTCCCCAGCTCGAACGTGCCCTCATCGCCGGGCACGACATCGTCCTGCTCGGCGAGCGGGGACAGGGCAAGACGCGGCTCCTGCGCACCCTGGCCGGGCTGCTGGACGAGTGGTCGCCCGTGATCGAGGAATCGGAACTGAACGAACACCCGTACGAACCGATCACGGAACACTCCCGCGCCCGCGTCCTCACCGAGGGAGACCGGCTCCGCGTGGCGTGGCGCCACCGCTCGGAACGCTACGTCGAAAAACTCGCGACGCCGGACACCTCCGTCGCGGACCTGATCGGCGACGTCGACCCGATGCGGGTGGCCGAGGGCCGCCGCCTCGGCGACCCGGAAACCATCCACTACGGCCTGGTCCCGCGCTCCAACCGCGGGATCATCGCCATCAACGAGCTGCCCGACCTCGCCGAGCGGATCCAGGTCTCGATGCTCAACGTGATGGAGGAACGCGACATCCAGATCCGCGGCTACGTGCTGCGGCTGCCGCTGGACGTACTGGTGGTCGCGTCCGCCAACCCGGAGGACTACACCAACCGCGGCCGGATCATCACGCCCCTGCGGGACCGCTTCGGTGCCGAAATCCGCACGCACTACCCGATAGAGCTCGACGACGAGGTCGCCGTCATCCGCCAGGAGGGGCAGCTGGTGGCCAGCGTCCCGCCCGTCATCCTCGAGATCCTGGCCCGCTACACCCGGGCACTCCGGCAGTCTCCCGCGGTCAACCAGACCTCCGGGGTTTCCGCCCGGTTCGGCATCGCGGGTGCCGAAACCGTCGCCGCGGCGGCCCTGCGCCGTGCCAGCGTCCGCGGCGAGGACGAGGCCGTCGCCAGGATCATCGACCTGGAGGCCGCCGTGGACGTCCTCACGGGAAAGATTGAATTCGAGTCAGGCGAGGAAGGCCGTGAACAGGCCGTCCTGGACCACCTTCTGCGCACAGCCACCGCAGAAGCCGTGCGGGCGCACTTCCAGGGCCTCGACATGGGTCCGCTGGTGGCCGCTCTCGACGGCCACACCACGGTGACCACCGGGGAACTGGTCACGGCGCGGGAGTTCCTCCACAACCTTCCGAACCTAAACGGGTCCCGCCTGTACGAGGAAGTCAGTGAGCGCCTGGGCGCGAAAAACGACGGGCAGCGCGCCGCCGCCGTCGAACTTGCGCTGGAAGGCCTCTACCTCGCCCGGCGGATCTCCAAGGATTCCGACGACGAAGAAACGATCTACGGCTAGCAGTCCAAAGTTTAGGGACAGGAGGGCCCATGAGCGCGCACAACCGGTCCAGGTACGGCAGGTACGCCGGAGGGCCGGATCCGCTCGCCCCGCCGGTGGACCTGGCGGAGGCGCTCGACGCAGTCGCCGAGGACGTCATGGCAGGCTACTCGCCCCGGCACGCCCTGCAGGAGTTTCTCCGGCGCGGCGGCCGTAGCCGGGAGGGCCTCGACGACCTCGCCAGCCGCGTCCAGCAGCGCCGGAATGAACTGCTCAGCCGCCACCGGCTGGACGGCACCCTCAGCGAAGTCCAGAAGCTGCTCGACACGGCCGTCCTGGAGGAACGCAAGCAGCTCGCCCGCGACGCCATGATGGACAACACCGACCGCGCCATCCGGGAGATGCAGCTGCAGAACCTGCCCCGCTCCACGGCGGCAGCGGTCAACGAACTCGCCTCCTATGACTGGCAGTCCAGCACCGCGCGGGAGGCCTACGAGCGGATCAAGGATCTGCTGGGCCGCGAACTCCTTGACCAGCGGTTCGCCGGCATGAAGGAAGCACTCGAGAGCGCCACCGATGAGGACCGCGCGGCCGTGAGCGAAATGCTGCGCGACCTTAACGAGCTCCTCGGCAAACACCGGCGCGGCGAGGATACTGATGCGGACTTCCAGGGTTTCATGGCCCGGCATGGCCACTTCTTTCCGGAGAATCCACAATCCGTCGAGGAGCTGGTGGACGCGCTGGCCCAGCGCGCCGCCGCCGCCCAGCGGCTCCTGCGCTCCATGTCCGCCGAGCAGCGCGACGAACTGATGCGGCTCTCCGCCCAGGCATTCGGCTCGCCCGATCTCATGGCCGAGCTCGACCAGCTCGACGACAGCCTGCGCGCCTTGCGACCCGGTGAGGACTGGACCGGCTCCGAACGCTTCGACGGCGAGGAAGGACTCGGGCTCGGCGACGGCACCGGGGTGCTCCAGGACATCGCCGAACTCGACGAGCTGGCCGAACAGCTCTCCCAGTCCTATAGCGGCTCAAGCCTCGACGATCTGGACCTGGACGCGCTGGCCCGCCAGCTGGGACAGAACGCCGCCGTGACGGCCCGCACCCTCGCGGAGATCGAGCGGGCAATGCAGGACGGCGGCTACCTCCGGCGCGGGGCGGACGGGGATCTCCGGTTGTCGCCCCAGGCCATGCGGCGGCTCGGCAGGTCGCTGCTGCGGGACACCGCCAAGCAACTCTCCGGCCGGCAGGGGCGCCGGGACACGCGCGTCGCCGGGGCGGCCGGGGAACAGACCGGTTCCAGCCGGCAGTGGGAGTTCGGCGACGCCGAGCCGTGGGACGTCACTCGGACCATGACCAATGCGATCCGCCGCACTATCGCCGACGGCGGTGATCCGGGCCGCGGACTGCGCCTCGCCGTGGGGGACATCGAGGTGACGGAGACGGAGGCGCGCACGCAGGCCGCCGTCGTCCTGCTGGCGGATGTGTCCTTCTCGATGGCCGCCGAGGGACGCTGGGTGCCCATGAAACGCACCGCCCTCGCCCTGCACCACCTCGTCTCCACCCGGTTCCGCGGCGACCGGCTGCAGCTGATCACGTTCGGCCGCTACGCGCAGACCATGGACATCGGCGAGCTAACGGCCCTGCCGGCCCTGCGGGAGCAGGGCACCAACCTGCACCACGGACTGCTGCTGGCCGGCCGCTTCTTCCGCCAGCACCCGTCCATGCAGCCCGTCCTCCTGGTGGTGACCGACGGCGAACCCACCGCCCACCTGCTGGCCGACGGCGAGTCCTGGTTCTGCTATCCGCCGGACCCGGAGACCATCCGCGTCACGGTCGCCGAGCTGGACCGCCTGGGGCGTGCCGGCACGCAGGCCACGTTCTTCCGGCTGGGCGAGGACCCCGGCCTGGAACGGTTTGTCCAGCGCCTGGTCCGCCGCATCGACGGCCGGGTGGTGGCGCCCGAGACCGGGGACCTGGGGGCTGCCGTGGTGGGGGAGTACCTCCGCGCCCACTTCCGGGGGCGCCCCTACGACGACGCCGACTGGGCTGAATAGCGGGGCTGAACGGCGGCCCGTGGTCGAAAGTAGTTGCTTGCGCGCTATATATCTTTGTGCAACAATAAACACAGCGCTTGCAATTACTAGCGTGCGCGCCCTACTTCGTCGGCTGGCCACCGACGTCCCCGTCACCCGATCTGACTTCAGGAGAAACCATGACCGCCATTCCCACCGTCACGCTCAATAACGGGGTCCAGATGCCGCAGCTCGGTTTCGGTGTCTTCCAGGTGTCCGACGACGACACCACCGCCGCGGTCAGCGCGGCTCTCGCCGCCGGCTACCGGAGCATCGATACCGCCGCGATCTACGGCAACGAGGCCGGCACCGGCCGTGCGCTGGCGGAATCCGGGATTGCCCGCGACGAATTGTTCATCACCTCCAAGCTTTGGATCGAAGATCTCGGCTACGACGCCACCCTCGCGGCCTACGAGTCCAGCCTGGACAAGCTCGGCCTGGACTACCTTGACCTGTACCTGATCCACTGGCCCGCTCCCGGGCTGGGCAAATACGCGGACTCCTGGCTGGCCCTGGAGAAGCTGCTGGCCGACGGCCAGGTCCGGGCGATCGGCGTTTCCAATTTCCTGCCCGAACACCTGCAGACGCTCATCGACCTCGGCGGTACGGTGCCGGCGGTCAACCAGGTGGAGCTGCACCCGGCCCTGCAGCAGCGGGATATCGGTGCCTTCAACGCCGCCTACGGAATCGCCACCGAGGCCTGGAGCCCGCTGGCCCAGGGAGCCCTCCTCGAGGATCCGGCCATCCTTGATATCGCGTCCCGGCACGGCCGGAGCCCGGCGCAGGTGATCCTGCGCTGGCACCTGCAGCAGGGACGGATCATCATTCCCAAATCGGTCACGCCGTCGCGGATCAGCGACAACCTGGACGTGTTCGGCTTCGATCTGTCCGCGGATGAGCTGGCCGTTGTGGACGGACTCGAACGGGACGGCCGCACCGGCCCGCACCCGGCCGAATTCAACGGCTAGCCAAGCTAGACACCGGACGGCGGCTGCTCAGGGGAGCGCGTACACGCGGCGGGCGTTCTCGCGCGCGACGAGTTGCACGATCCTGCGGGCGTCTGCCTCCGAACAGTCGTCGTCGTCGATCCATCCGCCTACTACCTTGGCGATTGCGTTGCGCCACAGCCTCGCCCCGAGGTAGTGAAGTTCGGCCGGGCCGAGGGCGTCGGAGGAGTACAGGATCCTGGTGAAGGGGGCCAGTTCGAAGGAGCGGGCCACCAGATCCCGGCTCCGTGACCCGGTGTAGTTCACGGCGAGGCCCACGTCGATGTAGACGTTCTCAAAGGCATGGGCCAGGTAGCCTGCTTCGCGCTCGAACGGATAGCAGTGGAGCAGCATGATGGGTGTGTCCCGGACTTCGGCGGACCGGAGAAAGTCCAGGAGGTACAGGGGATTGGTCTTGTGGAGGTCCAGGTCTCGGTCGCCGAATCCGACATGGAACTGCACGGGAAGCTTCATCGACACGGCCGTATGGATCCCGTGGGCAATGAGTGTCACGTCGGTGAGCCTCGCCTTGGTGCCGGCGCGCGGGGTCTGCTGCCAGCGGCGGGCTGCCTCAGTGACCGCCGCCGGTGCTGGCCGGTTGAGGTCCTGGTCGAATCCTGCCCGGTAGGCGAGAACGGTTTTGACGCCCACGGCGGTGCGCGTGAGTTCGTGGAGCCGCTGGCCGAACTCGTCGACGTAGTCTGCCGGGTTGGCAATCTCCCGGATCAGCGACTCGGCGAGCAGTTCCAGCCGAACGATCTCGTGGGTGCGCGCGCCGGAGACCTCGGCCATGCCGGCCATGCCGAGGTAGTCAGCGGCGTCCAGTCCTGTGTCGATCAGCCAGTCGCTCACCCCGGCAGCGCGGGTCATACGCCGGCTGACCTCGAGTTCTCCTAGCTCGGCGCGCCGGCTCCAGTACTCCGCCGGTGAGGCGTGCCGGGGCAGATCAAGAATGCCGCTGCACCAGCGCCGGATGGCGAGCCCGATTTGTGTGTTGTAGGCGTCCCCGGGGTTGGCCAGTGGTTCGGTGTTCCCTTCGTTCAGCGAGTTCTGAAAGCGTGCCTCATCACCGTCGGCGTGAAACGCGCCATGCACGTGGTGATCGACGAGGCTGACGTGTTCGACAAAGTCCGGGAAGTCACCGCCCGCCATCAGATCGACCAGGCAAGTCGAAAGCGTTCGGCGAGCTCGTCCGGCGTGAGTTCGGCTGCGATGCGCTGTTCGTAGCGCCGGACAGCCACCGTGGCGTCGACGACGGCGTCTCCGAGAAGCCTGCGGGCAAGGCTTGAGTTGTCCAGGGTGTCGATGATGGCGGCGGGGGAGTTTGAGAGCAGCCGGACGTTTGCCTGGTGCCGTTCGTTTTCCGAAAGCCGTCCGGGGTCACCCGGGATCTCTGCCGGAAGCCCGCTTTTGCCGCGGATGCCGTCAAGGGCGAGGGCAAGGATGGCTGCGGAGGCCAGATACACGTTCGCCGACGGGTCGACGATTTTCACCTCGACGTTGGCTCCGTGCGGATTGCCCTGGCCCTCGTTCAGAAAGCGCACCGAGGCTTCCCGGTTTTCCAGGCCCCAGCACAAGTAGGCACCCGACCACGTGCCGGGCGCCAACCGGCTTCCGGACAAAACTGACCCCGTGAGGAAACCCTGGACATCCGGGAGCCCTGCGATGATTCCGCCAATGGCAGCGCCTCCCTCGGCGGAGATGCCGTGCGGTCCGCTGCCGCCGGAGAACAGCGGCACTCCGTTCCTTCGGAGCGAAAAGTGCTGGTGGGCGCCGTTTCCAACGCTGCCGGGAAAGGGCGACGGCGAGAACGAGGCCATCATGCCGTGGGCCCTGGCGACGATGCCCACGATAATCCTGGCAAGGACCACCGTGTCCGCGGACTGGACCGGCGGGGCCGGGGGAAGGGAAAACTCGAACTGGTTCCTGCCGTACTCGGCGTGAAGCTGCTCCAGGGGAAGCCCGGCCTGGTTCAGCGCTGAGAGCAGGTCATCGAGGAATTCCGATCGGTCCAGGAGGCCGGTTGCCCCGTACGGAACCCAGGGCGCGGTTTCCAGCGCTGCACCATCCGGGGCGACGAGAAAGAATTCCAGTTCGTGGCCCACGAGCGCCTGGTACCCGGCCTCGACCAGGCTGCCCTCGACGTCGGCCAGGCAACCGCGGGCACAGGCCGGAGAGGCGGCTCCATCCTGTTCGAAAAGGCGGGCCGGTGCCCATGCCCGGCCGCCGGGCAGGACACGGAGTCCCGCGATGTCGATCTTCAGGCGCATATCGCCGACCGTGGTGATGCTGTCCGTGAACGCTATCCCGCCGTCGATGGTGAAGACATGCCAGACGGGGGCGGCGCCCATCCCGGATTCGTGGAAGATTTTGAGCCGCGCCAGCGGAACGCTCTTGGCCAGCGTGATGCCCGAAGCATTCACCACCGTGCCGATCACGGTGCGGACGCCGGCAGCTTCGAGTTCGCGGTGGGCTTTCGCAACGGCGGATTCGTCGGCTGATGCGATGGGGGTCATGCGCCTATCATGCGGCCGCTCCTCATCCAATGAAAGGCTCACCCAATGAAAGACGCCCCCTCTGCACTGGGATCGCACCCGGGCACGGGTTTCCGGCCACCAGCCCGAGGCCCGTGCGGCTCCCCGGGAACCCGACGGCGGCACGTCCCGCCGTCGTCCACCCCAGCTGCCTAGATGTCCGCAAGCGTCAGCGCCGGCGGCGATTTTCCGTCGATGTCCAGGACGCCGAACTCCTTTGCCACCGCAGCGGCGATGAGCACCTGGCCGGTCCGCGTCATCAGGTCCGGATCATGGAACAGCGCATTGATCACCCGGCCGATGAACTCGGGGCTTTCGCTGGTCGAGAGATCGAATGCACCGCTTTCCGCCGCGGCCAGGACCGCCTCGGTGCGGACCAGGCCGGGGTAGAGCGAGATGACCGGAATGTCGAACGGTCTGAGCTCGACGGCCATGTCGGAGGTCATCTTGTCGGTGGCCGCTTTGGCGATGCCGTAGATCGTGTTGCCGAGGTGGCGCTGCGCGGCCCAGAAGCTGATGTTGACGATCAGGCCGCGGTGCCGCGGCGTCATCATGCGCGCCGCGTGCGCCGAACACACAAATGCGGCGCGGACTCCGGCGTCCATCATGCCGGTCCAGCGATGCGGCGCCTGCTCCCAGAACGGTGCCGGCCACGTGAACGCGCCGCCTTCGATCATCTTCTCGTACCCGCCCCAGGCGCAATTGACCAGCAGGTCGAGGCGGCCGCCCTCGGTCCGGATCGTGTCGAACACGTGCGCGGTCTCGTCATCGTTGAGATGGTCGCAGCGCAGGCGCACGATCTCCCGCGGGAGGTCCGCCTGCTCGATCGACCGGCCCGTGCCATAAACCCGGAACCCCGCGGCCTGAAGGGCAAGCGCGATGCCCCGGCCGACACCGCGGCTCGCGCCGGTCACCAGCGCAACGCCACCCGTTGGCGCGTCACTGCGTTCGCGTTCGCTGGTCATGCCAAGCGGCCCCCGCTTACATTTCGTCCCGTGATCCCCATGATAGGCCGGGCCCGGCGCCTGGTGCCCGCGACTTTCTCGGGCCCAGCACCCGGAGGCGGCCCTATCTAAATACGCACCCTTCGGGTTTACTGGGCCGCAAGGCTGACACGCAAAACATGGAGGGGGGAACCATGCGGTCCAAAGGAACATGGCAAATCGCAGCGGGCTCGATATTGCTGGTGGCCACGTTGTTCACGCTGCCGATGCCACTGGTTGAGGTGTTCTCGGGCAGCGCCGGACAGGGTGCGGCGGCTGTGTTCGTCCTGGGACTCGCGCTTCTAGCCGCTGGCCTCGGTTTGGTCGCCGTGGGTCTGTACAAGCGATCGCGGAACCTGAAGACGGCGCGCAGTTACGACACCAGGGAGCCCACCTCCTCCGACGAGGACCGGCCGACCAATCCTCATTCGATGCCCCATAGCTATGCCGCCCTTCCGCCTCCGGGGTAGACACTCCCAGCTCAAGAAACCAGAACCTCAAGAAACTCAGAACCACAAAAAATAAGACGACGACGGCGGGTGGTCCCGCCGTCGCCGTTCATGCAGCCCTGAAACCAGCACAGCCGCGGTGCCCTGAGAACGCGGCCTGAGGCCTTGAGGCAGCGCTTCGGCGCCTTAAATCCGGCTATACCCGGTGGCTGCCGCGACGAGCGCAACACCCTCGACCCCTTGACGATGTGACCTGCGTCGCGTAAATTGTTCAACAATTCGGATTGTTCAACAATCCAACAATTGATCCTAATAATTGAACGCAGTCCCGACTTCCGCAGCCCATCACGGTAGCCGCACACGCACCCGAAGGTCCCGACCCGCATCGCCGCAGGCCCGGACCGAAAAGGCGCACCAACACCAGCCGCCCGCACTTGGCTGACATCCCCACTCTTCATGGAGGTACACATGGCCGCTTCATCCGTAACGGCCCCCGCTGACCCGAAGCCCTTTGTAGGGCGCAAGGGCATGTACAAGGCATTCGCGGCCAGCCTGACCGGAACCGCACTGGAGTTCTATGACTTCGCTGTCTACTCCGCCGCGGCTGCGATCGTTTTCCCGCTGATCTTCTTCCCGGCCTCGGACCCTGTCACGGGCACCCTGTTGGCCTTCTCCACCTACGCCGTGGGCTACATTTCCCGGCCCGTCGGCGGCATCATCTTCGGTCGGCTCGGCGACGAGATCGGCCGCAAGAAGATCCTGGTCATCACGCTCATGCTGATCGGCGCCGCCACGTTCCTCATCGGCCTGCTGCCCACGTACGGCAGCATCGGCATCATTGCCCCCGCCATCCTGGTCTTCCTTCGCTTCGCGCAGGGTGTCGGCGTCGGCGGCGAGTGGGGCGGGGCAGTGCTGCTCTCCAGTGAATTCGGTGACCCGAACCGCCGCGGCTTCTGGGCATCCGCCGCGCAGATCGGCCCGCCCGCCGGCAACCTGATGGCCAACGGCGTGCTTGCCGTCCTGACCATGGCCCTGTCCGAAGAGGATTTCCTGAACTTCGGCTGGCGAATCGCCTTCCTGATCTCGGCCCTGCTGGTGGCCTTCGGGCTCTGGATCCGGCTCAAGCTTGAAGACACCCCCATCTTCAAGGCCATGGAAGCCAAAGGAGACAAGCCCAAGTCCCCCATCCGCGAAGTCCTGGCAACCCAGCGCCGCCCCCTCATCGCAGCCATGCTCAGCCGCATCGGCCCGGACGTCCTCTACGCTTTGTGCACCGTCTTCATGCTCACCTACGGCATTCAGAAACTTGGCTTCGACCGCGGCCAAGTGCTGGTGGCCGTCCTGATCGGTTCGGCACTCCAGATTTTCACCATGCCGCTCGCCGGGGCCATCTCCGACCACATCAACCGCCGGCTGGTCTACGCAATCGCCGCAGTGGCCGCCGCCGTCTGGGGGTACCTGTTCTTCATCGTCCTCGAAGGTCGGTCCCCGGTCATGCTGATCGTGGGAACGGTGCTGGGCCTGCTCTGCCACTCGTTTATGTACGGACCCCAGGCGGCCTTCGTTGTTGAACAGTTCTCGCCGCGGCTCCGCTCCACCGGCAGTTCGCTGGCCTACACCTTCGCCGGAATCATCGGTGGCGCTATCGCACCGTTCATGTTCACCCTCCTGCTGAGCACCTTCAACAGCTGGGTCCCGGTTGCCATCTACCTCAGCGTTGCCTGCCTCCTGACCCTGGTGGGCCTGGCCCTGGGCCGGGACTCCGACGTTGCCGAGGACCAGGAGTACCTGCAGCCTTCAACTGAGCTGGTGGAAAATGATCCGGCTGTAAATGAGCTGGTGGAGGCCCGATGAACCAGGCCAACGCACACCTGGCACCCTCCGATGCGCGCCTGAAGTTCCGCAACGGCCTGGTCACCCCCACCTCCGGATGGGGCGATGGCTACACCCAGGCAAACCTGATAGCGGTGACGGCGGACTACGCCGACGAATTCATCGAATTCTGCCGGCTCAACCCCAAAGCCTGCCCCGTCATCGACGTCATCCCGGCGGGACAGTACGGGAGCGTCCTCGCCGCGGGGGCGGACATCCGCACTGACATCCCGGCCTACCGGGTGTGGGTGGACGGCGAACTTGCCGATGAAGTCACGGACGTCGCATCGGTCTGGCGTGATGACATGGTGGGCGTCCTCATTGGCTGCAGTTTCACCTTCGAAGCCGCGCTCGCCAGCGCGGGCGTCCCGCTCCGGCACACCGAAACCGGCCGCAACGTCCCCATGTACCGCACGAACATCGAGTGCACCCCTGCCGGACGAATCCACGGACCGATGGTCGTCTCCATGCGCCCGATGCCGCCCGAACTGGTCGAAACGGCCATCAGGGTGACGTCGGAGGTGCCCAAGGTTCACGGCAGCCCGGTTCACGTCGGGACGCCCGGGGACCTCGGCATTGCCGACATCAACCGTCCCGACTTCGGCGATGCGGTGGAGATCCGGCCGGGGGAAGTGCCGGTTTTCTGGGCCTGCGGCGTGACACCGCAGAGCGCAGTGATGGCATCCAGGCCAGCCTTCGCCATCAGCCACGCCCCCGGACACATGTTCATCACTGATGTTCCCGAAAGCACCTACCGGGAACGGCCAGGAGCGTCATCGTGAAGAAGAGATTTCCCGTAGCCGAGAAACGGGCACGCAGGATCATCAAACTCTCAGCGCCGCGGCGTCAAGCCACGGGCACCCACTGCGAACTGACCGGAGTCTGGCAGAGCCCGGCCGGAGCGAGCATCTCGATGCACGAGGGCCAGCTCCTCCCGAGTGATGCCGGCCGGCCGTGTGTCTGGACGTACGCGGGCCAACCGGCAAGCAAGGCCGATTCCGGGGCCGCCCGGTGGGCAGCTCCGGAGTATCACAGACTGTAAGGGCACCAAACGGCAAGCGGACGACGGCGGGACTTTTCCGCCGTCGTCCGCTTCCGGCGACTCCGGTGCCGTGCCGTACCTCCGAGGCTCGGCATTCGGCCTCCACGAACCTCCCCGGCCGGCGGACTAGTTGGCCTAGCCTCGCGGACGCGGACCGGCCTGCGGTTGTTATCGTCAAACAACGCCTCATACGGACCCACCTCTTGCAACCGGCCCCTGCAACAAGTAACGTGTGAGCCGTGTCACCCACCAGTGGCACAGCTTATGATCTGCGGCGGGAGAGTCCTGCCGGTACGTTCAGCAGGCGCCGTAGGAGCAAATCCTCCCCAGGAATCTCTCAGGCCCACGTACCGCCGCGGCAAGGCAACTCTGGAAAGCAGTCCGGGAAACCGGGCTCACCGACGGTGCAAGTGGCGCCTGCTAACAGCAGGCAACGCGGAAACTCTCAGGTCCAATACAGAGCGGGGAGGAACCCGAATCATCGTGGCACTCTGTGCCACCTGAATTATGGAGTTCCTCATGACGATTCAGTCGTCCCCGTCCACGTTCGCAGACCGCCATATCGGTGCGCGCCGCCAAACAGACATCGACACCATGCTCAAGGCCGTCGGCTACGACAGCGTAGACGGCCTCGTAGACAATGCACTCCCCGCTTCCATTCGCCAGGAAAAGCCGCTCAGCCTGGACAGCGCCCTCAGCGAAGTTCAGGTGCTGGCCGAACTGCGCAAGCTGGCTTCCAAGAACAAGACCGCCGTGCAGATGATCGGCCAGGGCTATTACGACACCGTCACGCCGCCGGTCATCCGCCGCAACATCCTCGAGGCCCCCGCCTGGTACACGGCCTACACGCCCTACCAGCCGGAGATCTCCCAGGGCCGGCTCGAGGCGCTGCTGAACTTCCAGACCATGGTCCAGGACCTCACCGCGCTGCCGGTCGCCAACGCGTCCCTCCTCGACGAGGCCACCGCCGTCGCCGAAGCCGTGCTCCTGATGCGCAGGGCAAATAAGTCCGCAGGACAGAACGCAGGTGCCCGCGACGGCAAGACGGTCCTGGACGCCGACTGCCTCCCGCAGACCATCGCCATTGTGCGGGGCCGCGCCGACGCATTGGGCTTCGAGGTCGAGGTCGCCGACCTCTCCCAGGGACTGCCCGCCGGGGACATCAACGGCGTCGTCCTGCAGCAGCCGGGCGTTTCCGGCCGGGTGTGGGACCAGTCCGCCGTGATCGCAGAGGCCAAAGGCCGCGGCGCCCTGGTCACCGTGGCAGCGGACCTTCTGGCCCTGACCTTGATCACCCCTCCGGGCGAGCAGGGCGCGGACATCGCCGTCGGTTCCACGCAGCGCCTTGGCGTGCCGCTGTTCTTCGGCGGCCCGCACGCCGCCTACATGGCGGTCCGCGAGGGCATGGAACGCACGCTCCCCGGCCGCATCGTGGGCGTCTCCAAAGATAACGCCGGCGTCCCCGCCTACCGCCTGGCCCTGCAGACCCGCGAGCAGCATATCCGCCGGGAGAAGGCCACCTCGAACATCTGCACCGCGCAGGCGCTGCTGGCCATCGTGTCCTCGTTCTACGCCGTCTACCATGGCCCGGACGGGCTGAAGGCGATCGCCGAGACCGTCCACAACAACGCCCGCGCCCTCGCCGCCACGCTGAAGATCGTCGGCCGCGAACTGGCGAGCGACTCCTTCTTCGACACCCTCACGGTCCGCGTGCCCGGCAAGGCCGCCAAGGTCATCGCCGCCGCCGAGGCCCGCGGCATCAACCTGCGGCTCATCGACGCGGACACAGTTGGCGTGTCAGTCGATGAAACCACGACGCCGGAGGTCCTTTCCGCGGTGGTTGTCGCCTTTGGCGCCGGTCCGGTGGTGGAGGCCAAGGGCTTCGAGCTGCCCGAGGGTGTGCTGCGCACCTCCGACTTCCTGCAGCACCCGGTCTTCAACACGCACCGTTCCGAAACGCAGCTGCTGCGCTACATCCGCAAGCTCTCGGACCGCGACCTTGCCCTGGACCGGACCATGATCCCGCTGGGTTCGTGCACCATGAAGCTGAACGCAACGGCCGAGATGGAAGCCATCTCCTGGCCGGAGTTCGCCTCCATCCACCCCTTCGCGCCGGACTCCCAGACCGAGGGGTGGCGGGAACTCATCAGCGGCCTCGAAGCTGACCTTGCTGAAATCACGGGCTACGACCAGGTCTCGATCCAGCCCAACGCCGGATCCCAGGGCGAACTCGCCGGCCTGCTGGCCATCCGCGGCTACCACCTCTCCCGCGGTGACGCCCAGCGCAACGTCTGCCTGATCCCGGCCTCCGCCCACGGCACCAACGCGGCCTCGGCCGTGCTCGCCGGCATGAAGGTCGTCGTCGTGGCCACCGCCTCCGACGGCACGATCGACCACACGGACCTCAACGCCAAGATCGAGGCCAACAAGGACGCCCTGTCCGCCATCATGATCACCTACCCCTCCACCCACGGGGTGTACGACGCCGACGTCCGCGAGGTGTGCGACTCCGTGCATGCGGCCGGCGGGCAGGTCTACGTCGACGGCGCCAACCTGAATGCGCTCGTCGGCCTGGCCCAGCCGGGCCAGTTCGGCGGCGATGTCTCGCACCTGAACCTGCACAAGACCTTCTGCATCCCGCACGGCGGCGGCGGACCCGGCGTCGGCCCGGTCGCGGCCAAGGCCCACCTGGCACCGTTCATGCCGGGGGACGCGAACAAAGCGGCGCACAACGCCGGCGCTGTCGAACCGGGAACCGGCGTTGCGATCTCTGCCTCCCGGTACGGGTCCGCCGGCGTCCTGCCGATTTCC
Source organism: Arthrobacter sp. 2MCAF15 (assembly GCF_052115605.1). Classification (NCBI taxonomy): domain Bacteria; kingdom Bacillati; phylum Actinomycetota; class Actinomycetes; order Micrococcales; family Micrococcaceae; genus Arthrobacter; species Arthrobacter sp. 2MCAF15. Next base: position 2,222 of record NZ_JBFRGZ010000017.1, on the reverse strand, counting down.
TGGGCGTACGTGAAGCTCATGGGCGCCCAGGGCCTGACCGAGGCCACCAAGTCGGCGCTGCTGGCAGCGAACTACATCGCGGCCCGCCTGAACGAGTTCTTCCCGGTCCTGTACACGGGCGAGGGCGGCCTCGTGGCGCACGAGTGCATCCTGGACCTGCGCGAACTGACGGCCAGGACCGGCGTGACCGCCGAGGACGTGGCCAAGCGCCTGATCGACTTCGGCTTCCACGCCCCCACGCTGTCCTTCCCCGTTGCGGGCACCCTCATGGTGGAGCCCACCGAGTCCGAGGACCTCGCGGAGATCGACCGGTTCATCGACGCGATGATCACCATCCACGCCGAGATCGAGCAGGTCGCCGCCGGGGACTTCACCCTGGAGGATTCCCCGCTGCGCAACGCACCGCACACGGCTGCCGCGGTGGTCTCCTCGGACTGGGCCCGCAAGTACCCGCGCGAGCAGGCTGCGTTCCCCGTCCACACGCTCAGGCAGGACAAGTACTTCCCTCCGGTCGGCCGGATCGACGGCGCTGCCGGGGACCGCAACCTGGTCTGCTCCTGCCCGCCGCTTTCCGAATTCGAAAACTAAGGATTCCCGATGACCGAGAACTACACAGCACTTTACGAAGAGCACAAGAAGGCCGGCGCCTCCTTCACCGACTTCGGCGGCTGGCAGATGCCGCTGAAGTACTCCTCCGAGTTGGCCGAGCACCACGCCGTGCGCAACGCCGCCGGCCTGTTCGACCTCTCCCACATGGGCGAAGTCTGGGTCACCGGTCCGGACGCCGCAGCCTTCCTGGACTACGCCCTTGCCGGAAAGCTGTCGGCAGTCGCCGTCGGCAAGGCCAAGTACTCGCTGATCTGCCAGGAAGACGGCGGCATCATCGATGACCTGATCTCCTACCGCCGTGGCGAGCAGAAGTACCTCGTGGTCCCCAACGCCGGCAACGCCGTGGTGGTCTCCGCAGCACTGGCCGAACGGGCTGGTTCTGCCCAAGAAGGCGGGTTCGACGTTAAGGTGGAGGACGTTTCCGCCGAGACGTCCCTGATCGCCGTCCAGGGACCGAACGCGGAAGCCATCCTGCTGGCGCTGGTCCCGGCGGAGCAGCACTCGCTGGTCACGGAGCTGAAGTACTACGCCGCCGTCGAGGTCCCGTTCATGTTCGGCGGCGCCAGCCGGGATCTCCTCCTGGCCCGTACCGGGTACACCGGCGAGGACGGCTTCGAGATCTACGTGCCGAACGAGGACGCAGCGGCCCTGTGGGAGGCGTTGCTGGAAGCCGGTGCAGGCCACGGGCTCATCCCCGCCGGCCTGGCCTGCCGGGACTCGCTGCGCCTGGAAGCCGGCATGCCGCTCTACGGCAACGAGCTCTCCCGCGAAGGCAACCCCTACGCGGCGGGCCTGGGTCCGGTTGTCTCGCTCGCCAAGGAATCGGACTTCATCGGAAAAGCTGCCCTGAGCGAACTCAAGGCAGCCGGCGCCGGCTCCACCACCGGCCGCAAGCTGGTGGGCCTCAAGGGCCTGGGGCGCCGCGCGGGCCGCGGGCACTACCCGGTCCTCAAAGACGGCAACGTCGTCGGCGAAGTCACCTCCGGCCAGCCCAGCCCCACGCTCGGTTACCCGATCGCCATGGCCTACGTCGATGTCGAGTTCACCGAGCCCGGCACCGCACTGGACATCGACCTGCGCGGCAAGGCCGAGCCGTTCGAAGTCGTGGCACTGCCGTTCTACAAGCGGGACAAGTAAGTCCCTTCGGGACCGACATCCACTAAAGATTCTTAGTCAGACGAGATTTGAGGAATTGAAATGAGCAAAGTAGTTGCTGAACTGAAGTACTCCGCGGAACACGAGTGGGTTGCCGCCGACGGATCGGGCCCTGCGGGGATTGGCATTTCGGCCGTGGCTGCCGACGCCCTGGGCGACATTGTGTACGTGGACCTGCCCGAGGTCGGTTCGACGGTGACGGCGGGGGAGACCTGCGGCGAGGTGGAGTCGACCAAGTCCGTTTCGGACCTGTATGCCCCGGTCACGGGCGAGGTCACCGAAATCAACTCCGCCGTCGTCGATGACCCGGCGCTGATCAACAGCGATCCCTACGGGGCCGGCTGGCTGTTCAAGGTCGCCGTGACCGGGGAGGGTCCGCTGCTGTCGGCGCAGGAGTACGCGTCCAAGAACGGTGGCGAACTGTGAGCGCCGCGATGTCCAGCACAACTTTTGAGCAG